>JADLES010000089.1 GCA_020845995.1 Burkholderiales bacterium | reverse complement strand
CGCGACTGACGCGTTCGATTCCCGGTCGCCGTATCCAGGAGAGACCCGGCCGCGCGCGACTGGCGGAACTTCTCATTGCCGCTACCACCCTGGCGAACGACCTGCCGCTCTACGCGCGCAATGCCAGGGAGCCTGGGATAGACTGCCGCCGATGACCACCACTGGGCGCGGAGCGCGGGGCGCGCCTCCGCGCGATGACACGCGCTACGACCACGAGACTTGCCCCGCACAAACCGCCAGCAGCGCCGCGCGCGTGGACGACGTGCGCATCGGCGCGGTGCGGCCGCTCATCACGCCGAGCCTGCTGCTGGAACGCGTGCCGGCCAACGACGCCGCGTTGGCGCTCGTCGAGTCCGCCCGCGCGGCGATCTCGCGCGTGCTGCACGGCGGCGACGACCGCCTTGTGGTCGTGGTCGGCCCCTGCTCGATCCACGACCACGACCAGGCGATGGAATACGCGCTCCGGCTCAAGGCCGAGGCCGAGCGGCTGCGCGTCGAGCTGCTGATCGTGATGCGCACCTATTTCGAGAAGCCGCGCACCACGGTGGGCTGGAAGGGCTACATCAACGACCCGCGCCTCGACGGCAGTTTCGCGATGAACGAGGGGCTGGAGCGCGCGCGCCGCCTGCTGCTGGACCTCGCGCTGCTCGGCCTGCCCGCCGGCACCGAGTTCCTCGACCTTCTCAGCCCCCAGTACATCATCGATCTCGTTGCCTGGGGCGCGATCGGCGCGCGCACCACCGAGAGCCAGAGCCACCGCCAGCTCGCCTCGGGTCTTTCCTGCCCGGTGGGGTTCAAGAACGGCACCGAGGGCAGCCTCAAGGTGGCCGCCGATGCGATCCTCGCGGCGCGCGCGCCGCACGCGTTCATCGGCATGACCAAATTGGGAATGGCGGCGATCTTCGCGACGCTTGGCAACGACGACTGCCACGTCATCCTGCGCGGCGGCAGGAAGCCGAACTACGACGCCGCGCACGTCGCGCAGTGCTGCGCGGCGCTGCGCACGGCCGGCCTGCGCGAGCAGGTGATGATCGACGTTTCGCACGGCAACAGCGGCAAGTCCCACCTTCGCCAGATCGAGGTTGCGCGCGACGTCGCCGCGCAGGTCGCCGCAGGCGAGGCGCGCATCATCGGCGTGATGATCGAGAGCAACCTCGAGGAGGGCCGCCAGGAGCTGGCGTCCGGCGCGCCGCTCAAGCGCGGCGTGTCGATCACGGACGCGTGCCTGGGCTTCGCGCAGACCGCGCCCGTGCTCGAAGAGCTTGCCGCCGCGGTGCGCGCGCGGCGCGCGCGCGCCAGGGCCAAGGGCTAGAGGAAGGATCGCCACCCACGCGCTGCGGGCGGTGCGAACCGTCGCGCTTCCGGTGCTGGTGGAAATCACAGACCGAAGGCGCGCACTACCGCGAAGTACACCAGCAGGCTGAGGATGTCCTGGATCACGGTGGCGAGCGGCGCGGCGCCTGATGGACAACCATCCCGGGCTAACCCGGCGCCAGGCCTTGCGTCCAGCGCTCGTAGATCCGGTCAGCCACCGCGTGCAGCGCGGCGACGCGCGCATCGAGGTTCTTCTCGATCCGGGCCGGCGTCTGCACGCCCGGCGAATCCTTCGCCGCCTCGATCTCGTCGGCGCCGCCGCGGCACCAGCCGCGGATCAGCTCTTCGGTCATTTCGACGTGGCATTGCATGCCGAGGTGCTTGCCAAGGGCAAAGGCCTGGTTGGCGCAATGCTTGTTCTCGAGCACGCGCGTGCCGCCGGGCGGAATGCTGAAGGTCTCGCCGTGCCAGTGGAACGATTCGAACGACGCCAGCGCGCCGAACCATTCGCGCGCCACCGCGTTGTCGGCGACCTGCACCTCGCCCCAGCCGATCTCCTTGACGCGGGCGCGCGTCACCTCTCCGCCCAGCGCCCGGGACATCAGCTGGCCGCCCAGGCAATGGCCGAGCGCCGGCACGTCCTTGCGCACGGCCTCGCGCACCAGTTCCAGCGCCGGCCCGATCCAGGGCAGGTCGTCGTTGACGCTCATCGGGCCGCCCATCAGGACGAGCCCGGAGAAGCGGCGCACGTCCTTGGGCAAATCCCTGCCCTCGTCCACCGCGAACAGCTTCCAGGGAATCGCCCGGCGCTCCAGGTAAGTGGCAAAATAGCCCGGACCTTCACTGCGGGCGTGCCTGAAGATGGCGACCGGCTTCACGACGCGAAATTGTATTGCGCTTCTCGCCCCGCTGGTCCCCTGCGCCGCGGCGGCCGCCGACGTGGCGCTGATCGGCACCTTCGACACCAAGGCGGCGATCCTGTCGATCGACGCCGGCGCGCCGAAAACGGTCAAGGTCGGGCAGAGCTTCGGCGGCGTCACCCTGATCTCGGTCGAAAAGGACCGCGCCACTGTCGAAGTGGAGGGCAAGCGCAGGATCCTGCAGCGCGGCCAGACCTACAGCAGCGCGCGCGCGGGTTCCGGTGCGCAGACCGTCACCCTCGCGGTCGGCGCCGGCGGGCATTTCATGGCCGAGGGCCAGGTCAACGGCGGCGCGATCCGCTTCGTGGTCGACACCGGCGCGACCTCCGTCGCGATCCCGGCGAGCGATGCGAGCCGCCTGCGAATCGACTACCAGAACGGCCAGCGCGTGACTACGCAGACCGCGAGCGGCCCGGCGCCGGCGTGGCTCGTCACCCTGGCGAGCGTGCGCGTGGGCGACATCGAGCTGCAGAACGTCCAGGCGATCGTCATCGAGTCGGGCCTCCCGGTCGCCCTGCTCGGCAATTCCTTCCTCGGACGGATGGACATGCGGCGCGAGGGTCAGACCATGACCCTCACGCGCCGCTATTGAGCTTTACTTTCCGGGGACCAGGGGCACGAAGCGCACGGGCAGCACGCTCCGGCGCTCGAACCCGCCGTCGGCGCGCTTCGTGATCAGGACCAGGTCCTGCGCCCCGCCCGGCTCGCCCACCGGGATCACCATCCTGCCGCCGGGCCTGAGCTGCTCGATGAGCGCCTCGGGAACCCGCGGCGCGGCGGCGGTGACCACGATGCCGTCGAAGGGCGCCTTCTCCGGCCAGCCCTGGTAGCCGTCGCCGATGCGGATCTCGATGTTCGCGTACCCCAGTTGCTTGAGGTCTTGCTCTGCTTTCTTGCCGAGGGTTTCGATGATTTCAATGGAAAAGACCCTGGAAACGATCTCAGCGAGGATCGCCGCCTGGTAGCCCGAGCCGGTTCCGACCTCCAGGACGACATGCTGCGTCTGCGGCGCGATCAGGTCCGCCGAAAGGGCGACGATATATGGCTGCGAGATGGTCTGCCCCAGGCCGATCGGCAGCGGATGGTTGCGGTAGGCGAGCGACCGCTGCCCGGTCGGGACCAGCCGATGGCGCTCGACCTTGCCCAGCGCCGCGCGCACGCGCGGCGACATCGCCGCCAGCCCGGTGAGGGCGCGCGTCTCGGCGTAGGTCGCCTCGACCTCGGCCACCAGGCGCGCGCGCTGCGCCGCGAAATCCTGGGCGCCGGCGTCGTCAGCCACGAGCAGGGCCAGGACCAAACGGGCTAGGAAACCCGTTTTTCCCTCTCGATCAGGGCGTAGGCGGAGTGGTTGTGGATCGACTCGAAATTCTCCGACTCGACCACGTAGGCGGTGATGCGTTCGTCCAGGTTGAGGATCGCCGCGACGTCGCGCACCATGTCCTCGACGAATTTCGGGTTGTCGTAGGCGCGCTCGGTGACGAACTTCTCGTCCGGGCGCTTGAGCAGCCCGTAGAGCTCGCTGGAGGCCTGCTTCTCGACCAGGTCGACGATTTCCTCGATCCAGACGAAGTCGCTGGTCGTCGCGGTGACGGTGACGTGCGAGCGCTGGTTGTGCGCGCCGTAGTCGGAGATCTTCTTCGAGCAGGGGCACAGGCTGGTCACCGGCACCAGCACTTTCATCGCGAAGTGTTGCCGGCCCTTCTTCACTTCGCCGATGAACGTGACCTCGTAATCCATGAGGCTGCGTACGCCGGACACGGGGGCCTTTTTTTCGATGAAATAGGGAAAGACCATCTCGATGCGGCCTTCCTCGGCTTCCAGGCGCTCGACCATCTCCTTGAGCATCGCCTTGAAGCTGTCCACCGTGAGCTCGCGCTCCTGCGCCGCGAGGATCTCCACGAAGCGCGACATGTGCGTGCCCTTGAACTGGTGCGGCAGGCCGACATACATGTTGAAGCTGGCGATGGTGTGCTGCGTGCCGCCCGCGCGCTCCGTGATGCGCACCGGGTGGCGGATCGCCTTGACCCCGACCTGGTCGATCGCGAGCTTGCGCGAATCGCGCGCAGCCTGGACGTCGGGGATGTTGTGCAGGTCCTTGGCTTTCATGGAACGATTATATCCCCTAGTGCTTTACTCGGGTATTGCCGCCCGGATCGATTTCACGATCCCCGCGGCATCCAGCCCCACCGAGGCGAGCAGCTTCGCCGAATCGCCATGGTCGACGAAGCGATCGGGCAGCCCGAGCTGCAGCGCACGGCAGCCCGAATGCGCGAGCGCCTCCAGCACCGCGCTGCCCGCCCCTCCCATGATCTGGTGCTCTTCGACAGTGACGATCAGCTCGTGCGTTGCCGCGAGTTCGGCCACGAGGCCGGCATCGATTGGCTTGACAAAGCGCATGTTGGCGACCGTGGCGCCCAGGGTTTCCCCCGCCTCCAGCGCCGGCTTGAGCATCGAGCCGAAGGCGAGGATCGCGACCTTCCGGCCGCGCCGGCGGATTTCGCCCTTGCCGATGGGCAACGCGCGCAGCTCCTTCTCGATCGGCGCGCCGACTCCGGCGCCGCGCGGATAGCGTACCGCCGAGGGGCCGTTCAGCCGAAACCCGGTAGTCAGCATCTGCCGACACTCGTTCTCGTCGGCCGGCGCCATCACCACCAGGTTCGGCACGGTGCGCAGGTAGGCGAGGTCGAAAGCGCCGTTGTGCGTCTGCCCGTCGCCGCCGACGATGCCGGCGCGATCCAGGGCGAAGAGCACCGGCAGGTTCTGGATCGCCACGTCGTGGATCAGCTGGTCGTAGCCCCGCTGCAGGAACGTGGAGTAGATCGCGACCACCGGCTTGAGCCCCTCGCAGGCGATGCCGGCCGCGAAGGTGACCGCGTGCTGCTCGGCGATGGCGGCGTCGAAGTACCGCGCCGGGTACTCCTCCGAGAAGCGCACCATGCCCGAGCCTTCGCGCATCGCCGGCGTGATCGCGACCAGCCTTTCGTCGGCTTTCGCCATGTCGCACAGCCAGTCGCCGAAGACCTGGCTGTAGCTCGGTTTGCCGGCGCCGCTTGCCAGCTTGATCCCCTCGGCGGGATCGAAGCGGCCCGGGCCGTGGTAGGCGATCGGGTCCTCCTCGGCGAGCTTGTAGCCCTGGCCCTTTCTCGTGATCACGTGCAGGAACTGGGGCCCGCGCAGCTTGGCGATGTTGGTGAGCGTCGGGATCAGCGCATCCAGGTCGTGGCCGTCGATGGGGCCGATGTAGTTGAAGCCGAACTCCTCGAACAGCGTGCTCGGCGTCACCATGCCCTTGACGTGCTCCTCGGCCCGGCGCGCCAGCTCCCAGGCGATCGGCAGACGCTTGAGCACGTGCTCGCTCGCGCGCTTGGCGGTGTCGTACATGCGCCCGGAGAGCAGGCGCGCGAGGTAGTTGGTCAGCGCGCCCACCGGCGGCGAGATCGACATCTCGTTGTCGTTCAGGACCACCAGCAGGTCGACGTCCATGGCGCCGGCGCTGTTGAGCGCCTCGAAGGCCATCCCGGCCGACATGGCGCCGTCGCCGATCACCGCCACGGCCTTTCTTTTTTCGTTCTTCAATCTTGATGAAACAGCCATCCCCAATGCGGCGGAGATCGATGTGCTCGAATGCGCCGTGCCGAAGGCGTCGTACCTCGATTCGCTCCGGCGCGGAAAGCCCGAGATGCCGTCGATCATGCGCAGCCGCCCCATCTGCTCGCGCCGCCCGGTGAGGATCTTGTGCGCGTAGGTCTGGTGGCCGACGTCCCAGACGATGCGGTCCTCGGGCGTGTTGAAGACGTAGTGCAGCGCGATGGTCAGCTCGACCGTGCCGAGATTCGACGACAGGTGGCCGCCCGTCTTCGACACCGAATCGAGCACGTAGGCGCGCAGCTCGTCGGCGAGCCGCGGCAACTGCTTGCGCTCCAGCTGCCGCAGATCGGCCGGATCGTTGACCGTCTTCAGCAGCTCGTACATGGACGGATTGTAGCCGCCGGCGGGCAGCTCCCCGGCGATCGTCGTCATGCCTAGAATTTCCTCAACACGATGAAGTCGGCGAGCTGGCGCAGCCGCAGCGCATCCGCGCCGAATTGCGCGAGCGCCTGGTGCGCGTCGCGCCGCAGCTCCTCGGCGTACGCCCTGGCGCGCGCGCCGCCCAGCGCCGACACGTAGGTCGGTTTGCCCTGCCTGGAATCCTTCCCCGCGGTCTTGCCGAGCGTCGCGGTGCTCGCCTCGGCATCGAGCACGTCGTCGACCACCTGGAAGGCGAGCCCGATCCGGTGCGCGTACTGCTCGAGCGCCGGCGGACAGGGGCCGCCGCACATCGCGCCCAGCTTCACCGCGGCGCTGATCAGCGCCCCGGTCTTTCGCACATGCATGTGCTCGAGCTCCGCCTGCGACAGCGCCTTGCCGGTCGCCTCCAGGTCGATCGCCTGCCCCCCGGCCATGCCGCGCGAGCCGCAGGCGACCGCCAGCAGGCGCACCATCTCCATGTGCGCGGCCGGGTCGTCGCTGAGCCGGCGCTCGGCGATCAGCTGGAAGGCGAGCGTCTGCAGCGCGTCGCCCACCAGCAGCGCGGTCGCCTCGTCGTATTCGACGTGCAACGTGGGCTTGCCGCGGCGCAGGACGTCGTTGTCCATGCAGGGCATGTCGTCATGAACGAGCGAATAGGCGTGAATCATCTCCACGGCGCAGGCCACGACCTCGACCCGGGAGGAATCGGCGCCGGCGAGTTCACCCGCGGCGAACGCGAGCAGCGGGCGCACCCGCTTGCCGCCGCCGAGCGTGGCATAGCGCATCGCGGCATGCAGGCGCGCCGGCGCCTGCCGCGCGCCCGGCAGGCTGCGCTCGAGCGTCGCCTCGACGCGCGCCTGGACCGAGCTCATCCAGGCGGCGAAATCGGCGTCAGCCGCGATCGCCGTCATCGGCGGCGCCGCCCGCGGGCCGAAGCGCGTCGTTTGCGAAAGGCTTGAGGACCTCGCCCTCCAGCACCCGCACCTGCTGCTGCGCGGCCGTCAGGCGCTCGCGGCATTGGCGGGCGAGTTCCAGGCCGCGCTTGTGCGCCGCCAGCGACTGCTCCAGGGTGAGGCCGCCCTCTTCCATTCTCGCGACCAGCGTCTCGAGCTCTGCCAGCGCCTTCTCGAAGCTCGGCTCCGCGGCGCCCGATTCTTTCTTGCGCATAGGGGGTTGCCACCATAACCGAGGGGCGTTGGCGGGTCAAACCAGGATTCATGTAAAATCCCGTGCCTTTAAGCACTTACGGCATGTCCTCCCTTGCCATTCCCGCGCGACTCCGCCCCGCGCGCTGCCAGCTCCCGGTTTCCTGGTATTTCGATCCCGAGGTCTTCGCGCGCGAGCAGAAGCTGTTCTCCGCAGGCGCCAACTACGTCGGCCACGAGCTGATGGTGCCGGAGCCGGGCGACTACCAGACGCTCGGGTGGATGGATCACGCCAAGGTGCTGGTTCGCAACGACGGCGGCGTAGAGTTGCTGTCGAATGTCTGCCGCCACCGCCAGGCGATCATGCTGGAGGGCCGCGGCAAGCTGCGGAACATCGTCTGCCCGCTGCACCGCTGGACCTACGACCTGAAGGGCGAACTGCTCGGCGCCCCACGTTTCGACGAGACGCCCTGCGCGAAGCTCGACTCGCGGCCGCTCAGCCGCTGGAACGGATTGCTGTTCGCAGGGCCGCGCGACCCGCGCAGGGACCTCGCGGGCATGCGCACCGCCGCGGATTTCGACTTCTCCGGCTACGTGCTGGACCGTGTCGAAACCACCGACTACCGCTGCAACTGGAAGACCTTTGTCGAGGTGTACCTCGAGGTCTACCACGTCAATCCGTTCCACGCCGGCCTGGGAAACTTCGCCGATTGCGACCGCTTTCATGTCGAGGCCGGCGAGCACTATTCGGTGCAGGTGGTCCCGGCGAAGAACGCCCTGGCGGCGCCGGGCACACCCGTCTATCGCAAGTGGCACGAGGCATGCCTTGCGCATCTCGGCGGCGCCACGCCGAAGTACGGCGCGCTCTGGGCAAGTTATTTTCCGGGACTGACCCTCGAGTGGTATCCGAACGTGCTGGTCGTCTCGAACCTGATCCCGCGCACGCCGGAGCTGACCACCAACGTGGTCGAGTTCTACTACCCCGAGGAGATCGCCCACTTCGAGCGCGAGTTCGTCGAGGCCCAGCAGGCCGCCTACATGGAAACCGCGCTGGAGGATGACGAAATCCAGCAGCGCATGGACCGCGGCCGCCGCGCGCTGTGGCAGGCCGGCCACGACGACGCCGGGCCCTATCAATCCCCGATGGAGGACGCGATGGTGCACTTTCACGAATGGCTGCGCCGCGAGCTGGAGAAGCCGGCATGAAGCAGCTCGTCTCGACCGATGAGCTGGCCACGCATCCCGAGTGGCGGGTATTCGACTGCCGCCATGAGCTCGCCGATCCCGCGCTCGGCGAACGGCAATACCAGGAGGCGCACATCCCGGGCGCTTCGTTCGCGCACCTGAACCGCGACCTGTCGGGCGCGCTGACCGGAAAGAACGGCCGGCATCCGCTGCCGGAGGCGAAGACCTTCATCGCCTGGCTGGGCCGCCAGGGCCTCAAGCCCGCCGACACGGTGGTGTGCTACGACGGCGGCCCCGGCGCCATGGCCTCGCGCCTGTGGTGGATGCTGCGCTGGGCGGGACATGAGCAGGTCGCGGTGCTCGATGGCGGCCTCGCCAAGTGGCGGCGCGAGGGCCGGCCGATCACGGCCGAGGTGCCGGCCTTCGCGGCCGCGCCCTACCCGGGCAAGGCGAGGGCCTCGATGCACGCCAGCCTCACGCTCGTCGAAAAGAAGCTCAAGCGCGCGGCCTTGCTCGATGCGCGCGCGCCGGAACGCTACCGCGGCGAGCAGGAACCGATCGATCCGGTCGCCGGGCGTATCCCCGGCGCGAAGAACCGCTTCAATAGCGACAACCTCTCGGCCGAAGGAACCTTCAAGAGCGCGGAACTCCTGCGCGCGGAGTTCGAGAAAATTCTTTCCGGAAGAAACCCCGGCGAAGTCATCCACTACTGCGGCTCGGGGGTCGCCGCCTGCCACAACGCGCTGGCGATGGAGCTCGCGGGCATGCCGGGCTCGCGCGTGTACGTCGGCTCCTGGAGCGAGTGGTCGACGGACCCGGCGCGGCCGATCTCGCGGAGCGCGTAGGCGGGAATTGCTCGCCGATCTCGTCCTCGTTCTACATTTCTGCGTCGCCGGCTTCCTCGTCCTCGGCCTGATCCTGGTCTGGATCGGCGCGCTCGCCGGCTGGGTCTGGGTGCGCAATCCCTGGTTCCGCTACCTGCACCTGGCCGCCATCGCCTGCGTCGCGCTCGAGGCGCTCGCCGGCTTGATGTGCCCGCTCACCGTCTGGGAGGACGCGCTGCGCGGCGGCGCGCGGCCCGAGAGCTTCGTCGGCCGCTGGGTGGCGCGCCTGCTTTACTACGACGCTCCGGAATGGGTGTTTACCCTGCTTTACGCGAGCTGGGCCACCGCGGCGCTGGTAACGCTGTGGTTGATTCCGGTCCATAAGAAATGATGCTATGACATCAAGTTACTTGGTGCTATGATGCCAATATGCGCACGACAGTCCGTCTGGATAATGAGTTAGCCGAGCAGTTGCAGGCGCGCGCCCGCAAGGACAAGGTCAGCATGACGCGCGCGCTTAACCGGGCGCTCCGCGAGGGGTTGCGCGCTTCTCGTCAACCTAAGTCGAGGCGAAAACGCTACCGGGAACACCCGCTGCCGATGGGGCCCGCCAAAGTAGATCTGACCAAGGCACTGGCGCTGGCGGCCGCGCTCGAAGACGAAGAGATCGTACGCAAGCTCGCGCTCGGCAAGTGAAGATCGTCGACGTCAACATCCTGCTGTACGCCGTGGATTCGAACGCCGCCCAGCATCGATCCGTGCGCGCGTGGTGGGAGGAGCTGGTCAATGGTGAGGAGGCAATCGGCCTGCCGTGGATCGTACTCGCCGGCTTCTTGCGCATCGTCACCAACCCCAGGATATTCGCGGCGCCCCACGACGTTCGCTCCGCCCTTGTACGAATCGACCGTTGGCTGGCCCTGGACAGCGTTCGCATCGTGCGGGAAAAGGAAGATCACTGGGACACGCTGCGAGACCTGATTGCGTCCGCCGGCACCGCCGGCAACCTGACCACGGATGCGCATCTCGCCGCGCTCGCCATCACCCACGACGCAGTGCTGTGCTCCACCGACCTGGACTTCGGCCGGTTCAAGGGCCTGCGCTGGGAGAACCCGCTGAGCTGAACGGAGGCTTGCGCTCGAGCGCCGCCTTTGCGCCGGATTCGACGCTGAGTGCCTGCGGGAGCGTGGCCGGGTCCGCCATGCCGGGCCTGAGGACTGCCGCTCGCAGGCCGATGCCGGCGACCGCGGCCGCCAGCGCGTCGAGATCGGCGAGCGGCATGCCGAAAGCCTCCCGCCAGGGGCGATGCGCCTCGTACAGTCCGACTGCCGGGGCGCCGATCCTGCGGAACAGGTCCGGCAACACCTCCGCGTCCTCCGGTTCGACAGCCGCGAGGAGGAGATCCGCCGGCAGCGCCTCGCGGATGCGATCCAGCTCGCCGCTGTCGGTTCGCCGATGCAACCCTTCTCCGTACACGAGGATGCGAGCCCCCTCCGCGCCCGAGAGGCGGAAGCCGAGCATCGGAAACGGCCAGGGACCGCGCATCCCCGACAACACGATGTTCGCGGCGAGACGGGGGCGCGCCGCGATCGTCATCAGCCGCTGCAGGGCCGCGCCGATCCCCGGGGGCAGCAGCGGCATGTGCTGCCATTCGAACACGTCGATGGCAAACCCGGCCATGTCGAACCGCTGGCCCGGCGCGCAGGCCTCGATCTGGTCCCCGGGGACGACCGCGTGCCGGCGCAGGTATCGGCACACCGGCGCCGCTGCCGCCGCGCGCACCGGCGCGGTGCGCGCCGGGTTGCGCAGGTGCGCGAGCGTCCCCGCGACGTGCTCGGGGTGGCCGTGCGTAAGGAGCGCGTGCATCGGCCGGTCGAGCGCGAGCGCGGCGCCTGCGGGCGGGTCGATGCAGAGCTCGCCGCCCGTCCCGGCAATGCGCAGGCCCGACCAGCCGAGGTACTCCAGCGCCGGCGCCGGCGCGCCGTTCATCCGGTGCGCTCGACCGGCGCGAGCCCCGGCGCAGGCACGTCCTTGTGCGCCCGCCAGAGCTGGCGCTGGCTGCGCGCCAGCCCGGCGATCAGGCGCAGAATGCGCCGCGAGAACAGCACCTGCGGACGCCACAGGCCGAGCCGCCGGATCACGCGCAGGACGACCTTGCCGTAGGACTTCATCATCAGGCGGTAGAGCTCGCGCGGTGGCAGGGCCGTCTTCATGAGGAAATGCTGCAAATCGTAGACCTGGCGGTCGGCGGTGAGCAGCTCGCCCTCTTTCTTGCGATACAGGGGCGTGCCCGGAAACGGCGTGGTCGGCGTAAATTCCACCAGAAGGATCGACGGGTGCGCGTCCACATACCGGTCGATGCGCGCGAAATCCTCGGCGTCGAAGTCAGGTTCGACGAGGAAACCCGCGCTCATGTGGATGCCCAGCTCCGCGAGCACCGCGATGGCGCGCTCGTTGATGTCGTCTTCGATCTTCTTGCCGATATTGCGCAGGGTGTCGTGGTCGAGCGATTCCAGCCCGGTCATGACCAGGAACAGCCCGGCCTTCGCCCAGATCCTGAACACTTCGCGGTCGGCGACGATCGAATCCGCGCGCGCGTAGGCGAAGTAACGCTTCTTGATCCCGGCGTCGAGAAGCATCTGGCCGAGCCTGCGCATGCGCTCCGGGTCGTGAAACGAATGATCGTCGCAGAACATCACGAACTCCTCCTTGAGGGAGGCGATCTCCTCGAATACCAGCTCCGGCGAGCGCGGGATGAAAGCGCCCTGCGAGTAGACGCGGCACGAGCAGAAGATGCAGGGGAAGGAGCAGCCGGCGGAGGTCCGCACCGCCGCCACCGAGTCCTCGAAGAGATAGTAGTAGCGGTCCCGGTAGCGGGCGGTGAGCGAGCGGTCCGGCATCGGCTGCGCGTCCAGGTTCGCGGGCAGGGGCCGCGCGCCGTTGCGGACAAATCCCCCTTGCGTGCGGCGCACGATCCCGCGAACGCCGGCAAAGGCGCGCTCGCCGGCGGCGCGCGCGGCGCAGATCTCCGCGAAGGTCTCGATGCCTTCGCCGATGACGATGAGATCGACCGCGTCGTCGTGGAAATCCTGAGGATGCAGCGTCGGATGATGGCCGCCGACCACGGTCAGGCAGTCCGGCGCGGCGCGGCGCACCTGCCGCAGCGCCGCCAGCGCGGTCTCGACGTGCACGATCTCGGAAGTCACGCCCGCGACATCCGGCGTGAAGCCGCGCAGCGTCTCCTGGAGATCTTCTGGGCGGACTTCCATGTCGACGAGCCGCACTTCATGCACGCCCGAGACGCCGGCCCCGACCAGTTCCAGGCCGAGCGGTTCGATCTTGGCGATATTCTTCAACCCGATCGTGCGCGGCCCGCACGGCGGATTGATCAGCAAGATCCTCATTGTGAAGAATTATTTACGGAACGCGCGCGGCCGAATTGATGTGGATCAACCGGCGGGCGCGAGCCCCGCCCAGGCTTCGCTGCGTCGCCACAGCTCGCCGGCGAGCGCGACATCCAGCGCGAAGCGCGACGGGCGGCGCTCGCGGCAGCCGTCGAAGTAGCCCCCGCTCCGCTCGGCGATCTCCGGCGCCGTGGCGCACCACAGGCCGGTGCGGGCGCCCTCTTCGGGGGTTTTCATGAAGCCGAGCATGAGTTGCCGCAGCGGCCAGGGCACGCCCCGCCAGATTTCGCTGGCGATCACCCCGGGATGCAGGCTGCACACGGTCACGCCGGCGCCGTGCAGGCGGCGCGCCAGCTCGCGCGTGAACAGCACGTTGGCCAGCTTTGACACCGCGTATTCTTCCAGGCCGGTCAGAGTGCGCGTGCGGCCCCGCAGCCGCTCCCAGTCGATGCCGCGGCGCGCCTGGTAATGCGAGCGGCTCGCCACGTTGATGATGCGCGCCGGCGCCGACGCCTTGAGGCGCTCCAGCAGCAGGATCGTGAAGAGGAAATGACCCAGGTGGTTGACGCCGAACGCCAGCTCGAAGCCGTCGCGGGTCTGGCCGCGCTGCCCGGCGAGGCCGGCGTTGTTGACGAGCAGATGCAGCGGCGCGTCCAGCGCGAGAAACGCGGCCGCCGCTTCGCGGACCGACGCGAGGCTGGCCAGGTCCAGCGGCAGGAACTCCGCATTCGCGCCGATTTCGTCGAGGACCGCCTGGGTCCGCTCGCGCGAGCGGCAGGCGAGCCACACGCGCGCGCCCGCGCGGGCGAGCGCGATCGCCGTGACCTTGCCGATGCCCGTGTTCGCGCCGGTGACGATGACGTGCTTTCCGGCGAGGTCGGGCAGGGGGACGTGGGTGATCATGGTGGCATTCTCGCCGGCCGCCTCGAATCAGTGTCGCGCCGCCCAGGCGAAGAGCTGGCGGAACACGGCTTCGCGGATCTCGCGGCGCGAGAGCACGAGATCGTGCAGGGCCCCCGGGAACGCCTGCACCGCGACCTCCGGGCCGAGCGCGCGCGACCAGCGCGCGATCGATTTCCAGGCGAGCACGATGTCGGCCCCGTCCGAGTGCATCGACAGCACGGGGATCCCCAGGCCGAGCCCCGCGTGTATTTTTCGATGCGCCTCGAAGATCGCGCGCACCCAGCCGAAGTAGGCCGGGAAGCCATATTCGGGCTTGAGCGTCAGGTCGAACTCCCACTCGCCGCCCCAGTCGCGGTGCAGGCTGCGCACGTACTCGGGCAGCACCGCCTTGGGGTCGTGCAGGAAGGGCGAAAACCAGCCGAGAAACTGCGCGATGCGCAGCCTGCCCTTGTGCGACTCGCGCCAGTCGAGGAACGGGCTGTTCAGCCAGAGCGCGCGGATGCGGTCTCTCCGTTTCCCTTCATGACAATACAAGGAGCAAACCAGACCGCCCGTCGAGTGCCCCGCGAGCAGCACGTTGGTGCCGATCGCCTCCAGCGCGCGCGTGATGTCGTCGTGGTATTCCGCGAGGTCCTTGCAGAAGCAGGGATGCTGGTGCGGCAGCAGCGAGCGGCCGTGCTTGCGCAGGTCGAGCGCGTAGAACGCGTAGCCCTCGGCGGCGAAGCGCTCGGCCATGTGGCGCTGGAAAAAGTAGTCGATGAAGCCGTGCACGTAAAGCACGGCGCCTTCGGGCGCGTCGCCCGCGGGCAGCCGCACGAGCGTCGCGACCACGCGCCCGTCGTAGTCGTCGGGCGCGGGCAGCTCGAGCGCTTCGAAGCCCGCGAGCTGCCGGTCGGCCGCCCACGCGCTCATGCGGCGCGCGCGCGGCGCACAAGCAGCGCGCCGGCCGCCGCCGCGGGCACCAGGATTGCCGCGCCGAGCAGCTCCATCTCGGCGTTCGACAGCAGCATGATGCCGCCGCCGGGCGTGGCGAGCACGACGCCGCCGACCATGTAGGCGCAGCGCAACGGCCATTCGAGCGCGCCCGCGCGCCGCAGGTCACCCACGCCGAGCTGGTAGCCCTGCATGCCGCCGCAGATGAAGACCGCGCCCAGACCCGCGGTGAGCGTGAGGTAGAGCGCCTCGAGCCAGGGCCCCTGCAGCACGAACGCGGGGTTGAGGACGAAAAAGAACGGCAGGAAGTAGATGATGCTGCCCACGCGCATCGACTCCCAGCCGGTCTTCATCGGCGGCGCGCCGGCGATGCCGGCGGCGGCGAACGAGGCGATCGCCACCGGCGGCGTGATCGCCGAGAGCATCCCCCAGTAGAACACGAACATGTGCACCGCCATCTTGTTGAGACCCACCTTCTCCAGCGCCGGCCCGACCAGCACCGCGAGGAAGATGTAGCAGGCGGTGGTGGTCAGGCCCAGGCCCAGCACCAGGCTGGTCAGCGCGGTCATGGCGAGCAGCAGCAGCGCGTTGTTGCCGGCGATGCGCAGCAGGTCGTTGGCGAGGCTGGAAACCACGCCCGTGAGCGAGAAGGCGCCGATCAGCAGGCCGCAGCCGGCGAGGATGCCGACCAGCTCGGCGAAGGTGCGGCCGTTGACCTCGAGAAAGCGCGCCACGGTGGCCCAGGTCCAGCGCTCGCGGTTGAACGCCTGGTTGAGCGCAAGCAGGAGCAGCGTCGCGTAGAAAGGCGCGTGGCTCTCGCGCTTCATCACCAGCATCATGAACACGAGCAGCACGATGACGAAGATGTAGTACCAGCCCTCGCGCAGCGTGTCGGCCAGGCGCGGCAGTTCGGCGCGCGCGAGGCCCTGCAGGCCGTGGCGCGCGGCATACGCGTCCACCTGCATGAACAGCCCGAAGTAGTAGAGGAACGCGGGGATCGCCGCGGCGAGCGCCACCTCGGCGTAGCTGACGTTGAGGAACTGGGCCATCACGAACGCGGTCGCGCCCATCACCGGCGGCGCGAGCACCGCGCCGGTGGAGGCGCAGGCCTCGATCGCGCCCGCGTAGGAGGCGCGAAAGCCGGTCTTCTTCATCACCGGAATGGTCATCGTGCCCGCGGTGAGCACGTTGGAGACCACGCTGCCCGACATCATGCCGAGCAGTCCGCTGGCGAAGATGCACACCTTGGCTGCGCCGCCGCGGAACGTGCCGCAGAGCGCGAACGCGAGGTTGATGAAGAACTTGCCGGCGCCGGTCATCATCAGCGCGGTGCCGAAGACGAGAAAGCCGATCACGGTCTCGGCGAACGCCTGCAGCGGGATGCCGAGCAGGCTCTCCACCGAGAGCATGTGGTAGGCGCTCGCCTGCGCGAAGGTCGATTCCGTGCCCTTCAACGGCCCCAGCCAGTCGGCGCCGGCGAACACCGGATAGAGAGAGAAGGGCAGCACCGAAAGCACGAGTCCCCAGCCGCCGGTGCGCCGCAGCGCCTCCATGAGCAGGGCCCACATCGCATAGCCCGCCCAGACCACGCCGGCGGGCGCGCCGCTGAACTCCCAGCCCAGTTCGGCCGCCTTGCGGATGTGCAGCATCAGGTAGGCGGCAGTGGCCGCCGTGAGCGCGAACAGCGCCGCGTCGACCCAGGCGACGCGGTCCAGAGGCGCGCGCGCGCTGCCCGGAAAGATCACGAACACGAACGGCAGCATCACCAGCACGAGGCCGTAGTAGTACTCGGTGTTGAGCGGAGTGAAGCCGACGAAGAAGCGCAGGACGAACTGCTGGTTGACGCAAAGGAAGATCGTCGCCGCGGCGGCGGCGATCAGCAGGGCGCGCCAGACGCCCGGGAGGCGGCGGACGCGGACGACCTCCGCTTCCTGCGGGCCGACCGTCACGCCGCCGGCTCAGAACACCGTGTCGAAACCGGCTTTCTGCAGCGTAGAGTTGCGCACCGTCATCCAGGCCTTGCGGAAGGCGTCGCCGCCCTCGGGCGGGTTCGTCTTGAGGAACGCGGCCCAGGCGGCGGCGAGCGTCTGCTGTCGCTTGAGCGCCTTCTGCTGGTGCGCCTCATGCTCGGGCTTCCAGGCGCCCGCCTCGCGTATCGCCCTCACGGCCCCCTCGTGGTACGGCAGCACCCAGGCGAGGTTCTGCCGAGAGAGCTCCAGCCCGGCCGCGCCCGGCGCGCCGTCCTTGTAGGCCGCGTAGTCCGTGATCATCGCCTTGGTGAGCGCGTAAACGAGGTCCGCGGGCTGGGTCGCGTAGGCGCTGAGGATCGGGTAGGGATAGCTGGGAAGCTCGATCGGCGCCTGTGGCGTGGCCCCGCCCCCGCAGGTGGCCTTGTGCGGCGAGTAGTAGGGGCCGATCTCGCGCAGGCGCTGCCAGCCGGCCTTGTCAGCGGCCGGGGTCGGCGGGTACACCAGGCCGCGGGGCGAAGCCTCGGCTTCCTTCGCCTGGCCGGAAATGGTCGAGGCGATGGCGGCATCCACCTCGTTATTGAGGATGCCCTTCCACATCGCGCCGTAGCTCGAGAATTCAACCAGCTTGACCTGGTTCTTGGCGACCCCGCCGAAGGCGAGCACCGCGAACGCGTTCTGGTTGAGGGCGGGCGAGCCGACCACGACGCCGATGCGCTTGCCCTTCAGGTCCTTCACCTGCTTCACGCCCGTGTCCTTGGCGACGCCGAGCGAGACGGCGTTGCAGTCGATGGACGCGAGCACGAGCCGCAGCGCCTGCGGGCCCCAGTCCCTGACCGCGAACTCGAACACGCCCTCCTGCGCGAAATACACGCCGATGCCCATGAACGAGGCCTGCGCGCGCCCGCCCTTCAGCGGCGCAAGGCGCGCCACGTCGTTGCCCGCGGGCAGCACGCGCGTGTCGGTGCCGTGCCGGTCCTTGAGCGCCTTGCCCACCGCGACGGCGATATTGAAGCCGGACGAGCCCGTGTCGTAGGCGGTCAGCGTCAAGGTCTGGGGCAGCTTGGGCGCCTGCGCGAGAGCGCCGCCCGCGAAGGCCGCGAGCGCGGCCGCGAGCACGAATGCCTGTCTTGCCATGATCCCCTCCTCCAGGGTGTCTAGGTCAGGCCCGATGTTGCCGTGTCGCGCAGGTTCTGTCGAGCGGCGCCGTGGCGCGCGTCAGGAGGCCACTCCGTGACGTGATAGCGCCCAGGCCACGTGCTCGCGCACCAGCGGGGAGGGATGGTGTCGCTTTTTCTGCAGGGCGCCGATCACTGCCGGGGACGTGGGCGCATTGCCCAGGCCGACGGCAAGATTGCGCAGCCAGCGCTCGTAGCCGATGCGCCGGATCGGCGAGCCGCGCAGGCGCTCGTCGAACTCCGCCTCGGTCCAGGCGAACAGCTCCAGCAGGGCGGCGCGGTCCAGTCCGTTCCTCGCCTGGAAGTCCTTTTCCCGCGACACCCCCGCGAATCCATTCCAGGGACAGACGAGCTGGCAGTCGTCGCAGCCGTAGACGCGGTTGCCGATCAGCGGGCGCAGCTCCTCGGGGATCGCGCTCTTGTGCTCGATCGTGAGGTACGAGATGCAGCGGCGCGCATCGAGCCGGTAGGGCGCGATGATGGCCTGCGTCGGGCAGATCCCGATGCAGCGCTCGCAGCTGCCGCAATGGCTATCCCTCTCCGCATCGGCGGGGAGAGGCAAGTCGCAGTAGATCTCGCCGAGAAAAAACCAGGAGCCTTCCCGGTCGAGCAGCAGCGTGTGCTTGCCGCGCCAGCCGATGCCGGCGCGCGCGGCGAGCTCCACCTCCATGACCGGCGCGGAGTCGGCGAGCGCGCGGTGGCGGAAAGGACCGGTTTGCGCAGCGATCCGCTCACACAGCTTCTGCAGGCGCCCGCGCACGAGCCCGTGGTAGTCGCGCCCGCGCGCGTAGCGCGCGATGTAGGCGCGCGAGCGGTCGGCAAGTTCTGCCTCCAGCGGCGCCACCGCGTCGTCCACATAATCCATGCGGCAGGCGATGACGCGCACCGTTCCCTCGAGCAGCCGCCCCGGCTGCGCGCGGAGCTGCGCGTGGCGCGCCATATAATCCATCTCGCCGTGCCAGCCCAGTCCGAGCCATTCGGCGAGGCGGCCTTGCGCGGCCGACAGATCGGTGTCCGCAATGCCCACGGCCTGGAAGCCGAGTTCGCGCCCCCACTGCTTGATCCGGTCCGCCAGCGCGGCGTAATCCATGGCGGAGCATCGTAGCGGGCTCGGCGGGACACAGGTCGAGCTGCCCGACGAGGCGGCGACGCTGCGGCTGGGCGGGGCCTGCGCCGCCGCAGCGGCGGGCGGCCGGACCCTGCATCTGCGCGGGGAGCTTGGTGCCGGAAAAACCACCCTGGTCAGAGGCTTGCTGCGCGCCCTGGGCTACCTGGGGCGGGTCAAGAGTCCTACCTACGCCCTGGTTGAACCTTATGCCGATTTGAGATTAAACTTGTATCACTTTGATTTTTATAGGATCAAGGATCGAGCAGAATGGCTGAGTTCCGGCTTCCGCGAGCACTTCAATGCGGAATCGCTCTGCGTGGTCGAGTGGCCGGAGCGGGCCGGGGACCTTCTGCCCAGGCCCGATCTCGACCTCTTGCTCGAATATTGCGGCGACACGGAGAATCCGTCGCGCCGCGCGACGCTCACCGCGCATTCCCCCGCGGGCGAGGCCTGGCTCGCCGCGGCCTTGTCGCGCTGGCGCTCTTCATAGGCGCCGTCACGGCGCAGGCACAGATCGTTTCCACCCGGATCTGGCCGGCGAAGGACTACACGCGCGTCACGCTGGAATCGAAAGCCCAGATCAGGTTCGAGCTTTTCGTGGTCAAAGACCCCGAGCGCCTCGTCCTCGACCTGGAAGGCGCGGAGTACGGGCCGGCTGTCGCCGACCTGCAGGGCAAGGTCGCCGCGGGCGACCCCTACATCGACAAGCTGCGCGCCGGACGCAACCGGCCGGGGGTGCTGCGGTTGGTCCTCGACCTCAAGACCGAGGTGAAGCCGCAGGTGTTCGTCCTCAAGCCGGTCGGCGAATACGGCTACCGGCTGGTGATCGATCTCTACCCGCTGGTTGCGCCCGACCCGCTCGCCGCGCTGATCCAGGCCGACGGCAAGCTGCCCGCGCGGGAGGCGCCCGCGCGCAGGGAGGAAGCCGCGCCGCCGCCCGAGAGGCCGCGCGTGACGCGCATGGCCACCATCGTCATCGATCCCGGGCACGGCGGCGAAGATCCCGGCGCGCGCGGCCGGCACGGCTCGCGCGAGAAGGACATCACCCTGACGATCGCCAGGCGCCTGAAAGCGCTGATCGACGCGGAAACCGACATGCGCGCGCTGCTGACGCGCGACGGCGACTACTACGTGCCGCTGCAACTGCGCGTCGACAAGGCGCGGCGCGTGCGGGCGGACCTCTTCGTCTCGGTGCACGCCGACGCCTTCATCCGGCCCAACGCGCGCGGCTCGAGCGTGTTCGCGCTCTCGGAGCGGCGCGCCACCTCGGAAGCGGCGCGCTGGCTGGCGAAGAAGGAGAACGAAGCCGACCTGGTCGGCGGCGTCAACATCGACGTGAAGGACAAGTACCTCGCGCAGACCCTGCTGGACCTGTCGCAGACCGCGACTATCGACCACAGCCTGCGCCTGGGCAAGGCGGTGCTGGGCGAGCTCGGTCAGGTGAACACGCTGCACAAAGCGCGCGTCGAGCAGGCGAGCTTCGCGGTGCTGAAATCGCCCGACGTGCCCTCGATCCTGGTGGAAACCGCCTTCATCTCCAACCCGGCCGAAGAGAAGCGCCTCAACGACGAGGACTACCAGGCGCAGCTGGCGATCGCGATCCTCGCCGGCATCAAGCGCTACCTCGCCAGGCACCCGCCCCGGCCATCGCCGGTGGCGTTGAACGCGCCGGTCGCGCGCTAGCGAATCGCTGCCATGCCCCGCGCAACCATGTCGGACGGCGTGCGGCTGTACTACGAGGAATTCGGCAGCGGCCGGCCGATCGTGTTCGTGCACGGCGGCGCGGCCACGCATGCCGCGTGGGAGCAGCAGGTCTGCGATCTGGCCGACCGGTTTCGCACCATCACCTACGACCATCGCGGGGTCGGCGGATCGGACAAGCCGCCCGCGGGCTACACCTGCGACCGGCTGGCCGACGACCTGGCCGAGCTCGTGCGCGCGCTGCACCTCGCGGATGCGACCCTGGTCAGTCACGGTCTGGGGGGCCACGTCGTGCTGCGCTGTGTCGCCCGGCATCCCGAGGTCGCGGCGCGTCTGGCCCTGTGCGCCGCCGCACCCTGGTTCACCGGCGACAAGTCCGGCTCGGGCGGATTCAGCGAGCAGTTCACGCGCGGGTTGAGCGAGGGGATCGCGCGCAACAATCCTCAGGCCAACTGGGACCTGCTCGAGCGCTGGCTGTTCCACAAGGATCCTGGACAGGCGTACAAGATGGCGGGGCTGCAGATGGCTCTCGCCTGGCCGGTGTACGTCATCAAGCAGCTGATGGCCGACCTCGCCAGTGTCGATCATCGCCAGTACCTGGCGCGCATCCGCCAGCCGGTCCTGGTGATGCACGGCGTGCACGACGCCAAGAACCGTTACGAGGGAGGCGTCTATCTCGCGCGCCACCTGCCGAACGCCCGGCTGGTCCGTTTTGCCGAGAGCGCGCACTGCCCGTTTTTCGAAGAGCTCGACGAGTTCAACCGCAGCCTGTCCGCCTTCGCTGCCGGCGGCGAGGCGTGAACCGGGCCTGTTCAGAACATCCCTACGCGCTTTTGCGCGCCGCGCGCGCCTTCATCCAGGCGAACAGTCCCGGCGAGATCGAGACCAGCACGATGAGCAGGATCACCGCGGTCAGGTTCTGCTTCACCGCGGCGAGATTGCCGAAGAAGTAGCCCAGGCCGCACAACGACACCACCCAGAGCAGCGCCCCCGCGACGCAAACGCCGATGTAGCGCGCGTAGGGCATCGCGCCGATGCCGGCGACGAACGGCACGTAGGTGCGCACGATCGGGATGAAGCGCGCGAGGATGATGGTCTTGCCGCCGTGGCGCTCGTAGAATTCGTGCGCGCGCGCGAGGTGCCGGGGGCTGAACCAGCGCGACTTCTCGTAGTGGAACACGCGCGGCCCGACCCAGCGGCCGACGAAGTAGTTGACGTTGTCGCCGCTGAGCGCGGCGGCGATCAGCACCGCCATCACCGTCGCGAGGTCGATGCCGCCGGCCGCGGCGAGCGCGCCGGTGACGAAGAGCAGCGAATCCCCGGGCAGGAAGGGCCAGATCACCAGCCCGGTCTCGATGAAGATGATGACGAAGAGCAGCGCGTAGACCCAGGCGCCGTGCGCCGCCACGAATTCCGCCAGGTGCGCATCCAGATGGACGGCAAACTCCCAGGCGGAAGCGAGCAGCTCCATGCGTCGATTCTACCGGGGGCCGCTTATATAATCTCGCGATGTCGGAGGTCCTCGCCAATGCCGGCGTCGCGCGCGTCAAGGCGGCGCTGCAAGCCGCTGGCATCGCGACCCGGATCATCGAGCTGCCGGGCGCGGCGCGGACCGCCAGGGCCGCCGCGGAGTTCCTCGGCTGCGAGATCGCGCAGATCGCGAATTCGCTCGTGTTCCGCGCCGAGCCTTCCGGACGCGCGGTGCTGGTCATGTCCTCGGGCGCGCGACGCGTCGATACGGACCGGCTGGGCGCCGAGATCGGCGAGAGGATCGCCAAGGCGGACGCCGATTTCGTGCGCGCGCGCACGGGCTTTGCGATCGGGGGCGTCGCGCCGCTGGGCCACGCCACCGCCCTGCTCGCGTTCGTGGAGAAGAGCCTCGCCGCGCACGCCAGGATCTGGGCGGCGGCCGGACATCCCAACACGGTTTTCCCGCTGAGCTACGAGGAGCTGTTGCGTATCACGGGCGGGCGACCGTTGGAGGCCGCCGCATGAACCGGATCCGCGTCCTGCCCGAGCTGCTCATCAGCCAGATCGCGGCCGGCGAAGTGGTCGAGCGGCCGGCCTCGGTGCTGAAGGAGCTGATCGAGAACGCGCTCGATGCCGGCGCGACCGAGATCCAGGTCGCGCTCGAGCAGGGCGGCGCAAAGCGCGTGCAGGTGGACGACGACGGCGTGGGTCTTGCGGCCGACGAGCTGCCGCTTGCGCTCGCGCGCCACGCGACGAGCAAGATCGCGAGCCTGGAGGACCTGCAGGCGGTGGCCACGATGGGCTTCCGGGGCGAGGCGCTTGCCTCCATCGCCTCGGTCGCGCGGCTCTCGATCACGTCGCGGCCCGCGGACGCGCCGCACGCGGCGCTGCTGCGCGCCGAGGGCGCCGCCGCCGGCCGCGCCGCCCCCGCCGCGCGCGCAAGAGGCACGACCGTGCTCGTCGAGGACCTGTACTTCAACACGCCCGCGCGCCGCAAGTTCCTGCGTACCGAGCAGACCGAGTTCGGCCACTGCGAGGAGGCGTTCCGGCGCGCCGCGCTCGCGCGCGCCGATGTCGGTTTCAGCCTCAAACACAACGGCCGCGTGTCGCAGCACCTGCGCGCGCAGCCCCTCGCCGAGCGCGCCGCGGCGCTGCTCGGCCGCGATTTCCTGGAGGCAAGCCTCCCCGTGGACGCGCAAGCGGGGCCGCTGCGCCTGCACGGCGTGGCCGGAACGCCGCAGGCGGCGCGCGCGCGCGCCGACGCCCAGTATCTCTACGTCAACGGCCGCTTCGTGCGCGACCGGATGCTCGCGCACGCGGCGCGCGAGGCCTATCGCGAGCAGTTGCACGGCGACCGGCAGCCCGCGTACCTGCTGTTCCTCGACCTGGACCCGCGCGGCGTCGACGTCAACGTGCACCCCGCGAAGACAGAGGTGCGCTTTCGCGACGCCGGCGCCGTGCGCCAGTTCGTGCTGCACGCGCTCAAGCGCGCCCTCGCGCCCTCCGCGGCGCAGGCGCCGGTGTCCTACGCCAGGGCCGTGACCGCCGGCGGCGGCCTGCAGGCAGGATTCCATCTGGCCCAACCCGCGCAGGCCTACCAGGGCTTCATGGCGGCGGCCGCGGCTCCGCCGCTGCCCGCGGCCGGACAGTCTCCGCCGCTCGGCTACGCGCTCGCCCAGTTGCACGGCGTGTACATCCTCGCGCAGAACGAGGCCGGACTGGTGCTCGTGGACATGCACGCGGCGCACGAGCGCATCGTCATGGAGAAGCTGAAGAAGAGCCTGGACGCGGGCGCGGTGGCGCGCCAGAGCCTGCTCGTTCCGGCGGTGCTCGCCGTGGACACGCTGGATGCCGCCACGGCGGAGGAGAACGCCGAGGCATTGCAGAAACTGGGCCTGGAAGCGAGCGTCTCCGGCCCCAACGAGATCGCGGTGCGCGCCGCGCCGGCGCTGCTCGCCGGCGGCGACATCGCCGGCCTCACGCGCGAACTGCTGCGCGAGATTCGCGAGTACGGCGCGAGCGAAGTCCTGCGGGCGCGGCAGAACGAGCTGCTCGCCACCATGGCCTGCCACGCGGCGGTGCGCGCCCACCGCGCCCTCAGCATTGCCGAGATGAACGCGCTGCTGCGCGAGATGGAGCAGACCGAACGCTCGGGCAGCTGCAACCACGGCCGGCCGACCTGGTACCAGCTCGGGCTCGCGGATATCGACCGCCTGTTCCTGCGCGGTCAATGATCCCGGCGTCCCGGGTTCTTGCCCTCCTCGGCCCGACCGCCAGCGGCAAGTCCCTGCTGGCGATGCAGCTGGCCTCCCGGCACCCGATCGAGATCGTCAGCGTCGACTCGGCGCAGGTCTACCGCGGCATGGACATCGGCACCGCCAAGCCTTCGGCCGCCGACCGGCGCGCGGTCCCGCACCATCTCATCGACGTGGTTGAACCGACGGCGAGCTACTCCGCGGGCCGTTTCTGCGCGGACGCGGTGCGCGCCGTCGAAGACATTCTTTCCAGGGCAAGAATTCCATTGCTCGTCGGCGGCACGATGCTCTACTACCGGGCCCTTGCGCATGGTCTGGACCGGCTGCCCGCCGCCGACGCGGGCCTGCGCCGCCGGATCGACGCGGAGGCTGCCGAACGCGGCTGGCCGGCGCTGCACGCCGAGCTTGCGCGCGCCGACCCGCGCAGCGCCGCTCGCATCCGGCCCGCAGACGCGCAGCGCATCCAGCGAGCGCTGGAGGTGCTCCGCCTGACCGGACAGCCGCTGTCGGCCCTGCAAGGCAAGGCACGGGGCGAGCCGCCGTTTGGACTGCAGGCCTACGCTCTCGTGCCCGCGGACCGCGCCGGGCTGCACCAGCGCATCGCCGCGCGATTCGACGCCATGCTCTCGGCGGGCCTGGTGGAAGAACTGCGGGAACTCAGGACGCGGCACGACCTGCGCGCCGACCTGCCCAGCATGCGCTGCGTCGGCTACCGTCAGGTCTGGGAATACCTCGAGGGCAGATACGACCGCAAGACGCTGCGCGAGCGCGCCATCGCCGCCACGCGCCAGCTCGCCAAGCGCCAGCTCACCTGGTTGCGCAGCCTGCCGGGCATCGAACCGGCAGCCGGTCTCGAAGCCGCGCTCGGCCGAGGCTGAGGCGCTACTCCGGTTGCACGCCGATGGACTTGAAGATGCCCCGGTAGGCCTCGATCTGCGAGCGCGTGAACGCGGCAAGCTCCTCCGGCGAACTGCCCGTCGTCTGGAACGCCTGCTTGTCCATCTGCGCGATCACGTCCGGCCGCTTCATTGCGTCGGTGAACTCCTTGTTCAGCCGCACCTGCAGTTCGCGCGGCAGCTTCGCGGGTGCATAGAGCGCCGCCCAGGACACCACCGAATAGCCCGGGATGCCGACTTCGGCCATCGTCGGCACGTCGGGCAGCAGGCTTGAGCGTGATTTCAGGTTGGTGGCCAGCGCCCGCAGCTTGCCGTCGCGGACGTGCGCAAGGCCCGTGGTCGGCGTCGCCCAGAGCAGCTGCACGCGGCCGCCGACGATGTCGGTGACCGCCTGCGGCTCGCCCCTGTAGGGCACGTGCGTCATGACGATGCCGGCGAGCGCGTTCATTTGCGCGAACGAAACCATGCCGGTGGTATTGCCGGTGGCGTAGTTGAGCTTGCCCGGATTGGCCTTCGCGTAGGCGACCAGCTCTTTGAAGGTCTTGATCGGCGTGTTCGCGTTGATGTAGAGAAAGAACGTGTAGCGGCCGATGTCCGTGATCGGCGTGAAATCGGCGATCGGGTCGTAGGGCGGCTGCTTCTTCATCGTCGGCACCACCGCCATCGGGCTGTTGGTCGCCATGATCAGCGTGTAGCCGTCCGGCGCCGCCTTGGCGACCTCCGCGCCGGCGATGGCGCCGTCGGCGCCCGCTTTGTTGTCGACCACCAGCGGCTGCCCCACCGCCGCCGACACCGACTGGGCGAGGATGCGCGTGATGGTGTCGGTGGCCGAACCCGCGGGAAACGGCACCACGACGCGGATCGGCTTTGTCGGATATTGCGCGAACGACGGCGCCGCGAGCCCCGCCGCCACGACCAGCACCAGCAAACGCCTCATGGTGAGCCTCCTCTTGATCGGTTGAATTATAGGATAGGCGCTCGGGCTTGCGCGGCGCGGCTGCGCGATTTGCGAAACTCCCGATCGACGCTGCCGGGAGGCCATTCCGAACGGGCGGCGCAGCAGCCAGGCGGTACAGGCGGTTCACCAACGAACTTTCGGCTGGCGAAACGGAAAGGAACTCGGCAAGCATGCCTTGCGCCCCAAGGCGTATCCTGAGAGCCGCACTGCCCAGGGGAGATCACGATGACCAGATTTCGCACCGTCGCGGCGCTTGCCGCCCTGCTCATGCTGCCGATGGCGCTCCTTGCCCAGGATGCGTTCCCGAGCCGGCCGATCCGCCTCGTCATCCCGTGGCCGCCCGGCGGCGCGACCGACATCCAGATGCGCGTGCTCGCGCAGCTCGCGAGCCGCCACCTGGGGCAGCCGATCGTCATCGAGAACAAGCCCGGCGCCGGCGGAACCATCGGTCCCGCCTCGGTAGCGGCGAGCGCGAAACCCGACGGCTACACGCTCACGCAGCTCAACACGAGCGTCTACCGGCAAATGTACATCGCGAAGACGAATTACACGCTCGAGGACTTCACCTACATCATGGGCGTATCCGCCTACACGCTCGGGGTGGTGGTGCGCGCCGACTCGCCGTTCCAGAGCCTGAGGGACCTGTTTGCCTTTGCCAGGGCCAACCCGGGCAAGGTGAGCTATGCCACCTGGCCCGGCTCGCCGATGTACATCGTGATGGAGACGATCGCCGAACGCGAGGGCGCTCGCTTGCTGCACGTGCCCACCAAGGGCACGGCGGACAACAACGCGCTCGTGATGGGCGGGGAAGTGACGGCATCGGCCGACGGGGCGGGGTGGGCGTCGCTGGTGAATGCGGGCAAATTTCGGCTGCTGGCGACCTGGGGCGAGCGCCGCTCCAAGCCCTGGCCGACCGTGCCCACGCTGCGCGAGCTGGGCTACGATATTGTCGAGAGTTCGCCGTACGGCATCGGCGGCCCGCGCGGGATGGACCCGAAAGTGGTGAAGATCCTCTACGACGCGTTCCGCAAGGCGCTCTACGAGCCCGAGCACCTGCGCGTGCTCGAGCAGCTCAACCAGGAAACGATGGAGATGACGCCCGAGCAGTTGAAGGCGTTCGCGCTGCGAAGCAGTGCGCAGCAAAAGGTGCAGCTCGAGAAGTTCGGGCTCGCGATCAAGGAATGACCCAATCCTGGCGGGTGGGCGGCGTCTCGCTTTCCCGGGTCGAGGAAAGCGAGCGCCCGGGGAGCATGCCACCCGAATCCTTCTTCGCCGGCTTCGAGCGCCGGCTGTTCGAGCGCCATCTCGACTGGCTGGTGCCGCACCATTACTCGACGCAGCACGAGCGCCTGATGATCAGCTGCCACTCGTGGCTCGTTCGCGCGGACGGCCTGACGGTGCTGCTCGACTGCTGCGCGGGCAACCACAAGTACCGGCCGTTCAACCCGGCCTTTCACCAGCTCGACACCCCCTACCTCGAGAGGCTGGCCGCCGCTGGCGTGGCGCCCGAGGAGGTGGACGTCGTCCTGTGCACGCACCTGCACGCGGACCACGTCGGCTGGAACACGCGCCTCGACAACGGGCGCTGGATCCCGACCTTCCCCAACGCCCGCTACCTTTTCTCCGAGAGCGAGAACGCCTACTGGCAGGCGCAGGTCGCGACCGTGCTGAAGGAAAACGCCGGCCGGCGGGCGGTCTACGAGGACAGTGTGCTGCCGGTGATCGAAGCGGGGCAGGCGCGCCTTCTGGACGGAGCGCACCGGCTTTCGGCGGAACTTCTCATCGAACCCGCCCCGGGGCACACCCCCGGACACATCGTCCTGAAGATCGCCTCGGCCGGCGAGCACGGCCTTTGCTGCGGCGATGCGATCCATCATCCCGTGCAGCTCTACCATCCCGAGTGGAACACGCAGTTCTGCGTCGACCAGGAACTCGCCCGGCAAACGCGCCGATGCCTGCTCGACTATTGCGTCGACACACCCGCCCTGCTCTTCCCGGCCCACTTCGCCCGCCCGTTCGTCGCGCGCATCGAACGGCGCGACCCGGCCTATGCGCCGGTCTTTGTCCCGCCGATGGCGGAATAGGCGAGCACACACCGCAAAGGAGATCTCATGAGAACTCTCGTCGCAATGGTAATCAGTGCGTGGTCGATCGCGGCCGGGGCGCAGGGCTTTCCGGTGCCCGGCAAGCCGGTGCGCGTGCTGATCGGGTTTGCCGCCGGCGGCGGCACCGACATTCAGGTGCGCATCATTCAGCCCAGGCTCGCCGAGGCGCTCGGCGTGCCGGTGCTGATCGAAAACAAGCCCGGCGCGAGCACCGCGCTCGCCGCGACGGAGGTGGCGCGCTCGGCACCCGACGGCCATACGCTGCTCTACACCTTCAACGGCACCTTCGCGCAGCTGCCGTTCACGCAGCAGGTGTCCTACGATCCATTCAAGGACTTCACGCCCATCTCGCTCGGCACGCGCGGCGTGCAGCTTCTCGTCGTGCATGCCTCGGTGCCGGTGAAGAACATCGCCGAGCTGCGCGCCTGGGGGCGCGCGCATCCGCGCGAGCTCAACATCGCCTCGATCGGCGCCGGCACATCGTCGCACGTGTTCGCCGAGCTGCTGATGCGCCAGCTCGGCGTCGACATGGTGCACGTGCCCTACAAGGGCACGGGCGACGCGGCGAAAGATCTGCTCTCCGGGCGCGTCCAGCTCATGTTCGACGGGGCGACCTCGGCGCTGCAGAACATCGGCACCGGCAGGCTGCGCGCGCTCGGCGTCGTGGCCGAAGAACGCTCGAAGTTCCTGCCCGACCTGCCGACGCTCACCGAGCAGGGCCTGAAGGGCATCGATCTCGCCGGCTGGATCGGCTGGTACGGCCCCGCCGGCATGCAGGCGGAAACGGTGCGCAGGGTCAACGCCGCGATCGTCAAGGCCCTCGCCGCCCCCGACGTGAAGGCCGGCATCGAGAAGGGGGCCTATGAGCCGGCGACCTCCACCCCCGAAGAGCTCGCGGCGATCACGCGCGACGCCTACGAACGCTGGAGCAAGGTAATCCAGGACCTGGGCATGGCGCGGAAGTGACTCCCGCGCCTCAGCGCCAGCGGTCCACCGATTCGCTCTTCTTCCAGTCGAAGTCGGTGGCGAACCAGTAGGCGTTCTTTTCGCCGCCCACCACCACGACGCCGATCCTCTCCGGGTCGGCGAAGCGCGGCACCATGCCCTCGGGCGGAATGTCGAGGTACGAGGCGAAGGGCTGCACGCCCTTGCGCGCCTGCGGCTCGACGTAGTTGACGACGAGCTGGTGGTCCCAGTAGACCTTCGCCGGCAGCCTGGCGTTGTCGTGGAACCACTGCGCGAGCTTGCGCTTGGAGTCGAAGCCCTCGCGCTCCTTCAGCGCGCGCGCCGCGATCGGCTCGAGCAGCAGCGTGAGGTTGGTCCACGGCGTAGGCGTGAAAGCGCCGACCAGGTTGAGGAACTGCTCGCGCCAGGTCTTCTGCCGCACTTCCAGCAGGTGCGTGAGGACGCGGCCGCGAAAGACGCTGACCACGCTCTCGCCGGCCTGGAAGCCCTTTTGCACGTGGAACGGCTCCCAGGGGCTGCGCTCCTCGTTCTCGGCGAAGCAGACGCTGGAATAATTGAGCGGGTTGCCCTGCGAGCCGAGGTAGGTGATGCCCGGAATCGCGCCGCCGCCCAGGTTGCGCGACAGCAGGCCGTAGGCGCGGCCGATGACGGCGTTGGCGTGGTTGAACGGCCCGAGCGCCCCGAGGCCCGCGTTCATGCCGATTTCCTTGCGGATCGGCCCGTTCACCACGGCCATCGCCGCGAAGGAGCTGGTCGAGCTGTGCAGCGCCGACACCTCGGTGGCGGCGAGCGCGAGGATCACCGGCAGGTGCTCGGGCTTCGCGCCCGCCATCACCGCGTTCACCGCCACCTGCTCCACGGTATAGCTCCAGTCTTCCTGCGTCTCGGTGGGGCGCATCTTTCCCACCGGCTCGCCCGGCGCATGGCTCGTGCCCTTGAGCATCGCCGCGACGCGCGCCTCGGTGGGCAGCACCACCGGCAGGCCGTCGGTCCAGCCCGCTTCGAGAAAGAGCGCGTGCAGCTCGTCTTCGTCGCGCGCGCCCAGGAGGCGCGGCACCGGCCGCTCGAGCGCGCCGGTGCGCGTCTCGGCCTCGCTCAACGGCCGCGTCAGCGCGCCGACGAGGCCGGCCATCGCTCCCTTGCCGTACGCGCGCAACTCCGCGGGCGTCTTGCCGCCCACCGGGTGCGGCACGAAGCTGAAGCGCAGCTCGGGCATCCCGGCCTTGCGCGCGACCGCTTTCACCAGGTCCACGAAAGCCGTGGTCACGAGCGGCGCCGTGGCGATGCCCATGTCTTCCAGCCGCATGCAATGCACCGCCACCGCCGGCGCGCAGGTGCTGCAATGGCCGATGGCCATCACCACCAGCGCCCCTTTGCCTTTCACTTCGGCCCACAGCTCCGGATCGTCCTCGGTGTAGCCGCCGCGCTTTTGCCGAAATTCCGTCTTCACTCCCGGCAGCTGCTCGGCGAAGAGCTTGCGGATTTCCTCCAGGAACACGCCGCCATTCATGAAGCGCACGTCCACGAAGTAGACTGTGCGCCCCTCCAGCGACGCGGGCCGCGGCGCCATCGGCCGCAGCGCCGCCGGCGGCGGCGTGCCGCGCGGGTTGAGCACGCGCACCGCCTTGCCGGCCGGGTCGTAGGCGCCGGCGGCGATGCGCTTTTCGGCGTTTTCGCCGGGATACGCCCCGAGGTCGCAGGCGCCGGCGGGGACCGGCGGGATCGGTTCGGCGGGCTGGTTCATGTCAACTCCGGTTGGCGAAGTACTCTTCGTAAGTGGTGCCGTTGGAGACGAGGATACCGCCGTCCACGTCGAGCGCGGCGCCGGTGCACATGGCCGCCTCGTCGCCGGCGAGAAAGAGGATCGCGTTCGCCACGTCCTCGGCGCTCACCCAGCGACCGAGCGGGATCTTCGCGGCGACCCAGGCCATGCGCTCGGGTCCCGCCTGCTGCGTCATGCCGGTGAGGGTCGGCCCAGGGCAGACCGCGTTGACGCGGATGCGGTCCGGCGCCAGCTCGAAGGCGGCATGCGCCGTGAAGCCGACCACCCCGGTCTTGGAGGCGGTGTAGTGCGCACCGCCCGCGAACGACACCCGCTTGCCCGCCATGGAGGAGACATTCACCACCGCGCCGCCGCCCTGCGCGCGCATCTTCGCCGCCGCCGCCTGCGTGCAGAAGACCGTGCCCTTCAGGTTGATGTCGAGCACGCGGTCCCACTCCTCTTCGGCGAGGTTGCGCAGCGTGGACCTGCCGATCACGCCCGCGCTGTTGACGAGGACGTGCACGGCGTCCAGCCCGGCGAAGGCGTTTTCGACCGACGCCCTGGAAGCGACATCCACGGCGACCGCCCGCGCGCCGAGCGCCTGCGCCGCTTCGCGCAGCGCCGGCGCGTCGCGGTCCATGAGCACCAGCCGGCCGCCCTCGGCGGCGAAGCCTTTCGCCGCCGCGGCGCCGATGCCGCTCGCCCCGCCGGTCACGACGCAGACCTTGCCGGTGAAGCGGTCGGTGCGCATCCTCAGTCCAGCCGGATGCCGGCCGCCTTCGCGATCGGCATCCATTGCCTGCGGTCCTCCAGCAGCGCCTCGCGGAACTCCTCCGGCGTGCCGCCGGCCACCTCCAGCCCGAGTTCGTTCAGTCGCTTCGTGGTCTCGGGCGCGCGCAGCGCCTCGGTGAGCGCTTTCGCGTACTGGTCCACGAGCGCGCGCGGCGTGCCCGCCTTGACGAAGAAGCCGAACCGCGTCTTGCCGACGATCTGCGGATAACCCAACTCGGTGAAGGAGGGTACGTCCGGCGCAAGCGCGGTGCGTCCCTTCAGCGTCTGCGCGAGAATTCTCAGGCGCCCGCCGCGCCGCTGCACCAGATAGTCGGCGATCACCGAAGAGCTCGCCGGCACCTGCCCGCCGAGCAGATCCGTGAGCAGCGGCCCGCCGCCCTTGTACGCCACTACCTGCAGATCGACGCCGAGCGCTTTCGCCAGCAGATGCGTGACGAAGGCCGGAACGCCGGAGGCGCTGGGCGCCCCTACGAAGCGCATCTTCGGCTCGCGGCGCACCGCCTCCACCCAGTCTTTCAGGGTCGTGAAGCCGCTCGCGGTCGACACCGTGATCGCCGCCGGGATGATGGTGCCCTCGCAGACCGGCAGCAGTTCCATGTCCGGGTCGTAGGGCGGGTTCGCCATCAGGAACGGGTTGAACGAGTAGAAGCCGGTCGGCGTGTAAAGGAGCGTCGCGCCGTCGGCCTCGCCATTGCGTATGAATTCGCCCGCCGCCAGGCCGGCGCCGCCCACCTTGTAGTCGAGAACGATCGGGCGGTCGAGACTTACCCTCAGCCGCTCCGTGAGCAGGCGCGCGCTCGCGTCGATCGCCGCGCCCGGCGGCACGCTGAGCACGAGGCGCAGCGGCTTGCCTGATTGCGCGATCGAGGTCCTGGGCAGCGCCAGGGACGCCGCGCCAGCGGCGAGGCCGGCGGCGAAATGCCTGCGGGTCATGCTCATCGCGTTTCCTCCTATGGTTTGATCGCCATGCCTGCGCGCTTGTCGCCGAACTGCACCAGCACGCGCGCCGCGCAGTAGTCCGCGTCCAGGATGCAGGGTGAATCTCCGGCGACAATGGTAGCCCCCGCGAGGTCGGTTCGGCGCAGCGGTTTCGCGCCGCTGTCAGACTCGCGCCGGCGACGAGGTCAGCGATAGTCCGCGAGTTCGGCGACAATGCGCTGCGAGCTCTCGTCCGGGGTGATGCCCAAGCGCTCGATTCTCACGATCTGCGACACCTCGGGGGCATACCAGAACTTCTCGTGCGCGCGCGCGCGGACTTGGCCGTCCTCCGTGTAGGTCCACGTGCCCTCGACCACAGCCGCAAGGTACGTTCCCGCCGGCACCAGCACTGTCGCCGTCGTGGTCACCGTCCCCGCGAAGCGCTTCGTGCTGCGCGGGCTCTTGCCCTGCCACTGCCAGCCGAAGCCGACCGGGTCGCCCGGCTTGAGCGGCTGCTTCAGGTAGGCGGCGTACATGAAGAACCCCGGAAAGCGCGTGTTGGCGTGGGTCGCATGACCCGGGGAGAAGACGCCGAGGTGAAAGTTCGATTTCCCGCCCGCGTGGACGAAGTCGGTAAGCACGCCGATGCCGGCGCCTTCGCGACGCGTGCGGTAGGTCAGGGTGATGTCGCGCCAGATCGGCGGTTCGACGACCACCGCGTAGCGCCAGCTGCGGCCAGCCTCCAGCGTGGCGCCGGCAACCGGGGCGGCGGGCGGCGCAGCCGATCGCGACCCCGCCGCCTGCGGAGCCGCCGGCTCCGGGGCCGGCGCTGCCGGGCGTTTGGCCGTGCTTTCCTTGGCCAGTTCCGTGATCTTGCGGCGCAATCCTTCCACCACGTCCGCCGTTCCCTTTGCCGGCGCCGGCTCCGGCGACCTGAAGAAGAACACGTACAGCAGCAAAGCGGCTAGCAAGACAAGAGCCGCGCCGAAAAACGCGAGGGCGAGCGGATCCTGCGACCGCGTCGGCTTGGGTTCCATGTGATCAGCTTACCCGTCGGCGCAATTGACGGCGACCGGACGCACGCGTCAGGTCGAAATGCCGGATCGAGGCAAGACTATTGGAATACGTCTTACCTACCGTATATCCCCATACCTTCGTATCTTGAGCGATTTTCACATGGATTCATACATGACCGTAAAGGGCCAGATCGTGATTCCCGCGAGAATCCGGCGGCAGTTCGGCATCAAGAAGGGAACGCGCGTGCAGGTCGCCGATCTCATTGCCGGCGCTCATGAGCATCGCGTTCCCATGTACATGACCGGCGTAACCGCCGGGGAGGTTCAAAGCCCGTCACCGCATGTCGTACGCCGATTGCTTTGCCGCGGCGCTGGCGAAGGAACGCAAAGCCGATCTGGCCACCGGCGACAAGGAATTCAAGCAGATCGAGGGCGAGGTCAGTGTCCGCTGGCTGTAGCGGACCCCCGCGCCAGCGCCGCGCGCTTACATCAACGGCACCACCAGCAGGGCGACGATGTTGATGATCTTGATGAGCGGGTTCACCGCCGGGCCGGCGGTGTCCTTGTAGGGGTCGCCCACCGTGTCGCCGGTCACCGCGGCTTTGTGCGCTTCCGAGCCCTTGCCGCCGTGATGCCCGTCCTCGATGTACTTCTTGGCGTTGTCCCAGGCGCCGCCGCCGGTGCACATGGAGATGGCGACGAAGAGACCGGTGACGATGGTCCCCATCAGCACGCCACCGAGCGCCTGCGGCCCGAGCGCGAGGCCGACGATGATCGGCACCAGCACCGGCAGCAGCGACGGGATCATCATTTCCTTGATCGCCGCCCGCGTGAGCAGGTCGACCGCGGTGCCGTACTCGGGCTTGGCGGTGCCTTCCATGATGCCCTTGATCTCCTTGAACTGGCGGCGCACTTCCAGCACCACTGCGCCAGCGGCGCGTCCCACCGCCTCCATGGCCATCGCGCCAAACAGGAACGGCACCATGCCGCCGATCAGCAGGCCGATGACCACCATGTGATTGGATAGATCGAAGGAGATATTCTTTCCCGCCGCCTCCAGCGCGTGCGTGTAATCGGCGAACAGCACGAGCGCGGCGAGGCCGGCCGAGCCGATGGCGTAGCCCTTGGTGACGGCCTTGGTGGTGTTGCCCACCGCGTCCAGCGGGTCGGTGATGTCGCGCACCGAGTCGGGCAGGTCGGCCATCTCGGCGATGCCGCCGGCGTTGTCGGTGATCGGCCCGTAGGCGTCCAGCGCCACCACGATGCCCGCCATCGAGAGCATCGAGGTCGCGGCGATGGCGATGCCGTACAGGCCGGCGAGCGCGTAGGAGGCGAAGATCGCGACGCAGACCGCGAGCACCGGCCAGGCGGTGGACTTCATCGATACGCCCAGTCCCGCGATCATGTTGGTCGCGTGCCCGGTGACGCTTGCCGCCGCCACGTGCTGCACCGGTTTGTATTGCGTGCCGGTGTAGTACTCGGTGATCCAGACCAGGAACCCGGTGAGCGCCATGCCGACCACCGCCGTGCCCCAGAGGTGCCAGACGGTGATCATCTGCTTCTGCCCGCCGATGTCGAAGGCGACGACGGCGACGATGTCGCCCATCATCCACTGGGTGATCGGCCAGAACGCGACCAGCGCGATGCCGCCGGCCCAGGCAAGTCCCTTGTAGAGCGCGGGCATGACATTCTTGTCGCCGGGCTTCGCCTTCACGAACCAGGTGCCGACGATCGAGGCGATGATGGCGAAGCCGCCGATCGCGAGCGGGTAGATCACCGCGTTCGGGCTCTGCGTGTGGACCATCAGCGCGCCGAGCAGCATGGTGGCGATGATCGTCACCGCGTAGGTCTCGAACAGGTCCGCCGCCATGCCGGCGCAGTCGCCGACGTTGTCGCCGACGTTGTCGGCGATCACCGCCGGGTTGCGCGGATCGTCTTCCGGGATCCCGGCTTCGACCTTGCCGACGAGGTCGGCGCCGACATCGGCGCCCTTGGTGAAGATGCCGCCGCCCAGCCGCGCGAAGATCGAGATCAGCGAGCCGCCAAAGCCCAGGCCGATCAGCGGGTGGATGATGTGATTGAGGTTATTCCGGTCGATGGCGTTGGCGTAGAGGAGCGCGAAGTAGCCGGCGACCCCGAGCAGGCCGAGACCCACCACCAGCAGACCCGTGATCGCCCCGCCGCGGAACGCCACGTTGAGCGCCTCGTTCAGGCCCGTGCGCGCGGCCTCCGCGGTGCGCACGTTGGCGCGCACCGACACGTTCATGCCGATGACGCCCGAGAGGCCCGAGAGCGCGGCCCCGACCAGGAAGCCCCAGGCGGTGGCCCAGCCGAGCTGCGGCGTGAAGCCGATCACCAGGAACAGGATCGCGCCCACGATGGCAATGGTCGTGTACTGGCGCTTCAGATAGGCCACGGCGCCCTCGCGCACCGCGGCCGCGATCTCGCGCATGCGCTCGTTGCCCTCCGGCTGGCCGAGGATCCAGTTGATCGACACGACGCCGTAGAGAATTGCGATCGCGGCGCACGCGAGCGCGAAGATGATGCCACTGGACATGCGGAACCCCCCGAAAGAGGCGGGATTTTATCAGGTCATCAGGCGAGCGCGGCGAACGCCCGGGCGCGGATTTCCTCGACCCCGCCCAGGCCCGAAATGCTCCGGCACGCGGGCGTCCCCGCGGCGCTGGAAGCGGCCCAGCGGGCATAGAACTGGATCAGCGGCTGCGTCTGCGAGTGGTAGACCTCGAGGCGCTTGCGCACCGTCTCCTCCTTGTCGTCCTCACGCTGCACGAGCGGCTCGCCGCTGACATCGTCCTTGCCCTCGACCCGGGGCGGATTGAATTTCACGTGGTAGGTGCGGCCCGAGGCGAGGTGCACGCGCCGGCCGCCCATGCGCGCGATGATCTCCTCGTCGGGAACCTGGATCTCGAGCACGTAGTCGATCGGCACGGCGGCCACGCGCATCGCCTCGGCCTGCGGGATGGTGCGCGGAAAACCGTCGAAGAGGTAGCCTGCGGCGCAGTCGGGCTTGCGCAGGCGCTCCAGCACCAGCGCGACGATGATGTCGTCGGAAACCAGCCTGCCGGCGTCCATCAGCTTCTTCGCCTCCAGCGCGCGCGCGCTGCCCTCCCTGGCCGCTACGCGCAGCATGTCGCCCGTCGAAATCTGCGGAATGCCGTACTTGCCGGTGATGAAGGCCGCCTGGGTACCCTTGCCGCTGCCGGGCGGTCCGAGCAGGATGACGCGCATTCCTCGCCTCAGGTTTGTTGCGCGCGATTATCGCCGATATAGCGCGCGCGGACCCGCTCCAGGTCGGCGGGAGTATCGACGCCGGGCGCAATATCCTCCGCGCTGACCGCGACCGCGATGCGGTGGCCGTGCCAGAGCGCGCGCAGCTGCTCCAGGGACTCGGTGCGCTCGGCCGGGGCCGGCGCAAGGCGCGCGAAGCGCTGCAGGAAGCCGTTCCGGTACGCGTAGATGCCGGTGTGCCGATACCAGACGCCGTCCGGCTCGCGCGGGTACGGAATGCGCGAGCGCGAGAAATACAGCGCGCGGCCCGCGGCATCGAGAACGACCTTCACCACGTTGGGACTGGCGATCGCCGCCTCGTCGCGGACCGGGTGGCAGGCGGTCGCCATGCTGGCGCCGGGATCGCGCACCAGCGCCCCGGCGACCTGCGCGATCAGCGCGGGCGCGATGAGCGGCTCGTCGCCCTGCACGTTGACCACGAGATCGGCGTCGCCCAGGCCGAGCGCCACGGCCGCCTCGGCGATCCGGTCGGTCCCTGAGGGGTGCCCGGGTCGCGTCATCATGGCGCGAAAGCCATGCCGCTCCACGGCCTCCAGGATGCGCTCGTCGTCGGTGGCCACGGTCACGTCGAGCGCCCCGCCCGCCCGCGCCCGCTCGCACACGCGCACCACCATGGGCCGGCCGGCGATGTCCTCGAGCGGCTTGCCCGGCAGGCGGGTGGACGCGAACCGGGCGGGAATGATCGCGTGAAAGCTCAGGCCACTTCCTCTTCGGGGGGAAGCTTGCGCGCATCCTCCTCGAGCATCACCGGGATCCCGTCCCGGATCGGGAAGCCGAGCCGGTCGGCCTTGCAGATCAGCTCGCCCGCCGCCTTGCGGTGCACGAGCGGGCCCTTGCACAGCGGGCACACGAGGATTTCAAGCAGCTTTGGGTCCACCCAGCTTCTCCAGCAGCCTGCGTTCGAACGCGGGGTCGAGCGAAGCGCTCACGGGAAACACCCAGAAATTCGCCCGCGCGAAGGGCTTGCATTTTACCGCGTCCTTCTCGGTCATCACGACCGGGCCGGCGTCGCCGAAATCGAAGTCGCGTGCGCCGAACCGGTGGTGATCGGGAAACGGATGCGGCACGACCTCGATGCCGAAGCCGGCCAGCTGCTGGAAGAACCGCGCCGGGTCGCCGACGCCGGCCACCGCGTGCACGCGCTGGCCGGCGAAGGATTTCGCCGCGCGCACGTCGCGCGCATCGGCGAAGCGCACCAGCCGCTCGCCCTCCAGCGTCATGGCGTGCCCCCGGACCCCGGGCGCGCCGTGCGCCACCACCAGGTCCACCGAGCCGAGGCGCGAAGCCGGCTCGCGTAGCGGCCCCGCGGGCTGCAGGAAGCCGTTGCCGAAGCCGCGCGCATCCACGATGCAGATCTCCACGGCGCGCCGCAACGCGTAGTGCTGCAGGCCGTCGTCGCTGACGATGACGTCGCACTCCGGGTGCCGCTCGCGCAGCGCGCGGCAAGCCGCGACGCGCTCGGGCGCGACCCACACCGGGCAGCCGCTGCGGCGGGCGAGCAGCATCGGCTCGTCGCCCACTGCGGACGGGTCGGAAGCAATGCTCGCTTCGCGGGGCTGCCGGCTGGATCCGCCGTAGCCGCGCGAGACGATGCCCGGTTTCCAGCCGTGTTCCCTGAGGATCTCGACGGTGCGCAGCACGAGCGGCGTCTTGCCGCTGCCACCCGCGCTCAGGTTGCCGATGACGATGAGCGGAATTCCGGCGCCGTGGCTCTTGAAGATTCCCAGCTTGTAAAGAGCTCGTCGAAAAAAAACCAGAACCCCGAACAGCAGGCTCACCGGCCACAGCAGCCAGGCGACGGCGCCGCGGCGCGCCCAGTGCCGCACTACTTCGAGGACTGCGTGGTGAAGGTGATTTGCGACAGGCCGGCGACGCGCGAGGCTTCCATCACCCGGATCACCGACTGGTGGGTGGCGGCCGCGTCGGCGCTGATGATCACGATCGGCTCGCGCAGGCCGGCGCCCGCGCGCCGCAGCTCGCCGGCGAGCTGCTCGATGCTGGCGAACTCCACCGGCGCCTTGTTGACCACGTACTGGCCTTTCGCGTTGACCAGCACATTCACCTCGCCGGGGCGCTCGAGCTGCTTCTCGGCGTCGGCAGTCGGCAGGTTGATCTGCAGCTCGGTGTACTTCGAGTAGGTGGTGGTGATCATGAGGAAGATCAGGATCACCATCATCACGTCGATGAGGGGCACCAGGTTGATCTCGGGCTCCTCCTTGTAGCGGCCGCGCTGGAAATTCATCGCCGTGACCCGCGCGGCGCTACTGCGCGCCCCGCGACCGGTAGCCCTCGCGCTCGCCGTGCACGATGTCGATCAGCTTCGAGGCCGCCTGCTCCATCCGCACCACGAAACCGTCCACCTTGTTCTTGAAGTGGCGGTAGAAGATGAGCGAGGGAATCGAGATGGCGATGCCGAAGGCGGTGTTGTAGAGCGCGATCGAGATGCCGTGCGCGAGCTGCGCCGGGTTGGTGCCGCCGGTCGGCGACTGCGAGCCGAAGATCTCGATCATGCCGACCACCGTCCCGAACAGGCCCAGCAGCGGCGCCGCGGTGGCGATGGTGCCCAGCGTGGTCAGGAACCGCTCCAGGTTGTGCGCCACGGAGCGGCCCGCCTCCTCGATCGCCTCCTTCATGACGTGGCGCGGGCTCTTCTCGTTGCGCAGCCCGGCGGCCAGCACCTCTCCCAGCGGCGAATCCTTGGCCAGCTTGTCGACCACGTCCGCGTTGACGCCCTGGCGCGCGTGCACCGCGATCACCTGGTCGAGAAGAGTCGGGGGGACGATCTTCGACTCTCGCAGCGAAACCGAGCGCTCGATGATCAGGGCGACCGCGATGATGGAGGCAAGGAGCAGCGGCCAGATCGGCCAGCCCGCGGCCTGGATGATGGCGAACAAGGACTATCCTTTGAATCGAAAAAGCATTTTTCGAGGGCGCACTTTAGCCAAACCGTGCGTAAGCAGCAACTTCGACGCCCTGCCCGCCGGGGCAGGACAACGCGATATCCACAAAAGATGTGGATAAGTTTGTGGATTATCCCTGAACATTCCCTCGCGTCCGTCTCGCGGCTTGCGCCGACTCGGTTGCGATTAATTTTTCATCAAGCGATTTCGTTTTCCAAACAGCGGCTTATGGATAAGAATCGGCCTCCGCGCGCAGGCGGCGCGCGGCCTGCACGCTCGCCGCCGTCAGTGTGGATTAGTGTAGTCTGGTCCGCCCCATGCCGCTTGACATTTCCGCGAGCCAGGCGCCGGTCCTGAGCGTCTCGCAGCTGCTGCGCAGCGCGCGCGACCTGCTCGAGCGCCGCTTCCCGCTGCAGTGGATCGCCGGCGAAGTCTCGAACCTGCGCCCGGCGGCCTCGGGACACCTGTATTTCACGCTCAAGGACGAGGCCGCCCAGGTGGATTGCGTGATGTTCCGGGGTCGCGCCGCGCACCTGGATTGGGAGCTTGCCGACGGCCAGCGCGTCGAGGCGCGCGCCCTCGTCACCCTGTACGAGCCGCGCGGCCGCTTCCAGCTCAACGTCGAAGCGATGCGCCGTGCCGGGCTGGGGCAGCTGTACGAGAAATTCCTCCGCCTCAAGGAAAAGCTCGCCACGGAAGGGCTGTTCGATGCGGATCGCAAGCGCCCGGCGCCGGCGCACCCCCGGCAGATCGGCGTCGTCACCTCGCTTGCCGCCGCCGCCCTGCGCGATGTCCTCAGCACCCTGCGCCGGCGCAATCCGGCGATCCCGGTGGTGGTCTACCCGGCGCCGGTCCAGGGCGAGGGAGCAGCCGATCGGCTCGCACATGCGCTCGCTACTGCCGGCCGGCGCGCCGAATGCGATGTGCTGCTGCTGGTGCGCGGCGGCGGTTCGATCGAGGACCTCTGGCAGTTCAACGAGGAGGCGCTCGCGCGCGCGATCCGCGCCTGCCCGATCCCCGTGGTGACCGGGATCGGCCACGAGACCGACTTCACCATCGCCGATTTCGCCGCCGACGAGCGCGCGCCGACGCCGACCGCGGCCGCCGAGCTGGTCAGCCCGCCGCTCGAGGCGATCCTCGCGCGCCTGGCCGAGAACGCCGGCCGGATCTCGCGGGAAACCGCGCGCCGGATCGAATACGCCATGCAGGCGGTGGACGCGCTTGCGCGGCGGCTCGTCCATCCCGCCGAGCGCCTGCACACCTTCCACCAGCACCTGGCGCACCTCGCCAGGCGCCTCTCGGTCGCCTCCGCGCGCCACCTCGAGCGCCTCGAGGCCGATCTCGCCCGCCTGCGCGCGAGCCTCGCCAGCCTCGACGCCGCCGCGGTGCTGAATCGCGGCTACAGCCTTACCCGCGACGCGCGCGGCAACCTGGTCCGCGATGCCAGCAGGATTTCCGAAGGGGAATCCATCGTCACGACCGTTGCCAGGGGCGTGCTTGAGAGCAGGGTCGTGAAACGCGGCGCCTAGCGCGCCCCGAGCACGCGCGCCGCGCGCGCGACGTCCTTCTTCTTCACCCAGAACAGCATGCCGTAGCGGCGCTTGCCCGCGGTCACGGCGCTGAGCGCGACGAGATTGATCTTCGCCGCGGCGAGCCTGCCCAGGATGCCGGTGAGCGCCCCGACCCGGTCGTCGCCCCGCGCGAGGAACACGGTCTTGCGTTTCGAGACGCGCAGGCCCGCTTTCCTGGCCGCCTGGCGGAACCTGGCGCCGTTCTCGGGAACGAAATCGACCTGCGCGCCGCCGCCTGCCGGAAAACCCGTGAACGCGAGCAGGTTCACGCCGGCCGCCTTCATCTCGGCGAGCAGCCTGGCGCCGGCGCCCGGGCGCTGGGAGACCTTCATCGTGTAGTAATCGGCCTTGCGGATGCTTGCCATGGCTCCTCCTTCGGGAAAGTCCGCATTCTGCGCCCACGCGCGGGAAATAGCTTGCCCGGCATGGGATACTGGCATCCTGGCGCACCGTAGGAATCGGTCCATGAAAATCGCTGCGGATGTGATGATCGGCCTGGTGGCGCTGCTGCACGCCGGGTTCCTCGTGCTCGAGATGTTCCTCTGGAACACCCCCTTCGGCCGCCGGGCGTTCGGCACCACGCCGGAGTTCGCGGCAGCGGCGAAGGCGCTCGCCGCGAACCAGGGTCTCTACAACGGCTTTCTCGCCGCCGGCCTCGCCTGGGGCCTGGCGATGGGCGACGCGGGCCTGCACGTGAAGCTCTTCTTCCTCGCCTGCGTGATCATCGCGGGCGTGTTCGGCGCGGCGACGGTGCACTACAAGATCCTTTTCATGCAGGCGCTGCCCGGCATCTTCGCGCTCGCGCTGGTGCTAGGCTGAGATGGGCAACCGGCTCACCAGGATCGCGACCCGCACCGGCGACGGCGGCGAGACCGGCCTCGGCGACGGGCGGCGGGTGCCCAAGGACGCGGCGCGGGTGCAGGCGCTGGGCGACATCGACGAGCTCAATTCCTGCATCGGCCTGCTCCTCGCGGAACGCATCCCGCCCGGGCCGCGCGCGCTGCTGCTGCAGGTCCAGCAGGACCTCTTCGACCTGGGGGGCGAGGTCTGCATTCCGGGCCACAGCATGATCGCGCAGATGCAGGTGCAGCGCCTGGACGAGGCGCTCGCCGGCCTGAACGGCAAGCTGCCCGCGCTGAAGGAGTTCATCCTCCCGGGCGGCACCCGCGCGGCGGCGATCGCGCACCTGGCGCGCACGGTGTGCCGGCGCGCCGAGCGCAGCCTGGTCGCGCTGCGCCGCGCCGAGCCGCTCGGCGAGCGCGCGCTCCCCTACCTCAACCGGCTGTCCGACCTGCTGTTCGTGCTGGGGCGCAGCCTGAACCGCGCCGCGCGGCGCGGCGACGTCCTGTGGCGCCACGAGCGCAAGCGAAAGGCCTGACATGCGCGGCTCATTGCTCCTTCTGTTGCTCGCCGTCTTCGCGGCCGCCGCGCAAGCCGAGGAGCCGCTGTTCAACGTCATCGGGCTCAACGCGCAGGCCGAGCGGGAGGTCGCCAACGACCTGCTGACCGCGACGATGGTCGCCGAAGCCGAGGGCACGGACCCCGCGCGGCTGGCCGACGAGGTGAATCGCCAGATGCAGCGCGCGCTCGCCCTCGCGCTTGGCGCCAGGGGAATCAAGGCGCAGACCGCCGGCTACCAGACGCTCCCCATCTATGAAAAGGGCCGCGTCGCGCGCTGGCGCGTGCGTCAGGAGTTGCGGCTGGAGTCCGCCGACTTTGCCGCCGCCTCCGAGCTGATCGGCAAGCTGCAGGCGAGCCTCATGGTGGCCGGGCTCAGCCAATCCGTGTCGGCCGAAGCGCGCCGCAAGGCGGAGAATGCGCTCATTCCGGAGGCGCTCGCGGCCTACGAGGAGCGCGCCCGGGTGGTGCGCGACGCGATGAAGGCGAAGTCCTACCGCGTGAAGGGCCTGCAGATCTCCTCCGGCGGCGCCGCGCCGCGCCCGCTGGCGATGGCGCGGGTCGCGCCGGAAGCCGTCGCGCAACCCGCGCTCGAGCCCGGCAGCACGCGCATCGTGATCTCGGTGTCCGGAACCATCCAGCTGCAGTAAGCGAGCGCGGCGGGCGGCTGCGTCGGGCTAGAATCCCGCCATGCTTGCCCTGCCGCGCCGGATCCGCGCTCTGGTCTTCGACGTCTTTGGCACGGTGGTGGACTGGCGCGGCTCCATCCTGCGCGAATGCCGCGCGCTCGGCCGGCGCAAGAAGATCGCCGCCGACTGGGAGGCGTTCACCGACGAGTGGCGCGCGGGCTACCGACCCGCTATGGCGCGCGTGCGCTCGGGCGAACTGCCGTGGATGAACATCGACCAGCTGCACCGCATGATCCTCGACGGGCTGCTCGCCCGGTTCGGCATCGATGCGCTCACCGAGGATGAGATCGACGACCTCAATCGCGTCTGGCACCGGCTCGACCCCTGGCCGGACGCGCGCCGCGGGCTCGCGCTGCTCAAGCGCCGACATGTGATCGCGACGCTGTCGAACGGCAACGTCGCGCTGTTGGTGAACATGGCCAAGCGAGGCCGCCTGCCCTGGGACGCGGTGCTCTCGGCGGAGCTCTTTCGCCACTACAAGCCTGACCCGGAGGCCTACCTCGGCGCCGCGGCGATGCTCGGCTGCGAACCTTCCGAGGTGATGATGGTGGCCGCGCACAAGGACGACCTGCGCGCCGCGCAGGCCTGCGGCCTCGCCACCGCCTTCGTGCGCCGGCCCAGGGAGATGGGACCGAAGGTGCGAGTGGACGTAAAGCCGGAAGCGGACTTCGACTACAACGCCCGCGACTTCGTGGATCTTGCGCGCAGGATGACCGCATGAAGACCGCCTCGTGAGCCAGGCGGCGGGCAAGGCGACGCGCCACCGGGTGCTGATCGTCGACGACGAGGAATCGATGCGTCTGTTCCTCGCGCGCATCCTGGCGAACGGACTGAAAGTCGAGGTCACGCTCGCGGGCACCTGCGAGCAGGCGCTGCGCATGGCGGGCAACTACGCCTACGACGCGATCCTGCTCGACCTGCTGATGCCGGGCGTCGGCGGCTTCGAGGTGCTGCGCGAGATTCGCCGCGCCTCCCCCAACGTCGCGACGCCGGTGATCGTCGTCTCGGTGCTCGCGGACCAGGCCACCAAGGACCGCTGCATGCGCGCCGGCGCCAGCGCCTACGTGGTCAAGCCGGTCGAGCGCGCTTCGCTCATCGCCACGGTCAAGGCCCAGTTCGCCGGCCGCGGCAAGCCGAAACCCCCGGGAAAATGACCGTGGCGGGAATCCGCCTCCGGCGCGTCGACGCGTCCGGCAAACCCTAGTCGACCTTGGCGCCCGAGCGCCTGACGAGTCCGGTATAGGTTTTCAGTTCCGCGGCAACGAAAGCCGCGAAGTGGTCCGGCGTGCGGATGGCGGGAGGTTCGGACCCCATGCCGCGCAGCCGCTCCCTCATGTCGGGCGAATCCATCGCCTTGAGGATCTCGGCCGACAGGCGATCGACAACCGGTTGCGGGGTCCTGGCCGCGACCGATACCCCCCACCAGGTGGTCATGTCGAAGCCTTTCAGGCCCGATTCGTCCAGCGTGGGCAGGCCGGGCAGGAAGTCGGTACGCTTCCTGGTGGTGACGGCAAGCGCGCGCACCTTCTCCGACTTGATGCTGGGTAGCGCGCTCGCCAGGTTGTCGAACATCAGGTCGATGCGGCCGGCCATCATGTCCGCGAGCGCGGGCGCCGAACCCTTGTAGGGGATGTGCACCATGTAGGTGCCGGTCACCATCTTGAACATTTCTCCGGCAAGGTGTCCGGTGGAGCCGGTCGAGCCCGAGCCGAAGTCGAGTTTGCCCGGGCGGCTTTTCCCGAGCGCGATGAGTTCCGGCACGCTCTTCGCCGGCAGGTCCGGGCGCACGATGAGCACGTTGGGGACCTGCACCAGCAGCGTGACGTGCCGCAGGTCCTTCAGCGGATCGTAGGGCAGGCTCGAATACAGCGATGGATTGATCGCCAGCGTGGCGATCGCGCTCATGACCAGGTTGTAGCCGTCCGCGGGCCCCTTGGCGATCAGGTCCACGCCGATGTTGCCGCCCGCTCCCGGCCGGTTCTCCGGCACCACCGGCTGCCCGAGTCCCTGCTGCAGCCTGGCCGCGAGCAGGCGCGCGGAGATGTCCACGGGGCCGCCGGGCGCATAGGGCACGACCAGGCGCAGCGGCCGCGCCGGCCAGGCCTGCGACCAGGCCGGCGCGACCGCGCCGGCCAGCGCGAGGAGAAGCAGCAGCCGCTGCAATGGCTCAGCCGTGCTCTTCGCCCGCGAATGCCTCGTCGCGCTTCTTGCGCAGTGCAGGCAGCGCGATGACGATGAGCAGCAGCGCCGAAGCAATCAGAAAGCCCAGGCTGATCGGCTTGGACGGACTGATGAAGACGAACGGATCGCCGCGCGAGAGCAGCATCGCGCGCCGCAGGTTCTCTTCCATCAGCGGCCCGAGGATGAAGCCGAGGATCAGCGGCGCGGGCTCGCACTCCAGCTTCACGCAGACATAGCCGAACAGGCCGAAGAGCGCCATCAGGAAGCAGTCGAAGGGCTGGTTGGAGATGCTGAACACGCCCACGGACATGAACACCAGGATCGAGGGATAAAGGATCCGGTAGGGCACGGTGAGCAGCTTGATCCAGACGCCGATCATCGGCAGGTTGAGCAGCACCAGCATCAGGTTGCCCACCCACATCGAGGCGATCATGCCCCAGAAGAGCTGCGGCCTTTCGGTCATCACCTGCGGGCCCGGCGCAATGCCCTGGATCATCATCGCGCCGATCATCAGCGCCATCACCGCGTTGGAGGGGATGCCGAGCGTGAGCAGCGGGATGAAGGAGGTCTGCGCGCCGGCGTTGTTGGCCGACTCGGGCGCCGCCACGCCCTCGATCGCCCCCTTGCCGAACTCACGCGAGTTCCTGGAGATCTTTTTCTCGATGGTATAGGCGCCGAAGGAGGAGAGCAGGGCGCCGCCTCCGGGCAGAATGCCGAGGCAGCAGCCGAATATGGTGCCGCGCAGGATCGGCCCGAAGATGCGGCGGAAGTCGTCCGCCGTCGGCCAGAGGTGGCTGACCTTGTCGGTGAATACCTCGCGGTGTTCCTTCTGCTCGAGGTTGCTGATGATCTCGGCGATGCCGAACATGCCCATCGCCACGGTGAAGAATCCGATGCCGTCCGCCATCTCCGCGAGACCAAAGGAGAAGCGCAGCACGCCCGAGTTCACATCGGTGCCCGCCAGGCCGAGCAGCAGGCCGAGAATCACCATCCCGATCGCCTTGACGAGCGAGCCGGAGGCGAGCACCACGGACGACACCAGGCCAAGCACCATCAGGGAGAAGTATTCGGCCGGACCGAACTTCAGCGCCACCTCGGCAAGCGGCGGGGCGAACATGGCCACGACCAGCGTCGCCACGCAGCCGGCGAAGAACGAGCCGATCGCCGCCGTGGCGAGCGCCGGCCCGGCGCGGCCGCGCCGCGCCATCTGGTAGCCATCCAGGCAGGTCACCACCGACGAAGACTCGCCCGGCAGGTTGACCAGGATCGCCGAGGTCGAGCCGCCGTATTGCGCGCCATAGTAGATGCCCGCCAGCATGATCAGCGCGGCGATCGGCGACAGGTTGAAGGTCACCGGCAGCAGCATGGCAATGGTCGCCACCGGGCCGATGCCGGGCAGCACGCCGATCAGCGTGCCGAGGATCACGCCGATGAGGCACATGAGGATGTTGAACGGCAGGGTCATCGACACGCCGGCGATGGTGACCGCCTGCAGCTTGAAGACCTCGGTGAAGCCGATTCCCAGATTCGTGAACATTGCTTCCATCGCGTCCTCCGCCTACCGGATCGGGCAGATTTCGACGAAGCTCGGGCAGATCGGGAAGGGCAGCGTGAGGCCCTTGACGAACACCACCACCGAGAAGATCACCAGCACCGCCGAAAGGATCGCGACCTCCTTCCACCTGAATTCGTGGCCGCCGTACGCGCTGATGAACACCAGCGCGATCGTGGCCAGCACCAGGCCGAGCGGCTTGAGCAGGTAGGCAAACGCGAGGCCGGAAATAAGGACGAAGATCACCGGCCGGAAGTGGAACTTCGGCACCGGCGTGCCGGCGATCAAGAAGGAGTTGAACAGCACGATCCCGCCGAGCACGGCGAGGATGGCGCCCAGCACCGAGGGGAAGTAGCCCGGGCCCATGCGCACCGCGCTGCCCATCTGATAGTTGAACTGCGCGACCAAGAGAAAGAACAGGCCAAAGGCTATGAACATCAGCCCGGCCCAGAAATCGCGTGGACTCTTGATCTTCATTCGCTGCCTCCCCCTGGGATAGGGCAGTGTAGCATGGCGTACATGGCGTTGCGCCCGCGGAAAACGCGTTTCGCCCCCGGATTCTGGATGATGCTCGCGGCGTCCCTGCTCTACGCGCTGCTGATATCGTCAGGCTGCAGTCAGAAACCGCAGCTCGCGCCGCTGCCGGCCGACGCCGTTATACTCGCATTCGGCGACAGCCTGACCTACGGCACGGGGGCGAACGAGAGCGAGAGCTATCCGGCGCTGCTGGAAAAGCTCTCCGGCCGGCGCGTGGTGCGCGAAGGCGTGCCGGGCGAAGTGAGCGAGGCGGGCCTCGAGCGGCTGCCGGCAGCCCTGGATGAGCACCGCCCGCGCCTGCTGCTGCTGTGCCACGGCGGCAACGATTTCCTGCGGCGGCTGCCGAAGGCGAAGGCGGCCGAGAACCTGCGCGCGATGATCCGGCTCGCGAAATCGCGCGGCATCGACGTGCTGCTCATCGGCACCCCCGAACCCGGGTTGACCGTGACCCCGGCGGATTTCTATGCCGAAATCGCCAAGGAATTCCGCATTCCCTACGAAGGCGACGTGCTCGGCAGGATCCTCAAGGACAGCAGCCTCAAATCGGATCAGATTCACCCCAACGCGCTCGGCTACCGGCTGATGGCCGAGCGCATCCACGAATTGCTCAAGAAGTCGGGCGCGCTATAGCCGCGGGCAGGCCCGCCGCCAACGACGCGAGGCTCGCGGACCTGCGCAGGCGCGCCACATCCCGCGGCCGGTCCACGTCCCACAGCGTGCGCAGCTCCCGCCGGCGCCAGCCCAGGCGCGCGAGCCGGCTGCGCGTCTGCGCCAGGACCCGGTTGCGGCCCCAGCGCACGCCGGCGAAGAGCTCTGGGGCCGCGCGGCGCAGGCCGAGCAGCGCGTAGCCGCCGTCCTCGACCGGGCTGAGCACGGCATCGGCGCCCGCGCGCAGCGCCCGCAGCGCCGCGCGCAGGTCCGCGGGACGCAGCGCCGGGCAGTCGCTGCCGATCAGAATCACGTACGCATGCCGGCGCAACGCGCGCGCGAACGCGCGCCGCATGCGCGCACCGAGACCGCCCCGTCCCTGCGCGCGCAGGCGCAGCGCGAATCGCCCGCGCAGGCCGCGAAAGAAGGCATGCGTCGCTCCCGGCGCGCCGTGCAGCTCGACCTCGCCGCAGCGCGCGGCAACCGCCGTTCGGATCGCCCTCTCCAGCATCCGCTCGTGCAGGCGCGCGGCCCCCTCCCGGCCGAGCAGCGGCGCGAGGCGCGTCTTCACCCGGCCCGGCGTGGGCGCCCGCGCAAAGACGATGACCAGCGAGGACTCAGCGCCCTTCGGCATAGCGCCGCGCAAGCTCCTCGGGCGCAGCGCCGAGGAAGTAGGCGAGGCGCAGCCGCCACATCAGGAACACGGTGCGCAGCACTCCGCGCCGCTCCCAGCGCCGCCCCGAGGTGCGCACGCGCGAGCGCAGGCAGGCGGGCGGCGAGCGCCGCTTCATCGCCTTGCAGAAGGCGACATCCTCCATCAGCGCGATTTCCGGGAAGCCGGTGAAGCCGGCGCGGCGCACGAAGATCGCCTGGTCGCCGGTGGCGACGCCGGTCAGCCGCGAGCGCTGGTTCATGAAGAAGGCGACGACGGGAAGCAGTGGCGAGGCGCCGTCGATCGCCACGTCGAATCGTCCCCACGAGCGGGTCTTTGCCGCATTGAGAATTGCCTCATCCGCGGCGCGAGGCAACTCGGTATCCGCGTGAAGAAACAGGAGCACATCACCGGTCGCCGCCGCGGCGCCCGCGTTCATCTGTCGCGCGCGGCCGCGCGGCGCGGCGAGGACCCGGTCGGCAAGCGGCGCGGCGATGGCGGGCGTGCCGTCCCGGCTGCCGCCGTCCACGACGATCACCTCGTGGCCGCGGCCGCGCAGCGGCGCCAGCGCCAGTAGCGACTGCGCGAGGATCCCGGCCTCGTTGAGCACCGGGACGACGATCGACAGGCGCTCAACCCCTGCGCCAGGCATGGAATTTTTCCACCGCGCGCAGCAGCCGCTGTGGCGCGTGCGCCTTTTTCCACGCGCCGGCGGCGTACTTGTTGGCTTCGGCGAGCGTGGGATAGATATGGATGGTGCCCAGGATCTTGTTCATGCCGAGGCCGTGGCGCATCGCGGCGACATACTCGGCAATCAGGTCGCCCGCATGCTCGCCGACGATGGCGGCGCCGAGGATCCGGTCCTTGCCCGGGACCGTGAGCACCTTAACCATACCCTGCGCGGTGCCGTCGGCGATCGCGCGGTCGAGTTCCTCGATGCCGTACACGGTCACCTCGTGCGGGATGCCTCGCTCCTTCGCCTCGCTTTCGGACAGGCCCACGCGCGCGACCTCCGGATCCGTGAAGGTGGCCCAGGGAATCACCGAGTAGTCGGCACGGAATTTCTTCACGCCGCCGAACAGCGCGTTGACTGCGGCGTACCAGGCCTGGTGCGACGCGGCATGCGTGAACTGGAAAGGCCCGGCGACGTCGCCGCAGGCGTAGATGTTGGGGAACGAAGTCTGCAGGAACTCGTTGGTCCGCACCGTGCGCGCCGCCGATATCGGGATGCCGAGCTCTTCCAGACCGTAGCCCGCGGTACGGGCGACGCGCCCCACCGCGCACAGCAGGGCGTCGAACTCGACGGCGATGTCCCTGCTCTGGTGCTCGCAGATGAGGATCTTGCGTTCGCCATCGCGCAGGAACTGCTTCGCCTTGTGCCCGGTGAGCACGGCGATCCCCTCCTCCACGAATTTCGCGCGGATCAGCTCCGAGACTTCCGGGTCCTCGCGCGGCAGCAGGCGCGGGAGCATCTCCACCTGCGTCACCTTCGAACCCAGGCGCGCGAAGGCCTGCGCCAGTTCGCAGCCGACCGGCCCGCCGCCCAGCACCAGCAGCCGCGCCGGCAGCTCGCGCAGACCCCACAAGGTGTCGGAAGTGAGGCAGTCCACGTCCTCGATTCCCGGAATCGGCGGAACGAACGGCCGCGCGCCCGCCGCGATGACGATGGACCGTGTGGTCAGACGGATGTTCCTCTGCTGTTCCGTCCGGATTTCAACTTCCCAAGGCGAAACCAGTCTCGCCTCGCCGTGGATGCACTCCACGCCAAGCCCGGAATAACGCTCGACCGAATCGTGCGGCTCGATCGTCTTCACGATTCGCCGCACGCGCGCCATGACGTCGGCGAAGTCGAATTCGACCTGCGTCGACCTTATTCCCAGATCCTTCGACTTCTTCGCCAGGGCGAGAAATTTCGCGGAACGAAGCAGCGCCTTCGAGGGTACACAGCCCGTGTTGAGGCAGTCGCCCCCCATCCTGTGTTTCTCGACCAGCGTCACCCGCGCCTTGGCCGCCGCCGCGATGTAGGCCGCCACCAGCCCCGCCGAACCCGCGCCGATCACCACCAGGTTGCGGTCGAAGCGCTCGGGCCTGCGCGCCGCCCAGGGGGCGTAGACGCGGCGCGATTTGGCGGCCTCGACGGTCTTTTTCGCGATGAGCGGGAAGAAACCGAGGAGCGCGAACGCGCCGATCAGCCCCGGCGAGAGAATTCCCGCCGCCGAGTCGAGCGCGCCCAGCTGCGTCCCCGCGTTCACGTAGACGATCGTCCCCGCGAGCATGCCGAGCTGGCTCACCCAGTAGAAGCGCCAGGCGCAGATCGGAGTCAGCCCCATCGCCAGGTTGATGGCGAAGAATGGCACCAGCGGAATGAGGCGCAGCGTGAACAGATAGAAGCCGCCCTCGCGCTCGATGCCCGCATGGATCGCGCGCAGGTGGTGCCCGAACTTCGTCTGCACCCAGTCGCGCAGCACGAAGCGCGAGGCGAGGAACGCCAGCGTCGCCCCGATCGATGACGCAAACGACACGATCATCGTGCCCCAGAGCAGGCCGAAGATCGCGCCCCCGGCGATGGTCATCACCGCCGCGCCGGGCAGCGACAGGCCGGTGAGCGCGACGTAGACGAGGAAGAATCCCGCCGCGGTCTCCCAGGGGCGCGCGGCGTAGAACTGCAGAATCGCCGCCTGCCCGGCCTTGACGGCGGCGAAGCTCAGGTAGCGGTGCCCGCCCAGCGCGAAGAACGCGGCGGCGAGCGCCGCCAGCAGGGCGAGCACGACGATCCGGGACTCTTTCAGGAGGCGCCTTTCCACCGCCCGTTCGTCGCCGCGGGCCGGCGCGGCTTACAGGAAGTTGGTCGCGCGGTGCGACTGCTCGTCCATCATCGCCAGCAGGCGGGCGCTGGTCGAGCGCAGCCGCTGCGACAGCATCAGCACCATCTGCATCAGGATCTTCGCGCCCAGCATCGGCTGCTCGACGATGATGCGCGCCAGGTTTTCGCGGTCGAGCACCGCCAGCACCGTCGGCTCGGCGGCGACGCAGGTCGCGAAGCGCGCCTCGCCGTCGATCATCGACATCTCCCCCAGGGTCTTGCCGGCCTCGACCTGCGCGATCATCTGCGGCACCTTCCAGCGGTCGCGCTTGAGCACTTCGACCCGGCCCTCGATCAGCATCAGCATGAAGTCGCCGTTCTCGCCCTCGCGAATGATCTCGGTTCCCGCCGGCGCCTGGTAGACGTCCATGAAATGCGCGAGCAGCCGCACCTCCGCGGGCGAGAAATTCTCCAGCAGGTCGCAGCGCGGGATGAGCGCATGAATCTGCGGCGAAAACCGGGTCGCGTCCCCGAGGTGCTCGAGGTGGGCGAAATGCGCGGGACGTTCGGCCATGGGTCGGAATGCGGCTCCTGCGTGGAATTCTAGCCGATGAGCCAGAGCACGGTCCCCGCCCAGCCCGCGACCGCGGCGGCGAGCAACGGGTCGCGCAGCAGCTCTTCGGCCGGATCGCCGCCGGCGCCACGCGAGCGCATGCGCGAGAGGTAGCGCAGGGTTCCGAGCAGCACCCACGGCAGCGTCAGCACGAGGCTGCGCGTGCCGTGCAGGCGCGCGGTTTCCTCCGCCAGCGTGTACCAGGCATAGGCCGCGACCATGCCCGCGGCGCACAGCGCGATCGCCCGGTCCAGCCCGCGCGCGCTGTAGCCGGCGAGAACCGCGCGGTGCCGCGGGGCTTCCGCGGCCAGCCGCTCCAGCTCCGCGCGCCGCTTGGCGAGCCCGAGAAACAGCGTCAGCAGCAGTCCGCAAGCGAGCAGCCAGTTCGAGGGCTCGATGCCAATGCCGAGCGTGCCGGCGAGCAGGCGCAGCATGAAGCCGAGGGCGATCGCGCCCACGTCCAGCATCCGCACCCGCTTCAGCCACAGCGTGTAGAGAGCGCTGAGGACGAGGTAGAACGCGACAATCGCCGCCACCCGCGCGCCGGCGCAGGCGCCGGCAAGCAGCGAAGCGGCCGCCACCAGCCCGGACACCGCGGTCGCACGCGCCGGCGCGACGGCGCCACGCGCCACCGGCCGGCGGCGCTTGTCGGGATGCTCGCGATCCTGCGCCGCATCGCGCGCATCGTTGAACGCATACGCGGCGCCCGAGGCGAGGCAGAACGCGAGCGTCGCCCACAATGCCGCGATCGCCAGTTCCGGATCGCGCCAGGCGTGCCCGAACACGAGACCCACCAGCACGAACGCGTTCTTCAGCCATTGCCGCGGGCGCAGCAACTCGAGGAGCGCGCGTGCCGCGCTCATCCGGGAAAGTAGCGCTCCAAAAAGTAGCAAGTCCCCACCGGCAGGGCCGCCGGTATCGCATAGAAGCGCGCGCGGATGTCGGCGAGCACTCCTTTGCGGTAGGCCTCGTAGTCGAAGCCGAAGCCGCTCACGGCATGGAAGTCGCGCCCGCCGAGCGCATAGCGATGGACCCGGATCTCGCGGAAGTACGGCGCGTAGTCCCGGGCGAGCGGGGCATCGCGCCGCAGGATCAGCAGGTCCCGGCCCGCGAGCGCGCGCCAGTCGGTGTCGATGTCGTCCTGGCGCGCGTGCGAGGTGCCCCTGCCGAACACCGCCACCGGCTCTCGCCAATGGTATTCGAGCAGCGCCGCCGATGCATAACTGTCGGTCGCCAGCGCCTTGCCCGGCCGGTCCGGCGCGATCACCGCCGCAAGCTCCGGCACGCGGCCCGGAAACGCCAGCCGCGAGTAGAAGCGGCTGGACTGCCAGGCATCGATCGGCGCGGCGAGCACGCCGATGATCACCGCCGCTTGCAGCACGGCGAGCAGGCCGAAAGCGCGCACGCTCCAGCGCAACGCATCGCGCTGCAGCGCGAGCGCGACGCTCAGCGCGAGCGCCGGCAGGAACGCGAGCAGCCAGTGCAGCCCAATGCGCCTGACCGGGCTCAACGCGGCGAAGGCCGCGAGCGGCAGCAGCCAGGCGAGCAGCAGCGCGCGCTCGGCGGGCCGCCGCCAGGCTTCGCGCAGCCGCCCGCGCCCGCGCCAGGCGAACCACAGCAGCGGCGCGGCCAGGTAAGCGAGCGAGACGGCGTAGAGCGCCGGGGTGGCGAGCGACCAGCCGCTGTCCTCCCCGTCGTGGCGATTGATCGCGTTGAACATCACGTTGCACCAGCAGGCCTCGTAATTCCAGTACAGGTTCAGCAGGCCGAACGGCAGGGCGCCCAGGAACACGAGCAGCGCCGCCGCTGGCCTGCGCGAGAGCAGCGCCCAGGCGAGATAGGCGAGGCCCAGCAGCACGGCCAGGTACTTCGACAGGAACGCGAGCCCGAGCAGCGCGCCGGCGGCGAGGAACAGGCGCCCCCGGCCCGCCTGCGCCGCGCGCGCGAAGACGAGCAGCGACGCGAGCGAGAACACCGCCAGTGGCGCGTCGGTGGTGATCAGCACGCTCCATGCGCTCGCTGGGGCGAGCAGCACGGCGAGCGCGGCGAGGTCGGCGGTCTCCCGGTCGCGCCCGAACCAGCGGCGCAGCGCGGCGCGCACCATCAGCGCGGCCAGCACAGGCGCGAGCACCGCCGGCAGGCGCAGCGCCCAGGCGGAGTCCGTCAACGCCGCGAGCGGCGCGAGCAGCCAGCCCACCAGCGGCGGGTGGTCGTAGTATCCCAGCGCCGGCGCGCGGCCCCAGAGGATGAAATAGGCCTCGTCCGCGGTGACCGGCGCGACGGCCGCCAACCAGAGCCGGTATGCGAGCGTCGCGGCGAGCGCGAGCGGCAGCCAGCGCCTGGACATGGGCGCCGTCAAAGGGAGCGCGCGAGTAGCGTCAGGCCCGCGATCACCAGTAAAGCGTACACCGCTTTCACCACCGCGGCCGCGGACACCGCCGCGTTGGCGCGCCCGCCGAGCCAGAAGCCGAGCGCGAGCGCGGGCGCGAGCGCGAGCGCGGTCGTGAGCAGTCCGTCCTGCGCGAGCAGGCCGACCGCGCCGAACAGCACCAGGCGCAGCGACGAGGACAGCAGGATCATGGCCGCGTTGTTGGCGCGCAGTTCGGCGGCGTCCCTCAGGCGGCCGGCGTTGTAGACCGCGAACAGCACGCCGCCCGTGCCGAACAGCGCGGAGAATGCGCCGCCGGCAAGGCCGACCGGCACGCACCAGCCCCGCGCGAGCCGCGGCGGGCCCGCCGGCCGCGCGAGGCCCCAGGCCGCGTAGCAGAGCAGGAACAGGCCCAGCACGGCGAGCAGCGGCCGCTCGGGCGCCGTGATCAGCAGCGTGAGCCCCACCGCCATGCCGGCCAGCATGGACGGCAGCAGCCAGCCGATTTCGTCCAGCCGCAGGCCGCGCCGCAGGCGCGCGCCGAACAGCGCCAGCACCGCCAGGTCGAGCAGCATCAGCAGGGACACCGCGAACTTGAGCGGAAAGAAATGCACCAGCAGCGGCAGCGCGATCACCGTCGAGCCGAAGCCGGTGAGGCCGAACACGAAGTACGCGCCGGCGACGATCATCATCGCCAGCGCCAGCGTCTCGAAGGGCGCGCTCAGCGTTTGCCCTTCTTCCGGCGCGCCTTGACCGCGTCGGCCAGCACGCCGAGCAGCGTCACCGAGTCCTCCCAGCCCAGGCAGGGATCGGTGATGCTCTGGCCGAAGGCGAGCGGCTTGCCGGCCGCCAGCTCCTGCCGGCCCTCTACGAGGTGCGATTCGACCATCGCGCCGATGATGCAGCGCGCGCCGGCGGCGATCTGCGCGCCGACGTCGCGCGCGACATCGAGTTGGCGCCTGAAATTCTTTTCCGCGTTGGCGTGCGAGAGATCGATCATCAGCCGGCAGTCGAGCTTTGCGGTCGCCAGCTCGGCGCAGGCGGCGGCGACGCTGGCGGCGTCGTAGTTCGGTGCCTTGCCGCCGCGCAGGATGACGTGGCAGTCCTCGTTGCCGCGCGTCTCGACGATTGATACCTGCCCGCTCTTGTGCACCGAGAGGAAGTGGTGCTTCTGCCGGGCGGCGAGAATCGCGTCCACGGCGATGCGCACGTTGCCGTCGGTGCCGTTCTTGAAGCCGACCGGCGCCGACAGCCCCGAGGCGAGCTCGCGGTGCACCTGCGATTCCGTGGTGCGCGCGCCGATCGCGCCCCAGGACACCAGGTCGCCGATGTATTGCGGCGAGATGACGTCGAGGAACTCGCAGCCCGCCGGCACGCCGGCGCGGCTGATGCGCACGAGCAGGTCCCTGGCGATGCGCAGGCCCTCGTTGATGCGAAAGCTGCCGTTCAGGTACGGGTCGTTGATCAGCCCCTTCCAGCCCACCGTGGTGCGCGGCTTCTCGAAGTACACGCGCATGACGACTTCCAGCTCGCCTTCATGCTTCTTTCTTTCGAGGAGAAGCTTTTCCGCATAGCCGATCGCGGCGGCGGGGTCATGGATCGAGCACGGCCCGATGATCACCAGCAGCCGGTCGGACTTGCCGCGCACGATCTCGCGCACGCGCTTGCGCGTGTCGGCCACCAGGCGCTCCACGGTCGTGCCCTGGATCGGGAAGAAGCGGATCAGGTTCTCGGGCGGAGGCAGCGGCACGATGTTCTCGATGCGCTCGTCGTCGGTCAGCGAGGTCTTGTCGTCGATGTGGGTGCTCATGGCAGGTCCTGGTTGCGGGGCGTCCCCGAAAAACAAAAACCGCCAGGCATCTCTGCTCTGGCGGTTCGTCGGTGGTCGCTGGTAGCGCGGCTAGCCGTTCCCCTCCGCCAGAGGGCGCGGGAAGGTGAAGAAATAGCCGAAAAACCAGCGTCGCATGGGCCTATTCAAGCACAGATCCGCGCCGCCTGTCCAACACCGGATTTGCTCGACGGCGGGTGCCATGCTATTTTTTTCGCGCGGATCGATGACTCACAACAAGAACGTTCGGAGGTAGCCATGCCCTCAAACGTCGCGCTTCCCGTCCCGCCGCCAGCGATCCCCGTCGCCGGCTTCAAGGACATCTACGACACCGCCGCGGTCGAGAAGGCCCTGCAGGAGCTGCCGCCCTCGGCCAACGAGGCCCTGCGCGCGCTCTACGAGAAGATGCTGCGCCTGGGCGGCCAGCGCTTCGCCGTCAAGCCCTCCGGGCTGCCGGAAATGCAGGCGCTGCACGAGGAGCTGCCCAACTTCGGCGAGGTGCTCGAGCACATCCGCCGCCAGCTCGCGCTGTGCGTGGACTCGGCCGACGACATCGAGCTGCAGCCGGTCCTGCTGCTGGGCGGGCCCGGCATCGGCAAGACCCACTTCGCGCGGCGCGTGTCGCAGCTCCTCGCCACGGGTTTCGGCTTCGTGCCGATGAGCTCGCTCACCGCCGGCTGGGTGCTCTCGGGCGCTTCCTCCCAGTGGAAGAACGCCAAGCCCGGCAAGGTGTTCGAGACCTTCCTCAACGGCGAGTACGCCAACCCGGTGATGGTGGTGGACGAGATCGACAAGGCGAGCGCCGAGGGCCAGTACGACCCGCTGGGCGCGCTCTACGAGCTGCTGGAGAGCCAGACCGCGATGCGCTTCGTCGACGAGTTCGCCGAGGTGCCGATCGATGCCTCGGGCGCGGTCTGGTTCGCCACCGCCAACGACGCCGCGCGCATCCCCGAGCCCCTGCTCAACCGCATGCACGTCTACGAGATTGCGGCGCCCGATGCCGAGGGCGCGGCGAGGATCGCGCTGTCGCTGTACCGGGAGATCCGCGAAGCGCACGACTGGGGCAGGCGTTTTCCCGAGCGGCCCTCGGCGAGCGTGATCGAGAAGCTGGCGCTGCTCACGCCGCGCGAGATGCGCCGCGCAGTGCAGGCCGCTTTTGGCAACGCCAAGCTGGCCGGGCGCGACGAACTCAGCCCGGAGGACGTCGACCTGCCGCGCGGCGGCCGCAAGAGCCGGATCGGCTTCTAGCGCCCTAGAGGCGCTGCTCGACCCACGGTCTGACCGATTCGAGGGCGCTGCCGAGCCCGGCCGGATCGCTGCCGCCCGCCTGCGCCATGTCCGGGCGCCCGCCCCCCTTGCCGCCCACTTGCCGAGCGACATGGTTGACGAGCTCGCCGGCCTTGACCTTTGCGATGAGGTCGGAAGTGACCCCGGCGATCAGCGACACCTTGCCGTCGCTCACCGTGCCGAGCACGATCGCCGCGCTCTTCAGCCGCTCCTTGAGCTTGTCCACGCTCTCACGCAAAGTCTTCACATCCGCGCCGTCGATGACCGCCGCCAGCACCTTGCTGCCCTTGACCTCCACGGCCTGCGCGGCGATGTCGCCGCCCTGCCCCATCGCCAGCCTGGAGCGCAGCCGGGCGAGCTCCTTTTCGAGCGCCTTGTTCGCCTCCAGCACCGAATCCACGCGCTTCTTCATCTCCGTCACGTCGGCCTTCTGGTAGCCCAGCCGACCGGCCAGCTCCTCGACGTCGCCCTCCAGCTGCTGCACCCAGGCGAGCGCGCCCTCGCCGGTGACCGCCTCGATGCGGCGCACGCCCGCGGCGACGCCGGATTGCGCGGCGACCTTGAAGAAGCCGATGTCCCCGGTGCGCGCAACGTGCGTGCCGCCGCACAGCTCGGTGGAGAACTCGCCCATCTTCAGCACGCGCACCTCGTCGCCGTACTTGTCGCCGAAGAACGCGAGCGCCCCCGCCCTGATCGCGTCGTCGTGCCTCATGATGCGCGCGCTCACCTCGTCGTTGCGGCGGATCGCCTCGTTGACCAGGGCCTCGATCCGGCGCACCTCGTCCGCGTGCATCGGCCTGTCGTGCGAGAAGTCGAAGCGCGTGCGGTGCTCGTCGACGAGCGAGCCTTTCTGCTGCACGTGGGCGCCGAGAACACTGCGCAACGCCGCGTGCATGAGGTGCGTCGCCGAATGGTTGTGCGCGGTGCGACGACGCAACCGCAGGTCCACCTGCGCGCCCACCTCGTCGCCGACACGCAGCACGCCCGTCTTCTGCGCGCCGTGGTGACCGAACACCTCGGCCTGGATCTTCTGCGTGTCGGCCACGGTGAAGGTCCCGGCCGGCCCGGCAAGCTCGCCCCGGTCGCCGACCTGGCCTCCGGATTCGGCGTAGAAAGGCGTGCGGTCGAGCACCACCACGCCGCTCTCCCCCGTTTCCAGCTCGCGTACCTGCGCGCCCTCGCGGTACAGCGCGAGCACCTTCGCGCGCAGGCCAAGGGTGTCGTAGCCGCGGAAATCGGTTCGTCCGCCGGAGTAGGCGAGCCCCGCCGCCGAAGTGAAACGGCTCGCCGCCCGCGCGCGCTCGCGCTGCGCCTCCATCGCCGCCTCGAAGCCGGCGAGGTCGAGGCTCGTGCCCCGCTCGCGGCAGATATCCGCCGTCAGGTCGACCGGAAAGCCGAAGGTGTCGTAGAGCTTGAACACCGTCTCGCCGTCGAGCAGCTTCTCGCCCGAGGCGAGCGCGCCTTCGAGCACGCTCATGCCGTGCTCGAGCGTCTCGGCGAAGCGCTCTTCTTCCTGCCTGAGAACCTGAATGGCCCTTGCTTTTTCCCTCGTCAGTTCTGGAAATGCCCTGCCCATCGCAAGGTCGAGATCCTCAACCAGTCGATGAAAGAAGGGCTGCTTCTGGCCGAGCTTGTAACCGTGGCGGATGGCGCGCCGGATGATCCGCCGCAGCACGTAGCCGCGGCCTTCGTTGCCCGGGACCACGCCGTCCACGATCAGGAACGAGCAGGCGCGGATATGGTCGGCGATGACGTTGAGCGAAGGATTCTTCAGCGCTTTCTGCTTCGTCTCGCGCGCCGCCGCCCTGATCAGGTCCTGGAACAGGTCGATTTCGTAGTTCGAATGCTTCCCCTGCATCACCGCCGCAATGCGCTCCAGGCCCATGCCGGTGTCCACGCAAGGCTTGGGCAATGGCGTCATCACAAAAGCGTCGCCGCTTTTGTCCCTCTGATACTGCATGAACACCAGGTTCCAGATCTCGATGTAGCGGTCGCCATCGGCGTCCGCCGAGCCCGGCGGGCCGCCCGCGACGCCGGGGCCGTGGTCGTAGAAGATCTCGCTGCAGGGTCCGCAGGGACCGGTGTCGGCCATCTGCCAGAAGTTGTCCGACTGGTACTTCGCGCCACCCGGCTTGTCGCCGATGCGCACGCAGCGCTCCTTCGGCACCCCGACCATCTTCGTCCACAGGTCGAAGGCCTCGTCGTCGGTTTCGTAGACCGTGGTCCAGAGCCGGTCCGGCGCCAGCCCGTACACCCTGGTGAGCAGCTCCCAGGCAAACCGGATCGCGTCCTTCTTGAAGTAGTCGCCAAAGCTGAAGTTGCCCAGCATCTCGAAGAAGGTATGGTGGCGCGCCGTGTAGCCGACGTTTTCCAGGTCGTTGTGCTTGCCGCCCGCGCGCACGCAGCGCTGCGAGGTGGTGGCGCGCACGTAGGCGCGCTTCTCCTTGCCGAGGAACGCGTCCTTGAACTGCACCATGCCGGAGTTCACAAACAGCAGCGTCGGGTCGTTCGCCGGCACGAGCGGGCTCGAGGTCACGATGGCATGGCCCTGGGACCGGAAATACTCGAGGAAGCTCGCGCGGATCTCGGCGGATTTCATCACCCGCCTATTCTACGGGATGGCGCTGCGGCGCCCGGGCGCCGCAGCATCCCGTGCCCGCTACGCGGCGAGCCTGCCGTACTTCACCAACCGCGCGCGCACGCCGGTTTGCGTGCGCTCGTGCGCGGCCGCCAGTTCCGGCAGACCGCGCCCCGCGTCGAAGCTCGCGAGCAGCCTGCGGTCCTCGTCCTCCGTCCACGGCTCTCCGGTCTTCGCCGGCAACTCGCGCTTGCGGCGCTCGAAGCGCTCCGCCTTCTCCAGCGCCTCGGCAGCCGCATACAGCGCGCGCACCGTTTGCGCGCGCTGATAGGCGCTGTCAGCCGGGAATACTTCGCCCGTCTCCGGATCCACGCCGTTGGCCAGCGAGCGCACGACACTCAATGCTTCCGCCTGGTTCATTCCCCTCACCCCCTCTCCGCCGCACGGGGCGGCCAGGAGATGAACGCTTATCCAGTGGCGGCGGATGACATCCGGCGCGCGCCGCGATGGCCACGGAGAGCGCCGCGCCCCGCGCGGGGGGATCTCCCTGGACGGCTCAGGGGCTCGCTTCGCGCCTCGCCGCGACGAGTTGCCGCGCAATCCGCGGCAGCACGCGCTCGGCCTCCTCGACGACCCTGGCGGCCGGCGCGACCAGCAGGGGGTCCGGCGCGACCGCGACCTCGCTGTTCTTGTCGGGGTAGTCGAGCAACGACAGGAAATGACGCAGGCAATTGACGCGCGCGCGCTTCTTGTCGTCGGATTTGATCACCACCCAGGGCGCGTCCGCGGTGTCGGTGTGAAAGAACATGTCGCGCTTCGCCTCGCTGTACTGTTCCCAGCGGTCGAGCGACTGGATGTCGAGCGGCGAAAGCTTCCATTGCTTGAGCGGATCGTCGCGGCGCGAGATGAAACGGCGCATCTGCTCCTGCCGGCTGACGGAGAACCAGTATTTGATCAACTGCACACCGCTCTTCACCAGCATGCGCTCGAAGTCGGGGCACTGGCGCAGGAACTCCTGGTATTCCTCCGGCGTGCAGAACTCCATGACGCGCTCGACGCCGGCGCGGTTGTACCAGGAGCGGTCGAAGAACACCATCTCGCCGTGCGTCGGCAGGTGCTGCACGTAGCGCTGGAAATACCATTGTCCTCGCTCGCCGTCCGAGGGCTTGTCCAGCGCGACGATGCGCGCGCCGCGCGGGTTGAGGTGCTCCATGAAGCGCTTGATAGTCCCGCCCTTGCCGGCGGCGTCGCGGCCTTCGAACACGGTCACGATCCGCTGGCCGGTCTGCTTGACCCATTTCTGGACCTTGAGCAGCTCGATCTGCAGCTCCTTCTTGAGCGTCTCGTACTCGCGCCGGCGCAGGCGCGCCGGGTAGGGGTAATCGGCCGGCAGCGGTGCGCGCGCGCTGTCCTCGTGCGAACCGTGGCGTGCGAGCGCGACTCGCACCGCGCCCGGCGCCCTGCTGATCGCAAGCACCGCGGCGGCCGCGGCCTCGCGCTCCGTCCTCCCGGACCGGCGCCGCTTCGCCGGCCTCGACTTCACCGGGGCGGGTTCGAGATCCCCGCCGGGCGGCCAATCTGTCTTCCGCTCCTCGCTCATGATCCGTATCCTCTTCGTGGCAGGATAGGGACCGGCAGCCGGGAAGATTTGAGATAGCTCAACTGATTGCCGGGTCCCGCTCCCCTCGCCGCGAGACGAGAATCCGTATCACTTCCGCGCTAAACCCACGGCCCTGAAGGAACCGCATGCGTCGCGCGCGTTCTTCGGGCGTCGTCGCTGCAGTGCGGTATCGGCGCTCAAGGGCGCGAGCAGCCTGCGGTCCTCGTCCTCCGTCCACGGCTCTCCGGTCTTCGCCGGCAACTCGCGCTTGCGGCGCTCGAAGCGCTCCGCCTTCTCCAGCGCCTCTGCAGCCGCATACAGCGCGCGCACCGTTTGCGCGCGCTGATAGGCGCTGTCAGCCGGGAATACTTCGCCCGTCTCCGGGTAGACGCCGTTGGCGAGCGACCATACAATTCCCAGCGCTTCCGATTGGTTCATTGAATCACCCCCTTTCAACGATGAAGAACGATACCGCGTCCGGGAGGTTGACATGAGGGAAACGACGATCGCGCTGGCGCTCGCAGCGCTGCTCGCAGCGGCGCCTGCGCTCGCGCAGCAGAAGAAGGACGACGCGCGCCGCCAACTCAACCAGGCCAACCAGAGCGGCCGCACTTTCGACGGCAATCGCTCGGGATCCGGGAACAGCACGCTCAACACCCGCGACGCGGTGGTCGCGAAGCCGGCGGCGGCGCCGAAGCGCACGCCGCAGCAAGCGGCGCAGGAGTACCGCAATTCCGGGCGCGCCGATCCCACGCCGCAGAGCTTCCGCCGCCAGTCCCCGCCGCCGCCCGCGCCGGGCGGCGAAGCACCGAAGAAGAAACCGTAGCCTGCCTACTCGTCTGCGCCGCGCACTGCGGCGCGGATCGTGTCGCAGCTGAATCCGCGCGCCTGCAGAAAGCGCATGCGCTTCGCCTTTTCCTCGCGCGTCGTCGCGGGCGAGCGGTATTTGCGCTCCAGAATTTCCCGTGCTTTTTGCATTTCGTCCTGCGGGGAGGAAAAGCGCGCGATCATTTCCTCCGGCACGCCTTTCGCTTTCAGGTCCTGCCGGATCTTCGCCGCGCCGTATTTGCGGGAGAGCCAGCGGGCGCGTTCTTCGGCGAAGCGCGCCTCCGACAGTTGATTTTTCTCCGCCAGGCTTGAAACCAGATTTCTCAAGGCGTCCGAGGAACCAGCGTGCGGCGACAGCTTTCGCTCCAGCTCCTGGCGGGAGTGCTCCCGGCGCGCGAGCAGCCGCAGCGCCCGCGCCCGGAGTTCCTGCTCGCTGTCGCGCTCAGCCACGCTTGCGCGTGGGCAGCTGCTCGACCTTCTTGTCCCCGGCCGGCGCTTCGCCCGGCGCGGCGGGCTTCAGGATGCCGGCCTTCTCGCGGATCTTCCGCTCTATTTCGAGGGCGAGCGCGTGGTTCTCCCTGAGGAATTCGCGCGCGTTGTCCTTGCCCTGGCCCAGGCGGTCGCTGTTGTAGATGTACCAGGCGCCCGACTTCTCGAGCACGCCGTGATTCACCCCGAGCTCCAGAACCTCGCCCTCCCAGGAGATGCCCTCGCCGTAAAGAATATCGAACTCCGCGTTGCGGAACGGTGGCGAGACCTTGTTTTTCACCACCTTGACGCGCGTTTCCGAGCCGATCACCTCGTCGCCCTTCTTGATCGAGCCGATGCGGCGGATGTCCATGCGCACGGAAGCGTAGAACTTGAGCGCGTTGCCGCCGGTGGTGGTCTCGGGATTGCCGAACATGACGCCGATCTTCATGCGGATCTGGTTGATGAAGATGACCAGCGTGTTGGTACGCTTGATGTTGGCGGTGAGCTTCCGGAGCGCCTGGCTCATGAGGCGCGCCTGCAGGCCCATCTGCGGCTCGCCCATCTCGCCTTCGATCTCGGCTTTGGGCGTGAGCGCGGCGACCGAGTCCACGACGATCACGTCCACCGCGCCCGAGCGCACCAGCATGTCGGCGATCTCGAGCGCCTGCTCGCCGGTGTCCGGCTGCGAGATGAGCAGGTCCTCGGTTTTCACGCCCAGTTTGCCGGCGTAGACGATGTCGAGCGCGTTTTCCGCGTCGATGAAGGCGGCGGTGCCGCCCGCCTTCTGCACTTCGGCGATCACCTGCAGCGTGAGCGTGGTCTTGCCGGAGGATTCCGGCCCGTAGATCTCGACCACCCGGCCGCGCGGCAGGCCGCCGACGCCCAGCGCGAGATCCAGGCCGAGCGATCCCGTGGATACCACCTCGATGTCCTTCACCGCTTCGGCGTCCATCTTCATGATGGAGCCCTTGCCGTATTGCTTCTCGATCTGCGCCAGCGCGGCGGCCAATGCCTTAGACTTGTTGTCGTCCATATTGGATTGCTCCCGACCCTCTTTTCAGGTTGGCATCTGCGGCAGCTTGCGCTGGGCCAACACCGGATACTGTATAAACGTCCAGGTATTGTGGGTCGTTGACCGGCAGCTGTCAAATCCAGCAAAAAACCTTAGGAGACAATGAGATGGCGAAAGTCGCATTTCTCGGCCTCGGCGTGATGGGCTATCCCATGGCGGGCCACCTGCGCAAGAAAGGCGGCCATGACGTGACCGTCTACAACCGTACCGCGGCCAAGGCGGAGCAGTGGGTAAAGGAGTACGGCGGCAGGTCGGCGGCAACGCCGAAGGAGGCCGCCGGCGGCTGCGATTTCGTGATGATGTGCGTCGGTAACGACGACGACGTGCGCTCGGTCGCCTACGGCGACAGCGGCGCCCTTGCCGGGCTCGAGAAAGGTTCGATCCTG
>JADLES010000088.1 GCA_020845995.1 Burkholderiales bacterium | reverse complement strand
TTCCTCGCCTGTCCTGCGGAGGCCATCGATCGCGCGGTGATGGAACGCACGATGGCGGCGGCGGTGATCCCCGCGCGCTTCGACTGGAGCGACGTCGGCTCCTGGGACGCGCTCTGGGACCTCGCGCAGAGGGACGCGAGCGGCAACGCGGTGCGCGGCGACGTGCAGCTGCAGGATACGAGGAACTCGCTCGTCTTCGGCGATCGGCGCCTGGTCGCCACGCTCGGCGTGCAAGGGCTCATCATCGTCGACACCGACGATGCGCTGCTGGTGGCCGACCGCTCGCGCAGCCAGGACGTGCGCGAGGTGGTCGAGGACCTGAAGCGCGCCAACCGCTCCGAGCACCTCAGCCATACGCGCGTCTACCGCCCCTGGGGCTACTACGAGTCAGTGGACGGGGGTGAGGGCTTCCAGGTCAAGCGGCTGATGGTGAAGCCCGGCGCCGCGCTGTCGCTGCAGCTGCACCGCAAGCGCGCCGAGCACTGGGTGGTGGTCGCGGGCCGCGCGCGCGTGACGCGCGGTGAGGAGACCTTCGAGCTGGAGGAGAACCAGTCGACCTACATCCCGGTCGGCACGCGCCATCGCCTGGAGAACGCCGGCGCCGCGCCGCTCATGATCATCGAGGTGCAGTCGGGCAGCTACCTCGGCGAGGACGACATCGAGCGCTTCGAGGACCGCTACAACCGGCGCTGACTGACGAGCCGCTCGCGCTTCGCCTCGCGCAGGTCGGCGCGCGCCATCTCCGCCACCAGCTTCCGGAACGTCACGCGCGGTTTCCAGCCGAGCACGCGCCGCGCCTTGGCGGCGTCGCCCAGTAGCGTATCCACTTCGGCGGGCCGGTGGTAGCGCGGGTCCACGGCGACGACGACGCGGCCGGCGGCATCATGGCCCTTCTCGTTCTCGCCCTTGCCGCGCCAGATGATGCGCATCCCCAGCTCCGCCGCGGTGGCCTCGACGAACTCCCGCACGCTGTGCTGCTGTCCCGTGGCGATCACGAAATCCTCGGGCTTGGGCTGCTGCAGCATCTTCCACATCGCCTCCACGAAGTCCTTCGCGTGACCCCAGTCGCGCCGGGCCGCGAGGTTGCCCAGGTACAGGCAGTCCTGCATGCCGAGCTTGATGCGCGCCAGCGCGCGCGTGATCTTGCGCGTGACGAAGGTCTCGCCGCGCACCGGCGACTCGTGGTTGAAGAGGATGCCGTTGCAGGCGTACATGCCGTAGGCCTCGCGGTAGTTGACCGTGATCCAGTACGCGTACAGCTTCGCCACGCCATAGGGCGAGCGCGGATAGAACGGCGTCGACTCCTTCTGCGGCGTCTCGCGCACCAGGCCGTACAGCTCCGAGGTCGAGGCCTGGTAGAAGCGCGTCTTCTTCTCCAGGCCGAGGATGCGGATCGCCTCCAGCATGCGCAGCGCGCCCAGCGCATCCGAGTTGGCCGTGTACTCGGGCTCCTCGAACGACACGGCGACGTGGCTTTGCGCGGCCAGGTTGTAGATCTCGTCGGGCTGCACCTGCTGGATGATGCGCACCAGGCTGGAGGAGTCGGTCATGTCGCCGTAGTGCATGACGAAACGGTGGTCTTCCTTCTCGTGCGGATCCTTGTACAGGTGGTCGATGCGCTGCGTGTTGATGAGCGATGTGCGGCGCTTGATGCCGTGCACCACGTAAGCCTTGCCCAGCAGCAGCTCGGCAAGGTAGGCGCCGTCCTGCCCGGTGATGCCGGTGATCAGCGCGACTTTCCTCGGCTTGCCCGTCTTCTTCATGCGTTCGCCCCTGCATAGTGTGCCCGGTACCAGGCGATGAAGCGCGCGACCCCCTCCTGCAGCGGGGTCGCCGGCGCGTAGCCGATCGCGGCGCGCAGGCGTTCGGTGGATGCGCAGGTTTCGCGCATGTCGCCCGCCTGCATCGGCGCGAGCTCGATGCGGGCACTGCGCCCGAGCTCCCGCTCGAGCGCCCGCACGAACTCGCGCAGGTTCACCAGCGCGCCCAGCCCGAGATTGAACAGGCGCGTCTTCTCGCCCGCGCCCGCCCCGGGGTGCGGCCGCTCGAGGAGCTGCACCACCGCGTCGACGATGTCGTCGATGTAGGTGAAGTCGCGCCCCATGTCGCCGCCGTTGAACAGCCGGATCGGCCGGCCTTCGAGGATCGCGCGCGTGAACAGGAACGGCGCCATGTCCGGGCGCCCCCAGGGGCCGTACACCGTGAAAAAGCGCAGCCCCGTGCACGGCACGCCGTAGAGCCTGCCGTAGCACTCGGCCATCAGCTCGTTGGCGCGCTTGGTCGCCGCATACAGGCTGATGGGCGCATCGACGCGCTGGTCCTCGCGAAACGGCAGCTCGATATTCGCGCCGTACACGCTGGAGCTGCTCGCGTAGCACAGGTGCGCGATCCCTGCCTTGCGGCAGCCTTCCAGCACGTTCAGGAAGCCCGCCACGTTGCTCGACACGTAGGCCATCGGGTTTTCAAGCGAATAGCGCACGCCGACCTGCGCCGCGAGATGCAGCACGGCGTCGAACCTGCTGCCTGCGAACAGCGCCGACATCGCCGCCTCGTCCGCGACGTCGAGCTTGCGAAAGGCGAACCCCGGCAGCGGGCGCAACTGCTCCAGCCGCGCCTGCTTCAGCGCCGGGTCGTAGTAGGCGTTCAGGTCGTCGATGCCGAGCACCTCGTGCCCTGCCTCCAGGAGGCGCTTGCACGAGTGCATGCCGATGAATCCCGCCGCGCCCGTCACCAAGAGCTTCACGCCTGCATCCAGTTCAACCGGGGAACCGCGGCGATTCTACTCGATGGTTCCAGCCGCAACCGGCGTGAACGCGCGCACCGCGCCCGCGACGCGCTGCTGCGTCGCCTCGTCGAGATCGGCATGCATCGGCAGGCTGACGACTTCGCGCGCCAGGCGCTCGGCGACGGGCAACGACTGCCCGGCGCAGGCGGCAAAGGCCGGCTGCTGGTGCAGCGGCAGCGGGTAGTGCACTGCTGTAGGAATCCCGCGTTCCTTCATGTGCCGCTCGAAAGCCGCGCGCTGCGCGACGCGCACGGTGTACTGCGCGTACACGCTGGTGCGATCGCCCTTGACCTGCATCGGAACAATCGAAGTGGACGCGAGCAGCGAGTCGTAGCGCGCACCCGCCTCGGCGCGCCGCTTTAGCTCCCAATCGAAGCGCTCGAGCTTGGCGAGCACCACCGCGCACTGCAGCGTGTCCATGCGGCCGCCGACGCCGACGCGCGCGTGCCGGTAGCGTCGGTCCTGCCCGTGCACCCTGATTTCGCGCATCGCCCTGGCGAGCGCCGCGTCGCTGGTGAAGAGGGCGCCGCCATCACCGTAGCAGCCGAGCGGCTTGGCGGGATAGAAGCTGGTGCAGCCGACGGCCGACAGGTTGCAGCTCTGCCTGCCCCCGTAGGTGGCGCCGAAGCTCTGCGCCGCATCCTCGATGACCGGCAGCCCGCGGCGCGCGGCGATGGCGTTGATCTCGTCCATGTCCGCGGGCTGCCCGTAGAGCCCCACCGGGATGATCGCGCGCGTGCGCGGCGTGATCGCGTCCTCGATCCGCGCGGCCGCGATGTTGGCCGTATCCTCGTCGACGTCGACGAATACCGGCCGCGCGCCGACCAGGGCGATCATCTCGGCGGCCGCGGCGAAGCTGAAGGCGGTGGTGATCACTTCGTCTCCGGGCTTCACCTCCAGCGCGAGCAGCGCGATCAGCAGCGCCTCGGTGCCCGAGGCGGCCGTCACGCAATGCGCCGCGCCGGTGCGCGCGGCGAGCGTTTCCTCCAGCTCCGCGACTTCCGGTCCCATGATGTACTGCCCGTGCTCCAGCACCCGTCGGATGCGCGCGTCGATGCTCCCGCGCAGCGCCGCGTATTGCGTCTTCAGGTCGACGAAGTCCACGGCACGGCTCCGCTCAGGCGTACGTCTCGGCGCCGGCAAGGGGCAGACCGCGCCGGTCCTTGCCGGTCATCACCGGCTCGCCTGCGAGCGGCCAGGAGATGCCGAGGGCGGGATCGTTCCAGAGCAGCGTGCGCTCGTGCTCGGGCGCGTAGAAATCGGTCGCCTTGTAGAGGACGTCGGCCGATTCCGAGAGCACGAGGAAGCCGTGCGCGAAGCCGGGCGGGATCCAGAGCATGCGCTGCGATCGTGAATCCAGCCGCGCGGCCGCCCAGCGGCCGAAATGCGGCGAACCGCGGCGCAAGTCTACGGCGACGTCCCAGATCTCCCCGGCAACGACCCGGATCAGCTTGCCTTGCGGCTGGCGAATCTGGTAATGCAGCCCGCGCAGCACGTTGCGCACGGAGCGGGAGTGGTTGTCCTGCACGAACTCGACCTGCAGGCCGGTGTCGGCGGCAAAGCGCCTGCGGTTGTAGCTCTCGAAGAAGAATCCGCGCGCATCGCCGAACACCTCCGGCTCGAGCACCAGCACCTCGGGGACCGACGTGGGCTCGACCTTCAATGCGTTCTCCCCTCCGCGAGCACGCGCAACAGGTATTCGCCGTAGCCGCTTTTCGCGAGCGGCCTGGCGAGCCTGCGCAGCTGCGCCGCGCCGATGTAGCCCATGCGCCAGGCGATCTCCTCCGGGCAGGCGATCTTCAGGCCCTGCCGGCGCTCGATGGTTTCGATGAAGTGCGAGGCTTCCAGCAGCGACTCGTGCGTTCCCGTGTCCAGCCAGGCGTGGCCGCGGCCGAGCAGGCCGACCTCCAGTTCCCCCCATCGCAGGTACGCACGGTTGACGTCCGTGATCTCCAGTTCGCCGCGCGCCGACGGCTTCAGCCTCGAGGCGATGCCGACCACGCGGTTATCGTAGAAATACAGCCCGACGACCGCGTACCGCGACTTGGGCCGAGCGGGCTTCTCCTCGATGCTCCTCGCCCGATGTTTCGCATCAAATTCGATGACTCCGTATCGTTCCGGATCCTGGACAGGATACGCAAACACCGTCGCGCCTTTGCGCCGGGCCGCCGCCTTTGCCAGCAGGCCCGTAAGGTCGTGGCCATGGAAGATGTTGTCGCCGAGAATCAGCGCGACCGGATCCCTGCCGATGAACTTCCTGCCGATGAGGAACGCCTGCGCGAGCCCGCCCGGCGAAGGCTGCTCGGCATAGGACAGGCGGATGCCCCAGGATCGGCCATCGCCGAGCAGCTGCTGGAAGCGGGGCGTGTCCTGCGGTGTGGAGATGACGAGGATCTCGCGTATTCCCGCCAGCATCAGCGTCGAAAGCGGGTAATAGATCATCGGCTTGTCGTACACCGGCAGCAGCTGCTTGGACACCGCCAGGGTAGCGGGGTAGAGCCGCGTGCCGGAGCCGCCTGCGAGGATGATGCCTTTGCGTTGTGTCATTTTTGAGTTCCCTTTGGTTTGATTGGCGTGAAAGTCTATGGTTGCCTGTGAGCGATTGTGTGGTGGTGCCTATTCCACGCTGACGTTCACTTGGTAGCCGTTTTGCCTGAGTAATGCGTGTTGTTTGGCTTTTTGCAAATCGCTGGCCACCATCTCGGCCACCATCTCGTCGAGCGTGATCTCCGGCACCCAGCACAGTTCGGCTTTGGCCTTGGAGGGGTCGCCCAGT
>JADLES010000087.1 GCA_020845995.1 Burkholderiales bacterium | reverse complement strand
CTCGATGAGGGGCTGCTGCTCGAGATCGTGCGCCCGGGCACGGGCGACCCGCTGGCCGCGGGCGAGGTGGGAGAAGTCGTGATCACCACCTTCAACCGCGACTACCCGCTCATCCGCTTCGGCACGGGCGACTTGTCGGCGATCCTGCCGGGCGCGAGCCCCTGCGGCCGCACCAACACGCGCATCCGCGGCTGGCTCGGGCGCGCCGACCAGACCACCAAGGTGCGCGCGATGTTCGTCACGCCGAAGCAGGTCGCCGAGATCGCGCGCCGCCACCCCGAGATTCTCAAGGCGCGGCTGGTCGTCGAGGGCGAGACCGGCGACGACCGGATGACGCTGCATTGCGAGGTCGGCAGCCGTCCCGAGGGCCTGTCCGCGGCGGTGGTGGCGTCCGTGCGCGAAGTGACCAGGCTTCGCGCCGAGGTAACGCTCGTCGAGCCGGGCGCCCTGCCCAACGACGGCAAGGTGATCGAGGACCGCAGGAAGTACGTCTAGAAACCGGCTGCACAGGGTGCGCTTGAAGGCGAGCGACTAGTACCCTGAGGTGCGCACGGACCGAAGTTATCCCGGCAACGATCGCTACAATGTACGCGTGACGAACATTGCGGCGGGCGACCAGCGTTGAGCCGCGGCGACCGCGATTTCATCGGTGCCCTCGGCAAGGGCCTGGCGGTTATCGAGGCGTTCGATGCGTCGAATCCGCGGATGACGCTGAGCGAGGTGGCACGCCGGACCGGGCTTACGCGGCCGACGGCACGCCGCTACCTGCTATCCCTGCTGCGGTTGAATTACGCAGAGTCGGACGGCAAGGGGTTCCGCCTCAGCTATCGAGTGCTCCGACTGGGTCATGCTTACCTCGCGTCGGCTCAGTTGCCGCGCGTGGTGCAGCCTCTTCTGGACCGCATCGCCGCGGACACGCGAGAGGCGGCATCGCTTTCCGCGCTTGAAGGATCGGAGATCATCTTCCTCGCCAGCTCGGTCGCGCCGCGCATGATGGCGGCGACGATTAACGTCGGGCTGCGGCTACCCGCCTACTCCACGGCGTCCGGCCGCGTGCTGCTGGCGGGCTTGGCCGACAAGGAGGTGGAAGCGCGGCTGAAGGAGCTGGCACGCCGGCGTCTGACGGCGAAGACCCGGACGGGGCTCGACGAGCTGCAGCGGGAAGTGGCACGCGCCCGCGCCGCGGGGTACGCGATCAGCGACGAGGAGCAGGAGATCGGCCTTCGCTCGATCGCGGTGCCGCTCGCCCTGCCGCGGACGCAGGCGAGGTTTGCCCTGACGGTGAGTGTCCACGCCGGTCGGCTCGGCGTCGCGGATCTGGAGCGGCGAGTACTGCCGAAGTTGCGCGCCGCGCGGCAACGTCTGGAGCTCCTGCTCTAGCGCGTCGCGTACGCGATGCGTACGTCGGGCGCACGGGTTGACCCAGGGCGGCGGCGTCGCTAGATTCCGGCCGGAACGCGCTCGGCAAGGCAGGGCGCGCACCCACGCGCCGGCGCGTGGTCGTTCGAGGGAGATGCGCACGCATGGTCACGGGCAAAGTCACCAACACCAGGCTTTCCGACGACGAGTTCTTCCGCATCCGCGACGAGGAGGTGCTGCCGCAGTGGGAGACGGGGAAGGCGATCCGGGACCTCGACGAATGCATCGCCGCAGCGCGCGAGCTGTCCGAAGGCAAGAACCACGCGCTGCGCTTCCTGGAGGCGAAGCGGGAGGGGCGGCACATCCTGATCCCGCAGTTCGGGCGCGCACTCACAGAGTACATGATCGAGGGCATCGGTTTTGTCGAGAGCGAGACGGCGATCGTGCCTGACGGGGCATGGAACCTGTACTCCGACTCCTACACGCGCAAGCAGGAGTTCGCCAAGGCCGCGGCGGGCATCGAGCGCAGCAGGAAGGAAGGCATGTCGATGCTGAATGGCTGGCCGATCGTGAACTTCGGCGTCGAGGAAGCGCGCCGCATTACCCGCGCTTCGCGCCTGCCGCTGCACTTCGTGACCTGTGACGAGGACGCCCGGCTCGCCTCCGAGATTGCGCTGGCGGCGGGCTGGACCGCGAATTCTGTCACCTCGCTCCAGGAGTGCATCTCCCACTCCAAGACAATCACCTTGGAGGAAGAGATCCGTCTCATGCAGTACGACGCGCGGCTGGCCGCGATCTACGCGGAAAAGGGCGTGCCGCAGTGTCCCTGGAACACCTCGCACCTGACCGGCTACGACATCGCCGGCTATCACTGCTTCGTGCACGTCACCGAGGCCGTGCTCGCCGCCGAGCAGGGGGTCAAGTGCCAGTTCCTGTCGCACGGCATCAACATGAACCTGCTGCAGGACATCGCGATGATTCGCGTGTCGGAGAAGCTCTGTTACGAGTATTGCCAGCGCCTGGGCTACGAGGGCGTGGAGTTCATTGCCGGCGTGTTCCCGTTTCTCGGCGCCTGGCCGCCGCGCGACGACGAGGCGAATGCGATGATCGCCTGGAATGCCGTCATTCCGGTCCTCGGCGGGTTCCCGGGCATGATCCTCAAGTGTCAGGACGAGGCCTTCGCGACGCCGACCAAGGAAGGCATGGCCCGGTCCGTGCGGCTCGCAAAGCACATGCTGACGCTGATGGGGACTCAGCGCCTGCCGGACGGTGAGGCGTTGCGCACCGAGGAGGCGATGATCGAGCTGGAGGTGCGCGCAATGCTCGACCGGTGCCTCGAGATCGGTGACGGCGACATGGCGGTGGGCCTGTGCCGTGGTGTCGCGGCGGGTTGGGTGGACACGATGGTGACGCCCTGGAAGCACAACCCCGGTAAGGTGCTGCTGGTGCGGGACGCGGAGAACGCCCTGCGCTATCTGGAGTCCGGCGCGGTACCCCTGCCCGCCGAGGTGCGCGAGTACCATCGCGCCAAGATCGCCGAGCGCGAAGCCAGGGAGCGCCGAAAAGCCGGCCTGGACATGGTGGTGCAGGACATCCAGGCGTTCTCCACGCTGCCCTGAGCGGGCAGGCGCATGCCGCGGAAGGAAATCGCATGCCCAGCGGAAACATCGTCATCGGCACCATCGGCTCGGACGCGCACATGATCGGCGCCTGGGTGCTGCAGAAGGCGCTTGTCGGCGCCGGGTTCAACGTCACGTTCCTGGGCGCAGTGGTGCCGCAGGAGGAGTTCGTCCATGCCGCCATCGAAACCGACGCGGACGCGATCCTCGTGTCCTCGATGTACGGCATGGGGATCCTCGACTGCGAGGGGTTGCGCGAGAAGTGCATCGAGGCCGGGTTGAAGGACATCCTGCTCTACGCCGGCGGCAACGTCGCCGCGCCACTGGAGCTCGATCGCAACTGGCCGGAGATCGAAAAACGCTTCAAGGCCATGGGATTCGACCGCGTATACCGCAACACGGTCACGCCCGCCGAGGTTGTTGCGGCGCTGAAAAGCGATCTGCGACTGGAAGGCTGAAACCGGCGCACGAGAGCCCAGGTGGATGTTCGACTCCTGATCGACTTCGGCAGCACCTACACCAAGATCCTGGCAGTGGACCTCGAGCGCGAGGTGGTGCTTGGCCGCGCCCAAGCGCTGACCACGGTCGCGAGCGACATCACCATCGGGCTGCGCGAGGCCTACGAGGCGCTGCTCGCGGGAGGCAGCATCGACGAACGCTGTATCCGCGGGCGGCACGCGAGCAGCAGCGCCGCAGGGGGTCTCAAGATCGCGGCGATCGGACTCGTGCCGGCGCTCACCCTCGAGGCGGCCCGCCGCGCCGCGCTCGGTGCCGGCGCCAAGGTTGTCTGCGCCCACGGCTTCGAGATCGACGAGACGGTGGTGGCGCAGGTGCAGGCGGCGGCCTGCGACATCGTGCTGCTCTGCGGAGGAACCGACGGCGGCGACAAGGCGGTGATCCTGCACAACGCGCGCATGCTCGCCGCATCGGCGCTCGCCTGCCCCATCCTCGTGGCCGGGAACCGGGTAGTGGCAAACGAGGTGAAGGCGATTCTCGAAGCGAAGGGAAAGTCCGCGCTCGTCACGAGCAATGTGCTGCCGCGCCTGGACTCGGTCGAGGTGGAGCCGGTTCAGGCGCAGATCCGGGAGCTCTTCATCTCTCGCATTACGGAAGCCAAAGGGCTCGCGCGCGCCCGTGCTTTCGTCGACGGTGAAATCGTGCCCACGCCCAAAGCCACGCTGCAGGCCGCCGCCCTGCTCGCCGACGGCACTGAGGGGGAGCGTGGAATCGGCAGCCTCGTCATCGTCGAAATTGGTGGCGCGACGACCAACATCCACTCGGTGTCGGCGCAGGAACCGTCGGATCCGCAAACACTGGTGCGCGGGCTGCCCGAACCCCGCGTCAAGCGCACGGTCGAAGGCGACCTCGGCATCCGCTACAACGCGCCCACGATTTACTCGCTCCTCGGGGAGCAGTATTGCCGTGCCAGGCTGCAGGAGATCCATCCGGCGGGCGAAGGGCGGCCGGTCGATCTCGAGGCGCACGTGCAGGCCCTGTCGACCAATGTCGGCTACGTGCCGCACAGCCCGTTCGAGCACGCAATTGACGCGATGCTCGCCGAATCGGCCACCGCGGTGGCGATGCAGCGCCACGCCGGCACGCTGCGCGAGGAGTACTCGGTGGTGGGCAAGGTCAGGGTGCAGCACGGCAGGAACCTGCTCGAGGTCGGCAACCTGATCGGAACCGGCGGCATCTTCAAGTACGGCCCGCATGCCGAACGCATTCTCAGGGCCGCGCGCTTCAGCGCCCAGAAACCCTGGAGCCTGATGCCGAAGGCGCCGCAAGCGTTCGTCGACGCCGAATATTTTCTCTACGGCATCGGCCTGCTGGCGGACCGGTTTCCGGCTGCGGCCCTGCGTATCGCCAGGAAATACCTGCGGCCGGTGCGCCTCGATGGCTGAGTCGGAGGTATGTACGCATTGCGTACCCAGCGTGACATGTTGACGGATCCGTCGCGGAATGCTCTAGTGTTCTTCGCATGATTTTGTGTGCGCATTGCGAACAGGGATGCTGCGCATGAGCGCGGCGCGGATGGACATGGCGCCGGCGCACGCGCCGTCCGAGTCGAGCCGCGGCGTGACGGCCGCGCTCGCGGCCTTTGTCGCAGACACGCCATTCGAGGCGATTCCCGGCGAGGTGCGACACGAGGCGAAGCGGCTGCTGCTCGACGGCATCGGCTGCGCGCTCGGCGGCTACTCGCTCGAAGCCGGTCGGATCGCGATTTGCGCCTTCCGGCGCTGGGGCGGCCATCCGGGCGCGACGCTCGTCGGCGACGGCGTGCGCGTGCCGTCCCCTCATGCGGCTTATCTCAACGCGAAGCTCGGCAACCTGCTCGACATGGACGACGTGCTGCTCAACGTCGCGCACCTGAGTCCGGTGGTGCAGTGGAGCGCGCTCGCGCTCGGCGAAGAAGAGGGGCGCAGCGGGCGCGACCTGTTGGCGGCGTTCGCGCTCGGCTTCGAGGCGGGGGCGCGCGTATTCCTGGCGCTCGGCACCATCTTCGACAACGACAACGGCAGGATGGTGCCGGCCGACACGACGGGGTTCGGCCACGCCATCATCGGCGGCACGGCCGCCTGCGGGCGGATGCTCGCTCTTGATCGGGATCGTATGGTCTTTGCGTTCGGCCTGGGAGGGATGCACACGCCGGCGCCGCTGTCGCACAAATCCGTGACCGATGCCTCGATGGCGAAATATCAGATGGACATTGCCAGTTCCGGGGCCGTGATCGCCGCGACGCTCGCGCGCGCCGGACACACGGGGCCGGCGACGATACTGGACGACAGCTTTTACGCCCGCGCCATGGCGAGACGGCGGTACGAGCCGGCACGGCTGCTCGAAGATCTGGGTGAGCGCTGGCACCTGGGCCTCACTTCGATCAAACCCTATCCGCACTGTCGCCATACCACCTACGCGCTCGATCTCGTGCAGAGCATCGTATTCGGCGAGAGACTGCGTACCGATGAGATCGAATCGATCGAAATCTGCGGCTTCGGTAATTACACCGTACCGCCTTGGAGCACGTATCCGCCGCGCAATGAGTTCGAAGCGCAGTTCAGCCTGCCGTACGCGGTTGCGATGGTGGCCGGCGGCGTGTCGCCGGGACCTGGTTGGTACGCTCCGGAACGGATGCGCGACCCGGCGCTCGCGCGGCTCGCGCGCAAGGTGACGACGGTCGCAAATCCCGAGGTGAACCGACAGGTCGCGGCTGCCTGGCCCGATCCGGTGCGTGAGGTTCCAACGCGGGTCTCGATTCGCGCCCGCGGACGCACGTTTGTCGCCGAAGACCGTTTTGCCCGTGGCGACGGATTCGAACCGACGCACCGATTGAGCGACGACGCCCTTATCCGGAAATTCCGTGCCAACGCCGAAGCCGCACTTTCGCGAGGCGATGTCGAGCGCCTAGTGGAGGCGATATTCGCCTTGGAGAAAATTGAATCGCTCGCCGCGCTGGGCAGCATGCTCGCCGCAACAACGATCATCTCTCGTTCAGGAGGAGGTCAATCATGAGAATTCCCGCTCTGCGTCTGCTGCGCGCGACACTCACTGCATTGGTCGCAATCGGCCCCTGCGCCGCATCGGCCCAGGACTACCCAAGTAAACCCGTGCGGCTGGTCGTGCCGTATCCCCCTGGCGGCGCCACCGATCAGATGGCGCGCCTCCTACAGGTGCCGTTTGCCGAGGCGCTCAAGCAGCCGCTGGTGATCGACAACCGACCAGGTGCGGCAGGCGCCATCGGCACCGCGGAGGTGGCGCGGGCGGCGCCTGACGGCTACACACTCGTCTTCGCCAACAGCGGCAACACGGTCGCGACGGTCGTGAAGAAACTACCGTACGAGCCGATGCGGGACTTCCAGCCGATTTCCACAGTGGCGACCTTCCCGCTGATTCTCGCGGTGACGAAAGCCGTGCCGAGCACGAGCGTCAGGGAACTGATCGAGCTGGTGCGCTCCAAGCCGGGCACCATGAACTACGCATCGACGGGCCTGGGCGGCTTCTCGCACCTGACCAGCGAATACTTCATCGGCCTCACCGGAATCAAGATGACCCACATTCCCTACAAGGGAGGTGCGCCCGCGATGATCGCGATGCGCACCGGCGAAGTGCAGATCATGTTCACCACGCCGGTGGACGGTGCCGCGCACGCGCGCGCCGGCGACATCCGCTACCTCGCGGTGACAAGCCCGCGGCCGAGCCCTCTCCTGCCCGGGTTGCCGACAGTGGCGGAAACCGTTTCGGGCTTCCAGAGCGTCGTCTGGTTCGGCGTGCTCGCTCCCGCCGGAGTACCGCAAATCGTGACGGACAAGGTCAACGAGGCGATCGCGCGGGCCCTGGAACATCCGACCGTGCGAGACGGATTCAAGGTCCTCCAGGTCGAACCGCTGTACAGCACTCCCGTGCAGATGAAGGACATGATGGGCAGCGAACTCGCGCAGTGGTCACGTGTCGTGAAGGACTTGAACCTCAAGGTGGAGTAGCTTGAGGAAAGGATACGACATCGCCGTCATCGGCTACGGCGAGACTCGCATCGCGCTGCGCGGCGGACGCAGCTCGTACGAACTCGCGGCGGAAGTCCTGGAGCAGATCCTCGAGCAGACCGGCATCGACAAATCCGAGATCGATGGTCTCGCGATCGGCGAGACGATGAGCGAGACCTCGAATCCGTTCTGGGGCGTCTACATGTGCGAGATGCTGGGCCTCACGCCGAGTTGGATGCAGGTGAACGGGATCGGCGGCGCCTCCGGGATCGGCGCCATCGCCCGCGCTGCGTCGGCGATCCGCGATGGCGTGTGCGAAATGGTGCTCGTGCTGCTCGCCGATGCGCAGTCGTCATCCCGGCCGACGGAGCAGGGTGCGTACCGCCACGAATTCATGTACCCGGTCGGCCTGCGCGGCCCCGTTGGCGCGTTCGGCCTGCTCTCGCAGCGCTACCGCCACCAATACGGATTGAACGAGCGCGCGCTGGCCAGGCTCGCGGTCACGCAGCGTAGGCACGCGCTCATGAATCCGAACGCGTGCGAGAAGCTCCGCGTGCCGCTCACCGAAGAGGAGTATCTCGCGTCGAAGATCGTCTCCGAGCCGCTGCGCATCCTCGACTCGGTAATGGTCTGTGACGGTGCGAACGGCGTACTCGTCACCTCGACTGACAAGGCGAAGAAGCTGGGCGCCCGCAAGATGGTTCACCCCGTCGGCTACGGCGAGATCACCAATTTCCGCGGCACCGACATGCTGCCCGACGTCACGGTGTCGGGATTCTCCGTCGCAGGACCAAAGGCGCTTGCACAGGCGGCGATGACACCGCGCGACATACGCATGATCCACCCCTACGACGATTTCCTGATCGCGCTGCTGATGACGTTCGAGGACATCGGATTCTGTGCGAAGGGTGCGGGCGCGCAGTTCGTCCTCGACACCGACTTATCGTGGCGGGGTACGCTGCCGCTCAATACTTCGGGTGGACAGATCTCCGCCGGTCAGGCGGGGCTTGCGGGCGGCGGGACCAATCTCGTCGAGGCGGTGCGCCAGATGTTCGGTGAGGCAGGCGAACGCCAGGTCGCGGATCCGCGCAACGCGATGGTGACCGGAATCGGCGTGATCCCCTACGGCCGCAACTGGGGCGTGTCGAACGTCCTGATCCTGGCGCAGCCATGAGCGGCGAACGACGGCCGCCGCGGCCGCTGCCTCGTCCGGGCGCCTACATGGATACCGCACCGTTCTGGGCAGGTGCGCGGGAGGGAAAGCTCCTTTTGCAGTTCTGCCGACGGACCGGCAGGGCTCAGTTCTTTCCGCGGCCCGCAAGCCTTGCGACGGGCAGGCGGGACATCGAATGGCGCGAGGTCGCGGGCCGGGGTGTCGTCTACAGCTTCACAAATACCTTCAACGCCTGGCCGGGACACGAGGACCGCGTGCCCTACCTGTGCGCGCTGGTTGAGTTGGACGAGGGCGTGCGCATCCTCGCCAATCTCCTGAACGTCAGGGCCGAGGACGTGCGCATCGGCATGAAGGTGAAACTGTGCTGGGAACGGCTGACGGAGGAGTTCCGCTACCCGGCGTTCGAACCCGCGTAGTGTCTGCGGCGTGAAGCTTCCCGCTTTTCTTGCCGCGCACGCTCTTGCCACGCCGCACCGCGAAGCAGTGGCCTGCGGCACCGCGGGGCTGACGTTTGGCGAGCTCGAGGCGCAGTCAAGTCGGCTCGCGCGCGCTCTTTCGGCGCGCGGCGTGGGCATCGGCGAACGCATCGCGATCTGCTTGTCCAACCGAATCGAGTTTCCCGTCGCCTTCATGGCTGCGGTGAAGGCCGGCGCGCTCGCAGTCACGCTCAATCCGCGACTCTCGGCAGCGGAGATCGCGCACATCCTGCAGGACTGCGCGCCGCGCGTCCTCATCCTCGAGAACGGAACGCGTCCCCTGCTCGGGGAAGGGGACGGCGCTGGCATGCTGCGCGTCTGCGTGGACTCGCCCAGCGGGCACCCGGAGATCCCGTACGAGGCGATGATGGCCGATGCAGCGGGGCTGCTGCCCGACATCCCGCCCGAGTTCGACGACTGCATGATTGCCTACACCTCGGGCACGACCGGCAGACCCAAGGGCGCGATCATCACTCAGGCGAACTACATCACCTCGAACTCGCACCTCAATGCCTGGCAGTGGGGAATGACCAGCGCGGACCGCATTCTCGTCACCACGCCGCTCGCGCATCGCACGGCTTTCGCGCGCCTGATGAACGTGTTCTGCCTCGGCGCGAGCATCGTGGTGATGCCGCGCTTCGACGCAAAGGAGGCGGCGCGGCTGGTGGGGGCCGAGCGCATCTCGGTGCTCAGCATCGTGCCGACGGTGGGACGCATGCTGTTGCCTGAGATCGAGGCCGACCCGGTCGCGTTCCGCAGCCTGCGGCTCGCGGTGGTCACGGGAGAAGCGTTTCCCGTCGAGATCAAGCGACGACTGCTGCGCGCGCTTCCTTCGCTCAAGCTCTATTCCTTCTTTGCCATGACCGAGGTGGGAGCCATTACCAGTCTGGGACCGGACGAACAGCTCGCCAAGGCGGCTTCGGTGGGCCGGGTCAACCCCGGACTCGAACTCAGGCTTGTGGATGACGGCGGCCTCGAGGTGCCGCCGGGGGCGACAGGCGAGATCGTCGTGCGCTCGGGACCCCCGGGACGCTACGTCACGATGCGCGGCTACTTCAACAACCCGCAGGCCACCGCGGAAACGATCCGCGACGGCTGGATACGCACCGGCGATCTCGGCCGCTTCGACGAGGACGGCTACCTGTACATCGTGGATCGCAAGAAGGACATGGTGCTCTCGGGCGGATACAACATCTATTCCAAGGAAGTGGAAACGGCGATCCTCGAGCTGCCGGGCGTGCGCGATGCGGCGGTGGTGGGCGTCCCCGACCCGGTTTATGGGGAGGCGGTTGCCGCCTTCATCGAGACGGAGCCCGGCATGCCCCTGGACGCGGAACGCGTGGTGACGCATTGCCGCGAGCGCATCGCCGGCTACAAGAAGCCCAGATATGTGCGCTTTGTCCAGATCCTGCCGCGTAACAGCATGGGCAAGGTGCTCAAGAACCGCCTGCGGGAGGCGTTCGCTGAATCTGAGTCCGGCGCCACTCCGGCTTGATCCGCCCGGCGATCGTCTATAGCCCCACGACTGGCTTCAGGAGCCTGGAGCCGAAGAAGAGCGGCGAAAGCGCGCGCACGAGCGGCTGCGATTCGCTCGCCGCGAAATCCTCCAGCCGCAGCTGGGGGTTGTGCGGCCGGATGCGCTCGAACATGGCGCGCGCCTTGGCGTCCGCCGGAGGCGGGATGGTGGCGTCGATCAGCAGCTTGGAGCCGCGCCGCTGCCAGAGCATGGTTCCGGGCGCGCCCAGCTCCGGCAGGCTCGCGTCCATGGCGTGGTTATGCGTTCCCGGAATCACCACCACGTCCTGCTGCGGGTCCACGCGCGTGGCGAGCGCCCACAGCAGTTCCGAGTGGTTGAAGATGTCCACGTCGGCATCCACCGCGATGGCCACTTTCGGGTGCTGGTACTCCGAGGAGAGCGCGGCCATGAGCAGGTTCTTCGCCTCGCCGTAGAAGCGCTGCGTCACCTGCACCACCAGCGCGAACACCCCCGGCAGGATCATCACGTTGTGCAGGTTGGGGCCGCCGCCGATGTCCTTCAGGCGGCGGAAGATGGTGGCGCACATCGGCACCTTGTGGAACACGCAGCCCTCCATCTCCGAGCCGTTCTGCAGGTTTTTGAAGATGGCGTCCTGCCTGCGCGTCATGCACTGATACTCGACGATCGGGTTCTTGCCGGTGCCGGTGATGTAGTAGTCCTGGAACTCGGAAAACGGTCCTTCGTCCTCGCGCACGTGCGGCGGGATGTGGCCTTCGAGCACGATCTCGGCGTCGGCCGGCACTTCCAGATCCACCGTCTCGCACTTGACGAGCGGCACCGCGTGGCCGAGAAAGCCGCCGGCGATCGCCAGCTCGTCCACGCCGTAGGCGGCGGTGGTCGCCGCGGCGACGTAATACAGCGGGTGGTGGCCGACGAAGATCGCGACCGGCATCGGCTGGTTGCGGGCCTGGTACTTGAGGTAGTTGCGCCAGGTGTGGCGCGGGTAGAGCAGGATCCCGGACTTGTCCGGTCCCTTGATCTGCAGCCGGTGAAAGCTCAGGTTCCTTTGCCCGGTGTCGGGGTCCTTGCTCACCACCAGCCCGGAGCCGATCACCGGGCCGCCGTCGCGCTGGCCGGCGACGTGTACCGGGAGCTCCGTCAGGTCGAACTCGCCCTTGCCCAGTTTCACGTCCTTCACCGGTCCGCCGGCGAGCGTCACCGGCGCGATGAGCGCGCCCAGTTTCGCCGCGACGTGGGGAATGAGCGCTTCCTCGGCGACGCCGAAGGCGAGCGCGGCGTGGCGCGTGTTGGCCGGCGCTTGGCCGAGCGAGCGCCAGCCGTGCGGCAGCTTTTCGAACAACAGCGCCTTCTCGCGCGACTGGTAGAGGAGCGAACCCATCTGCGTGAGCGGATCGACCGGCTTGTCGATGCGGATCAGCTCGCGCGCCCGGTCCAGTTCCTCGATCCAGGTGCGCATGTCGCGTTGCGTCGTGGCGGCGCTCATCGGGTGGTCTCCTCAGATCATGGTGGAAAGCTGTGCGGCGCCCGCGCGCAGTTCGGGCAGCAGGTGCTCGGTCATCTGCGCCGGGGTCATGCGCGCTGCCTGCAGGCTCACCGACATCGCCAGGCGCACCTGGCCGCGCGAATCGGCGACGGGCACCGCGATCGAGCGCAGGCCGATTTCGAGTTCCTCGTCGCTGATCGCGTATCCCTCGCGGCGGGCGCCCAGAATCGCCTGCAGCAGGTCGCGCTGGCCGGTGAGGGTCCTCGGCGTGAACTTCTTCGGCCGGATGTCCTTCAGGAAGCGCTCGATGTCGGCGTCGGCGCGCGCCGCGAGCAGCACCCGGCCGATCGCCGTGCAGTAGGCCGGCATGCGCGTACCCACGCCTGTCGACGCGGAGATGATGCGGCGGCGCGCCGAGCGGGCGAGAAAGAGGATCTCCGCGCCATCGAGCACCGCGATCGAAGCGACCTCGTGCGTGCGCTCGCCGATGCGCTCCACGATCGGCTGCGCGAGTCGGGGCAGCGACGCGCTGGAAAAGTAGGCGTAGCCCAGGCGCAGCACGTGCGGCGTCAGGCTGAAGCGCCCGCCGTCGAACTCCGCGTAGCCGAGCCGCGCGAGCGTGAGCAGGTAGCGCCGGGCGGCCGCGCGCGTGAGCGAGGCCGAGCGTGCGACCTCGCTCAGCGACAGGCGCGCCTCCGATGCGCCGAGCGCCTCGATCACCGCCAGCCCTTTCTGCAGGGCGCCTACGTAGTCCCGTTCGCCTGAACGCATCTCGTTGTCACGCCGCCCTCTGGGTGTCGCGGGTGTCGGTCCTTGTCTGTGCGCAATGCGCACAATTAGCCTAGAGTATCCCTTGACAGGGGTCAAGCGCCACAGGAAACTGAGCCTGAAATTATGTGTGCGCAATGCGCACATTATGAATCGACTCACTTCACAGGAGACCTCCTTGACCACCCGCGCACCGAAAGATTTCCGGGAATTCCTCGCCGCCATCCGCACCTCCGGGGATTTATTGGAGGTCCACGACGAGGTGGACTGGGACCAGGAGCTGCCTGGTCTCGGACGCCTGAGTTGCGAGCGCAATGGCCCCGCGTTTCTGTTCGACAAAATCAAGGACTACTCGCCCGGCTGGCGATTGGTCACCAACCCGATCGCAAATTGGCGACGCATGGCGGTGGCGTTCGGGCTGCCGGCCGACAGCCATATCAAGCGCCTGTACGAGACCTACGCCGCGCGCGAAGCGAAACCCATCCCGCCGGTGGTGGTGAAGGACGGACCCTGCAAGGAAGTCGTGATTCCCGCCGACAAGGCCGACCTGTTCGACCTGCCCGTGCCCATGGTCCACGATGGCGACGGCGGCCGCTACGTCGGTACCTGGGACCTGGTGGTGTCCAAGGACGCGAAGAGCAATTGGGTCAACTGGGGCATGTACCGCTTCATGATCCACAACGAGAAACTGATGACCGGGTTTCCTCGCCCCACGAGTCACCTGGGTAAGATGCTGCTCGAGGGCTACGTGCCGCAGGCTAAGCCGATGCCGATTGCCATCGCGATGGGCTGCGATCCGCTCAGCCATCTGGCGGCCGCGGCGACCTTTCGGCTGGGCGGCAACGAGGCCGATCTCGCGGGAGGGTTGCGCGAGCGGGCGGTCGAGCTCGTCAAGTGCGAGACTTCCGATCTCCTCGTACCGGCTTCCGCCGAGGTGGTGATCGAGGCCGAGGTGTATCCGGACCGCGTCAACCAGGAAGGGCCTTACGGCGAGTATCCCGGCTACCGCAGCGGCGAGATGGGCAACGCGATCTGCGCGCGCGTGACGGCGATCACGCAGAGACGCGATCCGATCTGGACGCTCGACACGACCGGCTTCATGGATTCGAGCGCGACTTCTACCTCGATCACCGGCGCGATCGCGATCCAGCGGCGCCTGGAGGCCAACAACATTCCCGTCAAGGCCGTCTACGTGCCGCCGGAGGGCGGAATCCACCTGGCGATCGTGTCGGTGCAGCGCGGCGGCGCCGAAGTCGCGCAGAAGATCGTCAACGTGCTCACCGTGCGGCGCGCGCTCATCTCCAAGGTGATCGTGGTGGACGCCGACGTGGATGTCTTCAACATGCCCGCCGTGCTGCATGCGCTCGCCACCAAGTGCCACCCGGCCAACGGCATTCACGTGGTGCGCTACCAGGGCAAGGCGAATACGCTCACGCCGGCCTACACGCAGGCCGAGCGGCAGACACGCAGCGGCGCCAGCGTGGCATTGGATTCGACCTGGCCGCCGGAATGGCCGGCGGACGAGACGCCCGTGCGCGCTACCCTCGACTCGATGTATTCGCCGGACGTTCAGAAGCGCGTGCTCGCGCGCTGGAACGGGCTTGGCCTCGCTTAGGAGATCTTCATGGAAAAGGCCTACGAAACGTTCTTGCGCGACCGCGCGCGTGCCCTCTCTGGAGCCGAAGTTGTGCTGACCCTGCGCGACCTCACTCCGGGACGCCGCAAGTACCGCGGCGTGAACGCGCGCTGTGTCGTGTCGAGCCCGCCGCGCGCGGGCGAGCCGCTCTTGTGGATCCGTTCAGTGGTCGGAACGCGCGAGGCCACGGCTTGCAGCGTGCGCATCGTCGAGGAACTGCCGGAAAGCTTTCCGGCAGTTCCCTATAGCGACTTTTTCGAGGCGATGGCGCGCGCGGAGCGGCGTTGAGCGAAACCATTGTCGCTGCCGTCAGGCGACACGCCCGCGAGCGACCCGCGGCGCTGGCGCTCGCCGACGCTCGCGTACGACTGAACTGGCGCGAAACCGCGCAGTGGATGGACAAGGGAGCGGGCTGGCTGGCGGCGCGGCACCTCGCGCGCGGCGCGCCAGTCCTGGGGTGGCTGCCGAACTGCGCGGAGTGGTTCCTGCTGCGCCTGGCCTGCGAGCGTGCGGGACTGTTCTGGGTGCCTGTGCCGGCGAGCCAGGGATCGCGCGAACTTGCCTCGATCGTCGCGAGAGTTCGGCCCGCCGTCGCAGTAAGCGCAGCAAGGTATCGGGAACGCGACTACAGCGTGGAACTGGATGCGGTCCTCGCGCTGCAGGGGCTCACGCCGCTTCGCGTTACGCTGCCCGGGGAGGATTTGCTGCGTCTCGAAGGCGCACCGCCTGATCCGGGAACGGAGATTGGCATGCAGGACGATGCTCACGCGCTCGCCACCACCGGCTCGGAAGGGATTCCGAAGCTCGCGGTCTACACGCTCGATGCCGCCTGCCGGCGCGCGCACGCCCAGGCGGAACTGCTCGGCTTGACACCGCAAGACGTGCTGCTCGTGCTCTCGCCCGGCGTCGGACCAGCGCGCGCCGCCTGGCTTGCGGGCCACGTCGCGGGCTGCTGCATTGTCACCATGGCGCGCTTCGGGGCCGATGCGGCGCTCGGGCTGATTGCGAGCGAGCGGCCAACCATCGTTTGCGGAACGCCTTCGCAGCTCGCGATGCTCGCCGCCGATCTCGGTCGCGTTGACGTTACCTCGGTGCGGTTCTGGTACACGGCCGGCTCGGTACTGCCCGCCACGCTCGCCGAGACGCTCGAAGCACAGAGCCGGGGTCGCGTGATTTCCACCTACGGCGGCGCGGATTTCGGCGGGTGGGCGGCACCGGCGCCGCAGGATCCGCCCTCGGTGCGCCATCGCAGCGTCGGCAGGCCACGCGGCGGCACCGAGTTTCGCATTGTCGATCAGGCGGGCCGCGACCTGGCGCCGGGCGAGGCGGGGGAACTGATCGGGCGAGGGCCCTGCTGCGTGACCGGCTATCTGGGCGAGGCGGGCCGCGAGCGCTGGCGCGACGGCTGGTTCCACACGGGAGATCTCGCCTCTCGCGACGCTCAGGGCAACATAACCATCGCCGGCCGGCTGAAAAATGTCATCATGCGCGGTGGCGACAATGTCAGCCCTGCGGAAGTCGAAGAGCTGCTGCGCACGGTCGCCGGCATCGCGGAGGCCGCCGTGGTAGGCGTCGCGGATCCGGTGCTCGGCGAGCGCGTGTGCGCCTGCGTGGTACCCGCCGCGGGCGCTGCGCCCGATCTCGAGACGTTGCGCGCCCGGCTGCATGTCAGCGGGCTCGCGCATTACAAGATCCCGGAGCGGCTGGTGGTGCTGGAAGCGCTGCCGTCAGTCGGCGACAAGGTCGACCGGCGCGCGCTCTCGGCGCTCGCCGCCGCCCGTCTTTCGGGCGCTGCCTGACCAGACCAAGGAGGAATTTCGTATGAATCGACTCCTGCACTTGCTGATCATTTCGATACTCGTCGGCGTTTCGCCCGGCGCGCTCGCCCAGAGCTATCCAGCCAAGGCCGTGCACATGGTGGTGCCGTACCCGGCGGGCGGCTACTACGATCTGCTCGCCCGCGTGATCGGGGCGAAGCTGGCGGAGAACTGGGGCGAGCCTGTCGTCGTGGAAAACCGGGTGGGCGCCAACGGCATGGTGGGGACCGATTTCGTCGCGAAGAGCCCGCCCGACGGGTACACGATCCTGATGGGCGGCATCGGGCCGTTCGGCATCAGCCCGGGGCTCTACCCGAAAATGGCGTACGACCCGGTGCGCGACTTCGCCGCCGTGATCCACGTCGCCTCGGCGCCGAACGTGCTCGTGGCGCACCCGTCGCTGGAGGCGCGCTCGGTGAAGGACCTGATCGCGCTCGCGCGCTCCAGTCCCGGCAAGCTCACGTTTTCCTCGGCCGGCAGCGGATCCTCGCAGCATCTCTCCGCGGAAATGTTCGACGCCATGGCCGGCGTGAAGATGACGCACATTCCCTATAAGGGCAGCGCCCCGGCGGTCACGGCGGTGCTCGCGGGCCAGGTATCGGTGCTCTTCGGAACGATGGCCGACGTCGTAGGGCACGTGCGCGCGGAGAAGCTGCGCGCGCTCGCGGTGACGAGCGCGCGGCGAATTTCCGTCCTGCCCGAAGTGCCGACCATGATCGAGGCGGGCGTGCCGGAGTTCGAGGCCACCGCCTGGTTCGGCGTGCTCGCCCCCGCGGCGGTGTCGCGCGAGATCGTCGCGAAACTCAACCAGGACATCGGCCGCATCCTGCAGATGCCCGACGTGCTGGAGCGCATTTCCCAGCAGGGCTCGGCCGAGATCGTCGGCGGCACGCCCGAGAAGTTTGGCGCCTTCATCCGCGCCGAGATCGTCAAGTGGGCGAAAGTCGTCAAGGACGCCGGCGTGAAGCCCGATTGACCGCGCCGCGCGAGAGCGCCATGCCGGGCGTGGTTCCGGAGCACTTCCGCGCCTACCGCATCCACGACGACGGCAGGTTCGGCAGCGGCCGCGTCGAACGGATGGGTCGCGACGAACTGGACGCGGGCAACGTCGTCGTGCGCGTCCAGTACGCGGGCGTCAACTACAAGGACGCGCTTACCGCGCTTGGCCGCGCCAGGCTGGCGCGCAAGTTTCCCCTGGTCGGAGGCACCGACCTCGCCGGCGTGGTCGTGTCCTCGGCGG
>JADLES010000086.1 GCA_020845995.1 Burkholderiales bacterium | reverse complement strand
TCCTCGCCACTGAATTCGACTTCGTATTCGCCGCCCGGGTGGATCTCCACGACCGTCCCGACCTGGCCACGCACCAGTCCGCGACCGGGCACATCCTCGGTCAGAGCGACCACGTCGAGCAATCGGATGTCGTTGTCCATCCCGTCAATCCTAGTTCACGTAGCAGGTAACCAGCCGGGGCACGTCTTCGCCCTTCCGTACGATCCAGTGAGACCGAACAAACGCCGAATTGACGCCTCGACCCACCCTGCAGTCGAGAGTGTAGCGCGTTCCGTGTTTATCGCTCTGTCCGACCTCTGCATCGTCGGTCGTCGCTGCACGCAGTAGGTCCGCCCGAAGGGTTTCAGCATCCTGCACTGCAATACCGAGGGACGCCATGAAAACCCGCGCCTTGTGCCGCCCACGAGGATGGCTCGGATCGAGGCAATAGCTCCGCAGCTTCTCGATGTCGACGATCGCACGATCGCCATTGGGCAGCTTCACGCTGCGTTACCTCAGCAAGAATTCTTCAAACCGGCTGGCTGACGAGCTTCTCTCTGTGGGCCGTGAGCTCGGCCCGCGAGGGAAAGAACCAGGAGGCGATGAAGACGCCGGCCGCCAGCGCGGCGAGGACGAGGAACACGTTGGCGAAGCCGCCCTCGGTGTGGTGCAGCGCGGAGATTAGCGGGACTGCCACCGCCGCCACGCCCAGCGACACGACGTAGCGGACGCCGAGCACGCGCGCGCGGTATTCGTCGGCGACGTATTTGCCGACGATGGCGTCGTTGAGCGGGATCTGGCCGAAGATGGCGAGCATCATCGCCAGCGCCGCGAAGAGCATCGCCCAGCCCTGCAGGTTGGCGGCGAGGTACAGCATCGGGATCTGCACCAGGCCCACCGCGATCATCAGCCGGCGCAGCTCGACGCGGTCGATGAGCGCGCCCATCAGCACCTGCGCGAAGGCCGCCATGGTGTAGACCGCGGCCACCAGCGCGCCGACGCCGAGGTTGGTCTGCGTCAGCGTCTGCAGGCGCTCGTCGAACACCTTCGGCATGGCGATGGTGGTCGAGTTGAAGATGATGCCGCCGAAAGCGGTGGCGACCAGCATGATCGCGAAGATGCGCGCCATCATGCGCGCATCGACGTGCAGGCCGAGCGACCTGGAGGTCTTCGGGGCTTTTCCGGGATCCTTCACCAGCAACAGGAACGAGACCCCGGCAAGCATGCACAGGCAGCCGGGAACGATGAACGCGGTGCGCCAGCCGAACGCATCCACCAGCGCGCCGGTAAGCAGCGCCGCCGAGGCAAGGCCGAGGTTTCCCCACAAGCCGTTCCAGCCGAGCGCCCTGCCCATTTTCTCGGGCGAGGCGACCAGCATGGCGATGCCGACCGGGTGGTAGATCGCGGCGAACGCGCCGGTGACCGTCAGGCCGAGGGCGATCTGCCATGGCGACTGCGCGAACCCGGTGGCGAAGAGCGAGGCGCCGACGCCGAGGTAGAACATCACCATTACCTTGTGGCGGCTCCAGTGATCGGCCAGCCAGCCCGCCGGGATCGCGAAGGCGCCGAAGGCGATGAAGCTGCCCAGCGCGAGCGGCAGCAGCTCCGAGTAGGTCTGGTTCCATTCCCGCGCGATCGCCACCACCGCGGTGGGAAAGACGAGCATGGCGAGGTGATCGAGCAGGTGCCCGAGGTTGAGGAACGGCACCAGCCAGCGGTTCGGCATGGCCGACACGATACCCCAATCGCGCTCCGGGTGCCGGGGCAGTTTCGCAAGTAAAATCAGCGGCATGCTGGAGACTTCGGCGCTCGCCTGCGAGCGCGGCGGGCTGCCTCTCTTCGCCGGTCTTGGCTTCGCGCTCGCCGCCGGCGGGCTGCTGCGCGTGCGCGGCCCGAACGGCGCCGGCAAGACGACGCTGCTGCGCGCGCTCGCGGGCCTCTCGCGCCCGGCGGCGGGAACCATTCGCTGGCGAGGCAATCCGATCGGCGATGACTACCGCCGCGAGATGCTGTTCCTCGGCCATGCCCCGGGCGTGAAGGATGAGCTCACGGTCCTGGAGAACCTGGGATTCGCAGTCCGGCTTTCGGGTCGAGAAAACGGTGAATGCGGAAAAGCGCTCGAACGACTGGGAATCGCGCGCCTCGCCGACCTGCCCGCCCGCTACCTCTCGCAGGGGCAGCGAAAGCGCGTCGCGCTCGCGCGCCTCGCCCTGTCGGCCGAGATCCCGCTCTGGCTGCTCGATGAGCCTTACGCCGCGCTCGATGTCGACGGCATCGCCAGCGTGCGCGACCTGTGCGCCGCGCACCTCGCCCGGGGGGGCTTGGTGGTGCTCACCTCGCACCAGGACGTCGACATCGCCGCCGCCGCGATGCAGGCGCTCGACCTCGGGAACTGACGCCGGTGGCGGATGCCTTCCTCGCCGTCCTGCGGCGCGACCTGCAGATCGCCCTGCGCCGGAAAGGTGAAGTGCTGAACGTGCTCGTGTTCTTCATCGTGGTCGCGAGCCTGCTGCCGCTCGGCATCGGGCCCGAGCCGAACCAGCTGCGCGCCATGGCCGCGGGCGTGGTCTGGATCGCCGCGGCGCTGGCGGCGCTGCTGTCGCTGCCGCGCCTCTTTGCCGCGGACTACGCCGACGGGACCCTGGAGCAGATGCTGGTCGCGCCGCAACCACTCGCGCTCGTCGTGCTTGCCAAGGTCGCCGCGCACTGGCTCACCACCGGGCTGCCGCTCGCGGTCGCCGCGCCGCTCATCGGCCTGCAGTACGACCTGCCCGCAGACGCGCTCGGCCTGCTGCTGGCATCGCTCCTGATCGGCACGCCGGTGCTCAGCCTGCTCGGCGCCGCCGGCGCCGCGCTCACGCTGGGCGTGCGCGGCGGCGGCGCGCTGCTGGGCCTGCTGGTGCTGCCCCTGTTCGTCCCGGTGCTTGTCTTCGGCGCGGGCGCGGTGACCTCCGGCTTGACCGGTATCAACCCGTCGTCACATCTGTCCCTGCTCGGCGCTTTTCTTGCGGTATGCTCATTGGTCGGTCCCTGGGCCGCCTGTGCGGCGCTGCGCGTCGCGCTCGATTGATGAACGACACACTGTTCCGGTTCGCCTCCCCGCAAGCGTTTTTCCCGCTCGCGGGACGAATGATTCCCTGGTTCGCCGTGCTCGCCGCCGCCTTCGCCGCGGCGGGCCTGTACGTCGGGTTTTTCGTCGCGCCCACCGACGCCACCCAGGGCGAGGCCTATCGCATCATCTTCCTGCACGTGCCGGCCGCGTGGATGTCGATGTTCCTCTACCTCGTCATGGCCGGCTGGGCCGGGATCGGCCTTGCCTTCCACACGCGCCTCTCGGGCATGATGGCCTCGGCGGTCGCGCCCACCGGGGCGATGTTCACGTTCCTCGCGCTGTGGTCGGGCGCGCTCTGGGGCAGGCCGACCTGGGGCGCGTACTGGGTCTGGGACGCCCGCCTCACCTCGGAACTGATCCTGCTGTTTCTCTACCTCGGCTTCCTCGCGCTCAAAGGGGCGATCGACGACCCCGCGCGCGCCGACCGGGCTGGCGCGATCCTCGCGCTCATCGGCGTGGTCAATGTGCCGATCATCTATTTCTCCGTGCAATGGTGGAACACGCTGCACCAGGGCGCTTCGGTGAGCCTCACGAGCGCGCCCGCGATGGCGGAGACGATGCTCGCCGGCATGCTGCTGATGGCGCTGGC
>JADLES010000085.1 GCA_020845995.1 Burkholderiales bacterium | reverse complement strand
TCAGGTTGACCACCCAGACGCCGTGCCAGTTGGCCGGCGCGTGGATGCCGGTGCCGAGCGCCTTGGTGAAGGCTTCCTTCGCCGCGAAGCGCTTGGCGAGGTACGCGACCGGCTGCTTGTGGGCGCGGAAGCGCTTCAGCTCCGGCTCGCACAGGATGCGCCGCGCGAAGCGCTCACCGAAGCGCTCCAGCACGCGCTCGACCCGACGGATCTCGATCAGATCGGTGCCGACGCCGTAGATCATCGCGCCCGCGGGGCGGCGGTCGCCGCCGCGTCGGTCATCAGGCGCTTCATCTCGCGCACCGCCTCGCGCATGCCGATGAAAACCGCCCGCGAGACGATGGCGTGGCCGATGTGCAGTTCGCGCACGCCCGGCAGGCGCGCGACCGGCTCGACGTTGAAATAGTTGAGCGCGTGGCCGGCGTTGAAGCGCATTCCCAGCGCGCGGATTCGCTCACCAGCTTTGCCTATTTTCTTCAATTGAGCGACCACCGCCGGGCTCTCGGCGTCGCGGCCCTTGGCGTGGAAGGCGTGGGCGTAGGGACCGGTGTGCACCTCGCAGACCGCGGCGCCGATGCGCTTCGCCGCCTCGACCTGCCTGAGGTCGGCATCGATGAAGACGGAGACGACGATACCGGCGTCGGCGAGTCGCGCGACTGTTTTTGAAAGTTTCCTTTCGGAGGAAACAATATTCAATCCACCTTCGGTGGTGACCTCCCGCCTGCCCTCGGGGACCAGCATCGCCATCTCGGGCTTGATGCGACGAGCGATCGCCGCCATCTCCTCGGTCGCCGCCATCTCCAGGTTGAGCTTGATGTGCGTGAGCTCCCGCAGGCGGGCGACGTCCCGGTCCTGGATGTGCCGGCGGTCCTCGCGCAGGTGCACCGTGATGCCGTCGGCGCCGCCCAGGTGCGCCTCGACCGCGGCCCAGACCGGGTCGGGTTCGTAGGTGCGCCGTGCCTGGCGCACCGTCGCCACGTGATCCACGTTGACGCCCAGCTCGATCACAGGTCCTGGAGCTCCGCCAGCACGGCTCGCGTGTGCAGCTGCTGCCCGCCGAGCCGCTCGGCGATCAGCGCGCGCGTCAGGCGCCGCGCCTGCTCGCGCGTCCGCGGGTTGTCGTAGTTGTCCGCCGCCATGTCGAGCAGGGTCCTGCCGCTGATCACCGTTTCTCCTTCGCTGCGCCGCGTTTCGACCGGCCCGCGGTCCGGCTCGTACGCGTAATTCCTGGCCGGCTCGACCGGGGCGCCGCTCGCCGCCTCGCGCTCGAGCATCGGAGCATACCCGAGTTCGGCCAGCATCCTGAGCTCGAAGCCCCGCAGTACCGCCGCCCGCGCCTCGCCGGCGGCCAGGCGCGCCAGCGATCCCGCGTAGGCGTCGAAAAGAGATTCGTGCGCGTCGTCGCGCGGCAGCAGGCGCAGGAGCAGCTCGTTGATGTAGAAGCCGCACATCAGCGCGGTGCCGGCGAGCGCCCGGCGCCCGCCGCCCCACTCGACCTGCAGCAGCGTGCCCAGCTCGGCGCCGGCGCTCCAGCTCATGCGCAGCGGATGGAACGCGAGCAGCACGCCGCGCATCGCCGAACGCGGCCGCCGCGCGCCCCGGGCGAGCAGCCCGATGCGGCCGTGCCGGCGCGTGAACGCCTCGACGATCAGGCTCGTTTCCTTGTAGGCAAACGAGTGCAGGACGAATCCCTCCTCGAACTCCGCGCGCGGCCGCATCGCCGCCTCAGCCCAGCCCGAGCTGGCGCAGCATGCGCGCGTCGCCGCTCCAGTCCTTGCGCACCCTGACCCAGGTGCCGAGGTAGACCTTGCCGCCGAACAACCGCTCCATGTCCCTGCGCGCGGCGGTCGCGATCCGCTTCAGCAGGGCGCCGCCCGCGCCGATCACGATCGCCTTCTGGCTTGCCTTCTCGACCCAGATCGCCGCCTCGACGCGCCGGAGCGCCGGGCGCCGGGCGCCCGCGCCTTCCTCCCGGAAGCTCTCGATCGTCACCTCGCAGCGGTACGGCAGCTCGTCGCCGAGCAGAAGGAAGAGCTTCTCGCGCAGGATCTCGGCGGCGAAGAACCGTTCGTCCTTGTCCGTGAGCTGGTTCGCCGGATACGCCGCCGGTCCCTCCGGCAATTGCGCCTCGATCGCGCGGAGCAGCTCGGGCAGGTTCCTGCCCGTCCGCGCCGATACCGGCACGATCGCGGCGAACGGGCGCTCCTTCCGCAACCGGTCGATGAACGGCAGCAACTCGCCCGGCCGCCCGAGCAGGTCCGACTTGTTCACCGCGGCCACGACGGCCGGCTCCGCGGGGATGCGCGCGAGCGCCTCCCGGTCCGTCGCCCCGAAGCGCAGCGCCTCGGTCACGAAGAGCGCCACGTCACACGCGCGCGCGCCTTCGGCGGCCTGGCGGTTGAGCGCCCGGTTGAGGGCGCCTCCATGGCGCGTCTGGTAGCCGGGCAGATCCACGAACACGTACTGGCAGGCGGGGGTGGTGAGGATCCCGGCGAGGCTGCGCCGCGTCGTCTGCGCCTTGCGCGAGACGCTGGCGATCTTCTGTCCCAGCAGCCTGTTCAGCAGGCTCGACTTGCCGGTGTTCGGGCGGCCCACGATCGCCACCGTGCCGCAGCGAAAACCGCTCATGCTCCCAGCCGCCTGAGCATCGCCGCGGCCGCCTCCTGCTCCGCGCGCCGGCGCGAGCTGCCGCCGCCCTTCGTGCTGCTTCCGGGATCGTCGATCGCGCACTCCACCTCGAAGCTCAGGCTCTGCCTGGCCCCCGTGGTGGCGACGATCCGGTACAGGGGCTTCGCCCGGCCGCGCGCCTGCAGGTATTCCTGCAGCCGCGTTTTCGCGTCTTTGTGCACGGCCTCAGGATCGAGCCGCGCCAGGCGCTCGCCGAAGGTCCGCGCGATGGCCTCGCGCGCCGCCGCGTAGCCCGCGTCGAGGAACACCGCGCCGTAGATGGCCTCCAGCGCGTCGGCGAGGATCGAGGGCCGTGTGGCGCCCTCGTTACGGGCGGTGCTCCGGTCGAAGAGCAGGAATTCGGCGATGCCGAGGCCGCGCGCGATGGCGGCCAGCGATTCCTCGCGGATCAGGTCGGCGCGGATGCGCGAGAGCCTGCCTTCCGACAGCTCGGGGTGGCCGCGGAACAGCAGCTCGGTGATCGCGCAACCGAGGACACTGTCGCCGAGGAACTCGAGCCTTTCGTTATGCTCCGCGCCGTAGCTGCGGTGCGTCAGCGCCCGCGCGAGCAGCGCGGGGGCGGCGAAGCGATGGCCGATGCGCCGCTCCAGTGCCGCGTGGCGCGCCGCCATCGCCGCCGGGGGGCCGCTACTGCGACACCGCCTGAAAGTCGATATAGACGCCGATGTTCGCCACCAGCGGGACTTCCTTGCGGTAGGCGACCGACACGCCCTCCTTCGTCACCTCCAGGTCGGCGGCCTTGACGCTTTCGATCCCGTCGATGATCGCGCGGTTGTCGAAACCCTTGCGGATCGCCGCCGGGCTCGCGCCGCCGCGCAGCTCGTCGCCCAGCGCGTTGACCGCCTTCTTGATCGCGAAGAACTCGATGTACGACGGCGACAGCTTCAGGGTCAGCATCGCCAGCGCGATGAAGATCACCGCGCCGACCAGAAGCCCCGCCAGACTTACGCCACGCTGCTTGTTGCGCATATTTGCTTCTCCCTCGTTGCGCGCGCGCCGGCGGCGCTCAACGAAAACTGCCGAAGCGCCCCAGCTCGCCCAGGTTGAGCCAGATGAAAAACGCCTTGCCGACGATGTTGGCATCCGGAACGAACCCCCAGACGCGGCTGTCGCTCGAATTGTCCCTGTTGTCGCCCATCACGAAGTAGTGTCCCGGCGGCACCGTGCACGCCAGGCCGCCGCTATTGTAGTCGCAGTTGGCGGACAGCCCGAAGTCCGGCCCCCGGCCGGGGAACCCGGCGGCCTCCTTCTCGAGGATGATCTCGTGCCTGGCTTCGCCCAGGGTCTCGAGGTAGCGCGGGTAGAACTGCAGGCGTTCCCGCGACTCGTAGTCGGGAAGCGGCGTGCGCGGCGCTTCCGTGCCGTTGATCCAGAGGCGCTTGTCGCGGTACTCGACCCGGTCGCCCGGCAGGCCGACCACCCGCTTGATGTAGTCGAGCGAGGGATCCGCCGGGTAGCGGAACACCATCACGTCGCCGCGCTTCGGGCTGTTCAACTCGACGACCTTGACGTTCAGCACCGGCAGGCGGATTCCGTAGGTGAACTTGTTGACCAGGATGAAGTCGCCGATCAACAGGGTCGGGATCATCGAGCCCGAGGGAATCTTGAACGGCTCGACCAGGAACGAGCGCAGCAGGAACACGATCAGGATCACCGGGAAGAAGCTGACCGAATACTCCACCCACCAGGGCTGCTTTCGCTCCTTCGGCCGGCGCTTCTGCAGCACGAAGATCTCGACCAGCCAGACCAGGCCGGTCACCGACAGCAGCAGGAACAGGAACAGGGCGAAATTCACCGGCCGCGCCTACTTGCCCCCGGTCTGCAGCACCGCGAGGAACGCTTCCTGCGGGATCTCGACCGCGCCCACCTGCTTCATGCGCTTCTTGCCTTCCTTCTGCTTCTCGAGCAGCTTCCTCTTGCGCGTGACGTCGCCCCCGTAGCACTTGGCGATGACGTTCTTGCGCAGCGCCTTCACGTTCTCCCGGGCGAGGATGTTCGAGCCGATCGCGGCCTGGATGGCCACGTCGAACATCTGGCGGGGGATCAGGCCGCGCAGGCGCGACACCAGGTCGCGGCCGCGGTGTTGCGCCGCTTCGCGGTGCACCATCGCCGAGAGCGCGTCCACGCGCTCGCCGTTGACCAGCACGTCCAGCCGGACCACGTCGGCGGGCCGGTACTCCTTGAACTCGTAGTCAAGCGAGCCGTAGCCGCGGGTGAGCGACTTCAGCCGGTCGAAGAAATCCATGACGACCTCGGACAGGGGCAGGTCGTAGGACAGCACCACGTGCCGCGCCGCGTAATGCATGTTGGTCTGCACGCCGCGCTTCTGCAGGCACAGCGTCATCACCGGGCCCACGTACTCCTGGGGCAGGAAAATCGTGGTGGCGATGACCGGCTCGCGGATCTCCTCGATCCTCGAGGGATCGGGAAGCTTGGCCGGGTTGGAGACCTGCTCCAGCGTGCCCTCCTTCAGGCGCACCTCGTAGACCACCGAGGGCGCGGTGGTGATCAGGTCGAGGCCGTGCTCGCGCTCCAGCCGCTCCTGCACGATGTCCATGTGCAGCAGGCCGAGGAAGCCGCAGCGAAAGCCGAAACCGAGCGCCTGCGAGACCTCGGGCTCGTAGTGCAGCGAGGCGTCGTTGAGGTGCAGCTTCTCCAGCGCCTCGCGCATCGCCTCGTACTGGTTGGACTCGACCGGATACAGGCCGGCGAAGACCTGCGGCTTGATCTCCTTGAAGCCGGGCAGCGGCGTCGCCGCGCGCCGGTCCGCGCGGGTAATCGTGTCGCCCACCTTGGCCGCGCGCAGTTCCTTGATGCCGGCGACGACGAAACCGACCTCGCCCGCGGCGAGCGACTCCTTCTGCCGTGACTTCGGCGTGAACACGCCCACCTGTTCGCACAGGTAAGCGGCGCCCGTGCTCATCAGCTCGATCCGGTCCCTCGGCCGCAGGGCGCCGTCGACCACGCGGACCAGCATCACCACGCCGACGTAGTTGTCGAACCAGGAGTCGATGATCAGCGCCTTGAGGGGCGCCTCGGCGTCGCCCCGGGGCGGCGGCACGCGCGCGATCACCGCCTCGAGGATGTCGGCCACGCCCTCGCCCGTCTTCGCGCTGACGCGCAGCGCGTGCTGCGCCGGGATGCCGATCACGTCCTCGATCTCGCGGATCGCGTTGGCCGGGTCGGCGGAGGGCAAATCGATCTTGTTCAGCACCGGGATCACCTCGACGCCGAGCTCGGTCGCGGTGTAGCAGTTCGCCACCGTCTGCGCTTCCACGCCCTGGGAAGCGTCCACCACCAGCACCGCGCCCTCGCAGGCCGAAAGCGAGCGGCTCACCTCGTAGGAGAAATCCACGTGCCCCGGCGTGTCGATCAGGTTCAGCAGATAGGTCTGCCCGTCCTTCGCGCGGTAGTCGAGGGCCGCGGTCTGCGCCTTGATGGTGATGCCGCGCTCGCGCTCCAGGTCCATCGAGTCGAGCACCTGGTCGGCCATTTCCCGGTCGGATAGTCCGCCGCAAAGCTGGATGAACCGGTCCGCCAGCGTCGACTTGCCGTGGTCGATGTGCGCGATGATGGAAAAGTTGCGGATGCGGCTCTGTGCCATAAGCAAAGAGGGTGCCGCAGCACCCTCCGTGAGCCGCTATCTTACCGCATCGCCGCTCAGCCCTTGTCGGTCAGTCCGTTGACGGTCACGTAGGCCATCGAGTCGCCCCGGCGCACCTGCAGCGTGATCACCGCGCTTTTCTCCAGGCCCGAGAGCAGCTTGTTGAGCTGCTCCACCGACTGGATCGCCGTGTGCTGGCCCTTGTGCACCAGGTTCACCAGGATGTCGCCGCGCCGCAGTTCGCCGCGCGCGTCCGCGCGCACCTCGGTGACCACGACGCCGTTGGCGAGCCTGAGGTCTTCCTTCTGCTTCGGGGTCAGCTCGCTCACCATCAGCCCGAGCCGGTTCGCCGCGGCCGCCGCCTGCTTCTGCGGTTTCTGCGGCTCGCGCCCGGCGACGCGCGCCTCTTCCCATTCGCCCACCGTGATGCTGAGGTTGCGCGTGCCGCCCTTGCGCCAGACCTCGAGCTCGGCCCTGGTGCCCGGCCGGATCGCCGCGATGATGCGCGGCAGGTCGCTCTGCGCCTCCACCGGCTTGCCGTCCACCCTGGTGATGATGTCGCTCGACTCGACGCCAGCGCGCTCCGCGGGGCTGCCTTTCTCCACGGACGCGACCAGCGCGCCGCGCGGCCGGTCCAGGCCGAAAGAGGTCGCCAGGTCCTTGGTGACTTCCTGGATGGCGACGCCGATCTTGCCCCGCGAGACGCGCCCCGTCGCCTGCAGCTGCGTCTGCACGTCGAGCGCCACGTCGATCGGGATCGCGAAGGCGATGCCGAGGTAGGTGCCGGTGGGGCTGAACAGCCGCGAATTGATGCCGACGACCTCGCCGCGCATGTTGAACAGCGGGCCGCCCGAGTTGCCGACGTTGATCGCCACGTCGGTCTGGATGAAGGGCACCAGGTTGGCGTCCTGCATCGTGCGCCCCTTGCCCGACACGATGCCGGCCGTGACCGTGTTCTCGAACCCGAACGGCGAGCCGATCGCCACCACCCACTCGCCCACCTTGAGCCTGGCGGGATCGCCCATCTTCACCGCCGGCAGCGCGCCCGCCGGCTCGATCTTGAGAAGGGCGATGTCGGTGCGCTTGTCGCTGCCCACCAGCCTGGCCTTGAACTCGCGCTTGTCGGTGAGCTTGACGGTGATTTCGTCGGCGCCGTTGACCACATGGTCGTTGGTGAGGATGTAGCCGTCCTTGCTGATGATGAAGCCGGAGCCGAGCGAGCGGCTCTCCTGGCGCGGCCCCTGCGGGTTGGGCTGCCGCGGGATGAAGCGCCGGAAGAACTCCTGGCCTTCCTCGCTCTCCAGGCCGGGGATCTGAGGGATCGTCACCTGCCGGCGCACCGCCTGGGTGGTGCTGATGTTGACCACCGCGGGCCCTTGCTCCTCGACCAGGCGCGTGAAATCGGGCAATTCGCGCCCCTGCGCGCCGGCCTGCGCCGCGAAGCCCAGCGCCAGCGCGGCGAGGGATATCCGGATCCAGTTCATTGCTGCGGCCTCCACTCGATCATTGTCCCTGCGGCTGCCGGTATTCGACCCGGCTGGCGATCCGCTGCACGCTCGCGGCGGGCGCTTCGCCAACCACTGTCACCACGTGGTTCGCCACCGCGCGAGTATAGATCTGGAACGCGCCCAGGCTCGAGGGCCCCGGCCGCAGGACGTCGTCGCGCCCCGACATCGGTTCGATGAACACCGACACCGCCGCCATGCCGTCCGAGTAGACCACCTGCCCCACCGAGCGCGCCTCGCCGAGCCGGCGCGTCACCTCCGCCACCTTGCGGAATCCGGGCAGGTCGGCCTGCACCGACCAGCCCGCGCCGGTCAGGTTGGCCGGGACCACCGCGGTCTCATCGATCCGCCAGGTCTGCACCGGGTGGCGCGGGCGAGCGCGCTCGCGCGGCACGCTGCCGATGGAGAACTGGACGAAGGTGAACTGCTCCACGGTCTCGCCGCGGCGGTCGAAGGTGCGCGCCTTGAGGAGCATGCCGCTGCCGGCATCGGCCCAGAGCTTGTAGCCGTAGCGCAGATCGTCCTTCGGGGTCAGCACCACCGCGGCACAGTCGTAGCCGGCAATGCGCGCAGGCTCGCCGCGGGTGATCGAGTAATGCCGCGCGAGTTCGGACACCTGCTCGGGCAGCATCCCCGGGAAGGCACGCTGGCCGACGCGCCGCTCCACCTTCACGGTGCGGCTTTCGGGCAGGTAGCAGCGCACCGCGTCGCGCGTGCGCACGATCTCGCGGCGCACGCCGTCGAGCACCTCCACCCGTTCGATGAATTCAACCGGACCGCCGATGCGCGTGATCCGCGAGGTCTCCGTGCGCTCGCCCTGCTGGTAGACGAAGGTGCCGGTGTAGGAAAGCTTCTCGGTCGCCTGGTAGACCCTGCGCAGCAGCGCGAGGGGTTCGGCCGCCGGATCGGACTGCGGCTGCGCCGCGCAGAACCCGCTGCAGAACGCCAGCGCCAGCCCGAGCGCGCGCATCACCGCGCCGGCCCGCGCGATTCGCCCGACACCGTGCGCACGTACGGCGCGATGCCCTGCAGATTGTTGCGCGGCGAGTAGCCTTGGTGCGCGAGCAGGTAGTCGTCCGCCTTGTCCGGCGGCGCGACCTGCGCCACCGCCTCCTGCGGCGGCGCCTTCTGGGCCATCGGAACCGGCGGCTCGGCCTCCGGCCGCAGCATCAGGAACGTCGAGCCGCCGACGAAGGCGACCGCGAGGCTGGCGGCGAGAGCGAACGTCCAGGCCGGCGCGCGCGCCGCCGGCCTCGCCATCGGCGCGGGCGAGAGCACGCTGGGTTCCCGTTCGATTCTCTCGGCGACGCGCGCGGAAAAGCCGCTGGAAAGCATGCGCTCATCGCGCATCAGATCGCCGATCAGGTGGTAGCGCCGCCAGCCGTCCCGCGCCTCTTCGTCGGCCCGCAGGGCGTCGAGCACCGGGCCTGCTTCCGCGCGCGGCAGCTCGCTGTCGATGAGCGCCGAGATCTTCGATTTCATCACCACCTCTTGTCCTTCGCCGAATCCAGCAGCGGCCTCAGGCGCTCCGCGATCGCCTCGCGCGCCCGGAAGATCCGGGAGCGCACCGTGCCCACCGGGCAGTCCATCAGCTTCGCAATCTCCTCGTAGCTCATGCCCTCCAGCTCGCGCAGCTGGATCGCGCTGCGCAGTTCCTCCGGCAAAGCCTCGATCGCGCCATTCACCGTGCCGGCGATCTCCTTCGACAGCAGCACGCTCTCCGGCGTGTTGATATCGCGCAGCAGATCGCCGCCCGCAAAACTCTCCGCCTCGCCGGCCTCGACTTCCGTCGAGGTCGGCGCCCTTCTGCCCGCCGCCACAAGGTAATTCTTGGCGGTGTTCACTCCGATCCGGTACAACCATGTATAAAACGCGCTCTCGCCCCGGAACGCGGGCAGCGCCCGGTAGGCCTTCACGAACGCTTCCTGCGTCACATCCTCGACCTCGCCAGGGTCGCGGACCAGCCGCGAAACCAGGCGCGCCAGCCGGCGCTGGTACTTCTCCACGAGCAGCCCGAACGCGCGCTTGTCGCCGCGCTGCGCGCGCTCGACCAGCTGCCGGTCGATGTCGCGCTCAGGCATGGCCGATGTCGCCCGCGCCGACGCTGCCTATGTGCCACAGACAGCCGCCTTTGGAAATAGTTCGTTGCGCGCGCACTACGGGCGCTCCAGCGCCGCCGGGTCCGGCAGCCGTCCCCAGCGCGCCCACAGGCGCAGCCTGCGGAAATCATTCGGCGCGAGCATTCCCGCGACAACCAGGAGCGAGGCGCGGCGCCGGGCCGCGCGCAGGGGCAGCGCGACCCACGATCGCGTCACCCGGCCGGGGCCGAGAATTGCCGATTCTCCATTTGCAAACAGGCACTTTGCGCTGCCATCGGCGAGGATCTCGATGGCGCGGGGCGAGCCGGCAGCGCGCAGAAGTGCCCGATCTCCCGCCACGAATCCGCCCAGCGCGCACATGCATCCGGCCAATGCAATCCCCGGCCAACCTGTCAAAACTGTCAGGAAGCTGCCTGCCGCAACCAGGTGCATCGAGAAGATCGCTGCTGCCAGCGCGCCGGACGGGCGCAGTTCGAGCCGCAGCGGGCGCGACGAGGTCGGCGCGGGCGCGCTCAAACCTGCCGGAAGACCAGCGTGCCGTTGGTGCCGCCGAAACCGAACGAATTCGACATCGCCGCGCGGATCGGCATCCTGCGCGCCGAGTTCGGCACGTAGTCGAGATCGCACTGGGGATCCGGCGAATGCAGGTTGATGGTCGGCGGCGAGACCTGTTCGCGCAGCGCGAGGATGCTGAACACCGCCTCCACCGCGCCGGCGGCGCCGAGCAGGTGCCCGGTCATCGACTTGGTGGAGTTCACCGCCAGCTTGCGCGCGTGCTCGCCGAACAGGCGCTTCACGGCCATGGTCTCGGCGATGTCGCCCAGCGGCGTGGAGGTTCCGTGCGCATTGACGTAATCGATCCCGTCCGCGTTCATGCCCGCGTCGCGCAGCGAGTTGCGCATGCAGCGGAAGGCGCCGTCGCCGTCCTCGGCGGGCGCCGTGATGTGGTAGGCGTCCGCGGACACGCCGTAGCCGGCCAGTTCGCAGTACACGCGCGCGCCGCGGCGCCTGGCGTGCTCGTACTCCTCGAGAACCAGCGCGCCCGCGCCCTCGCCCATCACGAAGCCGTCGCGGTCCTTGTCCCAGGGCCGGCTCGCCCCGGCGGGGTCGTCGTTGCGCGTGGACAGCGCGCGCGCCGAGGCGAACCCGCCCATCGTCAGCTCGGTCACCGCGGCCTCGGAGCCTCCCGCGATCATGACATCGGCCTCGCCGTAGCGGATCAGCCTGCCCGCTTCGCCGATGCAATGCGTGGAGGTCGTGCACGCGGTGACGATCGCCAGATTGGGGCCCTTCGCGCCGAGCATGATCGACAGGTTGCCGGCGATCATGTTGATGATCGTTCCCGGAATGAAGAACGGCGAGATGCGCCGCGGGCCGCTCTTTTGCAACTCCCCGTAGGTTTCCTCGATCAGGGGCAGCCCGCCGATGCCCGAGCCGAAATTGACGCCGAAGCGCTCGGCCGTCTCCGCGGTCACCTGGTTGCCCGAATCCTGCCAGGCCTGCATTCCCGCCGCGATGCCGAAATGGATGAAGCGGTCCATGCGCCGCGCCTCTTTCGGCGACAGGTATTTGGCGACGTCGAAGCTGGCGATTTCGCCGGCGATCTGGCTGCTGAGGCGCGAGGCGTCGAAACGGGTGACCCGGGTGACGCCGCTCCTGCCCGCGAGCGCGCTCTGCCAGGCCTGCGCGACGTTGTTTCCCACCGGGCTGATGATTCCCAGCCCGGTGACCACGACTCTGCGGCGTTGCACGGGTCGCTGCGGGGACGGGCCCGCTCAGGCCTTGGCGTGCGACTTCACGTAGTCGATCGCGAGCTGCACCGTGGTGATCTTTTCCGCCTCTTCGTCCGGGATTTCGGTCTCGAACTCCTCCTCGAGCGCCATCACCAGCTCCACCGTATCGAGCGAGTCCGCGCCCAGGTCGTCGACGAACGAGGACTCCGGCTTGATTTCCGCCTCGCTGACGCCGAGCTGCTCCGCGATGATCTTCCTGACCCGCTGTTCGATATTTTCCATGCCGCACTCCTTCCCTGATCGTGACCGCTATTTTACCGGAATCAAGACATGTACATGCCGCCGTTGACGTGCAGCACCGCGCCCGTGACATAGCCCGCGGCCGGCGAGGCGAGATAGGCCACCGCCGCGGCGACGTCTTCGGGTTGCCCGAGCCGGCCGAGCGGAATCTGCCCGAGCAGCGCGTCCTTCTGCGCCTGCGGCAGCGCCCGCGTCATGTCGGTGTCGATGAAACCCGGCGCGACGCAGTTCACCGTGATGTTGCGGCCGCCGAGCTCGCGCGCGAGCGATTTCGACAGCCCGACGATGCCCGCTTTCGCGGCCGCGTAGTTGGCCTGCCCCGGATTGCCGGAGGCGCCCACCACCGAGGTGATGTTGATGATCCTTCCCCAGCGCGCCTTCATCATGCCGCGCATCACCGCGCGGGAAATGCGGAACACCGGCGTGAGGTTCGTCTCCAGCACCTCGGTCCAGTCCGCGTCCTTCATGCGCAGCGCCAGGTTGTCGCGCGTGATGCCGGCGTTGTTGACGAGGATCGCGATCGCGCCGGCTTCCTTCTCGATCTCCGCGAGCACGGCATCGGTCTGCGCCGCGTCGCGCACGTTCATCGCCTTGCCCGTGATCCCGGCCTCCGCGATCGACTTCACTCCCGCTTCGCCGGTCGCGGTGCCCACGACCGTCGCGCCCTGCTTCGCCAGTTCGAGCGCGATGGCGCGACCGATGCCGCGCGAGGCGCCGGTGACCAGCGCCAGCCTGCCTTGCAGCATGGTCAGCCTCCCTTCACGGCGGCGAGCGCCTGCTCGAGCGAGGCCCGGTCCGCCGCGGCGATGCCCTGCACGCGCGCGTCGATGCGCCTGACCAGGCCCGCCAGCACCTTGCCGGGGCCGCATTCGACGACGCACGTCACGCCCTGCTCCGCCATGTGGCGGATCGTATCCGCCCAGCGCACCGGCGACGCCGCCTGGCGCACGAGCGCGCTCTTGATTCTGACTGGATCGGACTCCGTTTTCACGTCAACGTTGTTGATGACCGGCATGGATGGAACGGCAAAACCTACGTCTGCCAAAAATCCCGCCAGCTTTGCCGCCGCTGGCTTCATCAGGCTGGAGTGAAAGGGCGCGCTCACCGGCAGCGGCATCGCGCGTTTCGCGCCGCGCGCCTTGCAGGCTTCGATCGCGCGCGCCACCGCGCTCTTGTGGCCGGCGATGACCACCTGCCCGGGCGCGTTGAAGTTCACCGCCTCCACGGCCTCTCCCCGCGCCGCTTCGGCGCAGGCGGCGCGCGCCGCGTCGTCCTCCAGGCCGAGAATCGCCGCCATGGCGCCCTGCCCTTCGGGCACGGCCTCCTGCATCGATTGCGCGCGAAAGCGCACCAGCGGCAGCGCGGCGCCGAACGAGAGCGCCCCGGCGGCCACCAGCGCGGAATACTCGCCCAGGCTGTGTCCGGCGACGATCGCGGGAGCGGGCCCGCCGAGCGCGCGCCAGGCGCGGTACGCGGCGATCGCCGCGGTCACCATCGCGGGTTGCGTGTTCACGGTCAGGTTGAGCTGCTCGGCCGGGCCTTCATCGAGCAGCTTCACGAATTCCGCACCCAGCGCCGCCTGCGCCTCGCCGCGCACGCCGTCCACTTCCGGCAGTCCGGCGTACGCCTTCAGCATACCGACCGATTGCGAACCCTGCCCGGGAAAGACCATCGCCATCTTCATTGCCTGTTCCTCACATCGTGACCAGCGAAGCGCCCCAGGTGAAGCCGCCGCCGACGCCCTGCAGCATGACCTTGTGGCCGGGCTTGATGCGGCCGGCGCGCACGAATTCGTCGAGCGCCAGCGGCACAGAGGCCGCCGAGGTGTTCGCGTGCCGGTCCACCGTCACCACCAAGCGCTCGCGCGGCAGGCCGAGGCGCTTCGCCGTGGCTTCCAGGATCCGCAAGTTGGCCTGGTGCGGGATCAGCCAGTCGACCTGCTCGAGCGCAATGCCGGCCGCGGCGCTGACCTCGCGCGCCGCCTCGTCCAGCACCTTGACCGCCACCTTGAACACCTGGCCGCCCTGCATCTGCAGGAACGGCGAGCCGATGATCGTTCCGCCGCAGACGTTGCCCGGCACCGAAAGGATGCCGGCCAGGCTGCCGTCGGCGTGCAGGACCGAGGCATGGATGCCGGGAACCTGCGCGGCGGTCAGCACCACCGCGCCCGCGCCGTCGCCGAACAGCACGCAGGTGGCGCGGTCGTTCCAGTCGAGGATCCGCGAGAACACTTCCGCGCCGACCACCAGCGCGCTGCGGTGCGTGCCGGCGCGGATGAAGCTGTCCGCGGTGGCGAGAGCGTAGACGAAGCCGCTGCAGACCGCCTGCAGGTCGAACGCCGCGCCGCCCTTCGCGCCGAGCTTCGCCTGCAGCAGGCAGGCGGTGCTCGGAAAGATGTAGTCCGGGGTCGAGGTCGCGACCACGATCAGGTCCACCTGCGCGGCGCTCAGGCCGGCGGCCTCGAGCGCCCGCCTGCTCGCCTCCAGCGCCAGGTCGCTGGTGGACTGCCCCTTGTCGGCCAGGTGCCGCTGGCGAATTCCGGTGCGTTCCTGGATCCAGGCGTCGCTCGTGTCCATGCGCCTCGCCAGCTCGTCGTTGGTGACGATGGTGGGCGGCAGATAGGCGCCGGTACCGGCGATGCGCGAGCGGATCATGAGCGCGCCCGCGCGACGCTTTCGGAGATGTGGCGCACCAGGTCGTAGCGCACGACCTCGAGGGCGCGCCGCAACGCCTGCACGAAGGCGTGCCGGTCGGCCGAGCCGTGGCTCTTGACGACGATGCCCTTCAGCCCGAGCAGGCCCGCGCCGTTGTAGTTGCGCGGATCCATGCGCGCGCGCAGCGCGCGCAGCGCCGGCAGCGCGATCAGCGCGGAAAGCCTGCGCAACGGGTTGCGGGAGAATTCCTGGCGCAGGAAACCGACGATCATGTGCGCGACGCCCTCGGAGGCCTTGAGCACCGAATTGCCGACGAAGCCGTCGCAAACCACCACGTCGACGCTGCCCTTGTAGATGTCGTCGGCCTCGACGTTGCCGGCGTAGTTGAGTCCGCTCGCGCGCAGCAGCTCCGCCGCCCGCTTGACGGTGTCGTTGCCCTTGATGTCCTCCACGCCGATGTTGAGCAGGCCCACGCGCGGGCGCTCCCTGCCCTCGACCGCCGTCACCAGCATCGCGCCCATGACGCCGAACTGCATCAGCTGTTCCGGCGTGCACTCGACGTTCGCACCGAGGTCGAGCACGTAGGTGTAGCCGCCCATGGCGTTGGGAACGCCGCTGGCGATGGCCGGGCGGTCGATCGCCGGCAGCGTCTTCAGCACGAAGCGCGAGATCGCCATCAGCGCGCCCGTGTTGCCCGCGCTCACGCAGGCATGCGCTTCGCCCGCCTTGACGAGATTGACCGCGACGCGCATCGAGGAATCTTTCTTGTAGCGCATCGCCTGGGCGGGCGGTTCGTCCATGGCCACCACCTCGGTCGCGTGCTCGACGCGCAACCCGTCGCCCGGCGCCGCGCCGTGCCGGCGCAGCTCCGTCTCGATCTCCTCGCGGCGGCCGACGAGGATGACCCGCACGTCGGCGTGCTCGCGCCGGAAGTCGAGGGCGGCCGGCACCGTCACATGGGGCCCGTGATCGCCCCCCATGCAATCAATGGCGACGGTGATGATCAGTCGCCCTTGCCCTTGGCGACCTTCTTACCGCGGTAGTAGCCGCTGGGACTGAGGTGATGGCGCAGGTGCGCCTCGCCAGTGGTCGGCTCGACGGCGAGCGCCGGCGCGCTCAGGAAATCGTGCGAACGATGCATGCCGCGCTTGGACGGCGACTTCTTGTTCTGCTGTACAGCCATGGTCTGCTCCTCAATCTGATTCGTTCAATGCTTCCACCCGTCCATCAGCCCGCGCAGGCCCGCGAACGGCCTCGCCGTCGCACCTGGCGCCGACGCCGCCGCGCGCGCGCACGCCGCGTGGCGAGGCGCGATCGGGATCGCCAGCAGCACCTCGTCCTCGACCAGCGCCTGCACCGCCATTTCCCGGCCCGCAACGATGCTCTCGGGTCCTTCCGCTTCCAGCGGCTCGGCGTCCACCTCCGCCTGCGTTGCCGCCAGCAGAAGCAGGGCCTCGATGTGCAACGGGTACTCGAGCGCCCCGAGACAGCGCTGGCACACCAGCGGCAGGACTCCGTCCACGATCAGGCGAAGCGCCGGCCGCCCGTGCGTTTCGGGCATCCCCTGCAATTCGTACCGGAGAGTTCCTTCCTCCGTGCGCAATGCATCCCGCAGTCGTGCAAATTCTGTCACCGGCCACGCACCCTGCAGCTTCGAGGCGGCCTGCGCGAATTCGAGGCCGTCGATGACGGGCTGGTGCGACATACGGGGGCGGATGGTATCATTCAGAAAAATCTCTGTCAAAACAAAGCCATGCCATCGTCGCGGCGGCTCGTGCTCGCTTCCACATCAGGCTACCGCCGGGCGCTGCTCGAGCGGCTCGGCCTCGCCTTCGAATGCGCCGATCCCGAGGTCGATGAAACGCCGCACCCAGGAGAAAGCGCTGCCGCCGTCGCCCAGCGCCTGGCCGAGGCGAAGGCGCGCGCCGTAGCCGACCGGTTTCCCGACGCGCTCATCATCGGCGCGGACCAGGTCGCCTATTGCGGGCGGGCGAGGCTGGACAAGCCCGGCAACCACGAGAACGCGGCGCGGCAGCTGGCGCTGCTCAGCGGCCGGACCGCCGTCTTCGACACCGCCGTCGCGCTGCTCGATGCGCGATCGAACGCGCTGCTTTCGCGGGTGGTGATTTGCCGGGTCACGTTCCGCCACCTGACCGCGGACCGGATCGAGAATTACCTGCGCCGGGAGCGGCCGTACGATTGCGCCGGCAGCGCGAAGGCCGAAGGGCTCGGCATCGCCCTCATCGAAAGGATCGAGACCGAGGACCCCACCTCGCTCATCGGCCTGCCGCTGATCGCGGTGAGCGAGCTGCTGCGCGACGCCGGCTGCGACGTGCTGGGTTGATGCCGGGGATCCTCTATGCCATTCCGACGCCGCTCGGCGGCGCCGCGGCCGATGCCCTCTCCGCGCCCGCGCTGGCAACGGTGCGAACCCTGCGCCGCTTCGCCGTCGAGAACGCGAAGAGCGCGCGCGCATTCCTGAAGGACGTTGGCATGCCATGCGCGATTCAGGATCTTGAACTTTCCGTTCTGGAGTCCGGCTTTTCAAGGCAAATCGAAGAACTCCAGGCCGGCATCTCCATCGGCCTTCTCTCGGAAGCGGGTTGCCCGGCGATCGCCGACCCAGGCGCGGGCCTGGTGGAGGCGGCGCAGCGCTCGGGGATTCGCGTCGTGCCGCTGGTCGGCCCCTCCTCGATCGTGCTCGCGCTGATGGCCTCGGGACTGGAAGGCCAGCGCTTCGCGTTCTGCGGCTACCTGCCGCGCGAGGCGCAAGCGCGCAGGCTCAGGATCCGCGAGCTGGAGGCGCGCTCGCGGCGCGAGCGCGAGACGCAGATCTTCATCGAGACGCCCTACCGCAACGACGCGATGCTCGGCGCCCTGCTGCAAACCTGCGCTCCCGGCACCTCGCTGTGCGTGGCGAGCGACCTGACGCTGCGCACCGAGGAGATTCGGACTCGACCGATCGCCGTCTGGCGCGACGCCCGCCACGCGATCGGCAGGCGTCCGACCGTGTTCCTGCTCTTCAGCGGATAGCGAGGCCGCTGCGCGCGGAGAATTCGAGCAGGGAGTTGATGGCGCCGGCGCCGAAGCGGCGCGCGAATTTCTCCGCCAGGTTGTCCTTCTGCGTGTAGTCGACGATGTCCTCGGCCTTGACGACCTCGCGGGCGACGTAATCCAGGCCGCCGAAACCGTCCGCGAGCCCCAGCTCGACGCTCTTCGCGCCGGTCCAGATCAGGCCGGAAAACATGTCCGGCGTCTCCTTCAGCCGCTTGCCGCGGCCGTCCTTCACCGCCTTGATGAACTGGTTGTGGATCTCGTCCACCAGCCCGATGAGAATCTGCCGGTGCGCCTCCTCCTGCGGGGTAAAGGGATCGAGAAGCGCCTTGTTCCTGCCCGCGGTGATGAGCCGGCTTTCCACGCCCAGCTTCTCCATCAGCCCGACCACGCCGAAGCCGTCCATGCGCACGCCAATCGAGCCGACGATGCTGTTCCTGGCGACGTAGATCCTATCGGCGGCGGCGGCGACATAGTAGCCGCCCGAGGCGCACAGGTCCTCCACCACGACGTAGAGCGGAATCTCCGGGTGCTTCTGCCGCAGCCGCTTCATCTCGTCGAAGATGTTCTGCGCCTGCACCGGGCTGCCGCCCGGCGAGTTGATGCGCATCACCACCCCTTGCGTGTTCCGGTCCTTGAACGCCGCCTGCAGCGCGAGCATTACCTTGTCCGCGCTCGAATCCGTGCCCGGCCCGATCACGCCGCGCACGTCGATGAGCGCCGTGTGCCTGCCGCCCTTGCCGTCGGCCATGTCCTTCCAGTCGACCGCCATCACCAGCACCACCGTCACGTAGACGAACGCCAGCAGCTTCCAGAAAATGCCCCAGCGTCGCGCGCGCCGCTGTTCCTTGAGCGCCTCGGTGGCGATCTTCTCGATCAATCCCCGTTCCCACTGTCCGTCGTTGTCAGCCATCGTCGATTCCTTTGCAATACACCTTGCCGTCCCGTTCCTCCATCCGCAGCGCGACCAGCGGCGTGCTCCCGCAGGGTCCGCCCAGGCACCTGCCGCTGTCGGCCCCGTACATCGCGCCGTGCGTCGAGCATATCAAAGCGAGCCCCTCGGAGTCGAAGACCTCGCCCTCGCGCCAGTCGAGCTCCATCGGCAGGTGGCCGCAGCGGTTGAGATAGCCGTGCACGCGGCCTTCGAAGCGGACCGCGAACGCCGGCGCCTTCTCGCCGATGTACTCGACTTCGAAGCGCACCGCCCTGCCCGAGTCGAGCAGCGCGTCCGAGGCGCAGATCAGGCGTTCGCCGTCAGCCAATCCGCAAGCTCCCCGATGCTCGCGACGCAGGCGCGCGGCGTCCAGGCGAGCAGCGATTCGAGCGGGTGCGCGCCGTAGCCGACCGCGACGGCATCGACTCCGGCGCTGCGCGCCATGCCCAGGTCGTGCGAGGTGTCGCCGACCATCAGCAGCTGCCCGGCGCCCAGGCGAAGCTCGCCCATCAACTCGAGCAGCATCGCCGGATGCGGCTTGGGCTGCGTCTCGTCCCCGCAGCGCGTCGCGTCGAACAGCGCGCCGATGCCGCTCGCCGCCAGCGCCCGGTCGAGGCCGCGCCGCGGCTTGCCGGTGGCGACCGCGAGCCGGTGGCCGCGCCCGCGAAGCGCGCGCAGCAGGTCGGCGACCCCCGGAAAGAGCCCCAGCCTGTCTTCGTGCTCGAGAAAATACTGCCGGTAGATCGCGAGGAACTCCTGGTAGCGCTCCGGCGGCAGCGCCGGCATGGCGTGGCGCATCGAATCGCCCAGCCCGAGGCCGATGACGTGGCTCGCGGTCCGCAGGTCCGGCACCGGCAGCGCCATCTCGCGCGCGGCTTGCCGTATGCCTTCGGCGATCACGGCGGTCGAGTCGAACAGCGTGCCGTCCCAGTCGAAGACGATCAACGGATATTTGCGTTCGCTGCTCAATGTCCCGGGCACAGCGCTCGAGAAGATTCCCGCATTTGCGCAGGATAACTGACAAGCGACTGACTCGACACATGATGATGCGATGCGGCAAGCGATTGCGTCGCCGCGTCAAGTCCATCGGGAAGGATTTTTCAGCCGCTTCGCTATCGGCGGCGCGCGACTGCAGGCACGAGGACCTCACCGTGCCATCAGGTTCTTCCCTGATTCGTGGCCGCGTTCCTTCATGCCGGCGAGAAACGTCCGCGCGGAAAATGGCGCCCGCGCCGGTTCTTCGCCGTAAGAGCGCCGGCACAACTCACACCGCGGTTCGATTTCCGCGCTGGAATCGTTCATTCGCCCTCCTCAAGCGTCCCACGGATTCACCACCTTGACGCCGCATTCGTCGTAATCGCCGACGTTACGGGTTGCGACCGTAGCCCGGGCCGTGCGTGTGATCGCGGCGATCTGCGCATCGAAGCCCGAAATCGGCCGCCCCGAGCGCCAGCGGTGGGCCGCGATCTGCGCATAGGCGCGGGCGGCGACGCCGCCAAACGGCAACACCCGGCCGCCGAAGTCGTTCTCGAACATCGCCTCGGCAGCCGCCTCGAGCGCGACGCGTCGCTTGCCGGCGGGCAGCAACAGGATGCCATGCAGAACTTCGGCCTGCGTGATGCTCGTCGTGTACAACGTCGCCGCCTGCTGGTCCGCGACCCAGCGCGCCACCGCGGCGTCCGGCGCGGCCTTCATCAATTCCGAAACGACATTGGTATCGAGGACGATCACTTGCGCGCGACCTTCCTCGCCGCCGGCGGCTCACGCATCGGTTCACGCGCGGGGAGCAGGAGATCGACGCCGCCGAGCGGCCGAAAGCGCGCGCCGATCGCCGCGCCAAGGTCGCGCGGCGCGGCGTCGCTCTCCGCGAGCGCGGTGCGCAGAATATGGCGAGCCTCTTCTTCCATGGAGCGCTGCCGGTGCGCCGCCCGCACGCGCAGGCGGGCCTTGGTATGCGCGTCCAGGTTGCGAATGGTGATGCTGGCCATGATGGCGTCCTTTGCAATCAATGATTGCAGTGTAATCAATCGCCCTGAGTCCCGCAATCCGGGCCAAATCTTGACTGGCAAAAGCGCCGCATGTCGTCCGCCAGTGGCGATTCCAGAACGATCCGCATGCCTTCGACCGGGTGCTTGAGCGCCAAACGCCGCGCATGCAGAAAAAGACGCTTCACGCCCTGCCGCGCGAGCGCGCGGTTAAGCTCGAAGTCGCCGTACTTGGCGTCCCCGAGCACCGGGTGGCCGGCGTGGGCGAGGTGGACGCGGATCTGGTGGGTGCGGCCGGTCAGGAGGCGCAATTCCAGCAAGCTGACGTCCTTGCTCTTCTGCAGCAGGTTGATCCTGGTGACGGCGGGCATGCCTCCTCCCTTTACCGCCACCCGCCGCTCGCCCTTCGCGTTGACGTACTTGTGAAGCGGCTCGGTGATGTCGAACCGCTTGTTCGCGGGAATGCCCTTCACGACCGCCACGTAGATCTTCTCTACCTCGCCATCACGGAGCATGCGATGCAGCTCGACCAGGGCGCTGCGCTTCTTGGCGATGATGAGCAGGCCGGAGGTGTCGCGGTCCAGCCGGTGCGCCAGTTCCAGCATCTTCGCCTCGGGGCGCGCCGCGCGCAGCTGTTCGATGACCCCGAAGCTTACGCCGCTGCCGCCGTGGACGGCCACCCCCGAAGGCTTGTCGACGACAAGTACAGCGGGGTCTTCGAACACGATCGGGAATTCGATCGGGTTCGCCCTGGACGTCTTTCCCGCCGAAACCCTGACCGGCGGAACCCGGACCCGGTCCCCTGCCTTCAGCCGGTAATCGGGCTTGACCCGGCCGCTGTTGACGCGGACTTCGCCGCTGCGCAGCACCCGGTACACATGGCTTTTGGGCACGCCCTTCAGCTGGCGGATCAGGAAATTGTCGATCCGCTGCGCCTCGCTTTCCTCACCCACTTCAAGCCAGGTCGCGCGAGGCTTGCTTAAGTCCTTCATTTTTATTATTATCCTAGCTCTGGCCTCGAGTTGCGAGGCACAGGAACCGCAAGACGCGCAGACAAGGAGCCGCGCGCCGGAACCTGCAACCCGCCTCCTGTCCGGCCGCGCGCCGGACCCGAACCAGGGGTTTTGTCGCTCACCCCAAGCAGCGATCGAAGTGGAAGCGCGCGCAAGGTGTCTTTTCCCCTGCGGGGAATTTTCCATAAGGAGAATATCGACTAAGCCGTGACGGCGCTCCTGCGCGCGCGGGAGAACAATAAGTGAAACGAATGCTATTCAACGCGACCCAGCAGGAAGAGCTGCGGGTCGCCATCGTGGAAGGACAGAAACTGGTCGATCTCGACATCGAGTCGGCCTCGAGGGAGCAGCGCAAGAGCAACATCTACAAGGGCATCATCACCCGCATCGAGCCCAGCCTCGAGGCGGCGTTCATCGATTACGGCGAGGAGCGGCATGGTTTCCTGCCGTTCAAGGAAGTCGCCCGCAGCTATTTCCGCCGCGGGGTCGACGCCGGCCGCGCCCGCATCCAGGAAGCGCTCGACGAGGGCCAGGACCTGATCGTCCAGGTCGAGAAGGACGAGCGCGGCAACAAAGGCGCCGCGCTTACGACGTTTATTTCCTTGGCGGGAAGATATCTGGTTCTCATGCCAAATAATCCGCGCGGCGGCGGGGTTTCGCGCCGCGTCGAGGGCGAGGATCGCGACGAGCTGCGCGACACCATCGAGCAGTTGCAGGTGCCCGAGGGCATGAGCGTGATCGCGCGCACGGCGGCGATCGGCCGCTCGATCGAGGAGCTGCAGTGGGACCTCAACTACCTCCTGCAGCTCTGGGGCGCCATCGACGGCGCCGCCAGGGACGCGGACAAGAAGCCCTTCCTCATCTACCTCGAGTCGAGCCTGGTGATCCGCGCCATCCGCGATTATTTCCAGCCCGACATCGGCGAGATCCTCATCGACACCCAGGAGATCTTCGACCAGGCGGTCGCCTTCATGCAGACCGTGATGCCGGCCAACGTCGGCAAGGTGAAGCTGTACCGCGACGACGTGCCGCTCTTTTCGCGCTTCCAGATCGAGCACCAGATCGAGAGCGCGTACGGGCGCCACGTCAACCTGCCCTCGGGCGGGGCGGTGGTCATCGACCACACCGAGGCGCTGACCGCCATCGACGTCAATTCGGCGCGCGCCACCAAGGGGCACGACATCGAGGAAACGGCGTTGCGCACCAACCTGGAGGCCGCCGAAGAGGTCGCCCGCCAGCTGCGCCTGCGCGACCTGGGCGGCCTGATCGTCGTCGACTTCATCGACATGGAGTCGCAGAAAAACCAGCGCGAGGTGGAGAACCGCTTTCGCGAGGCGCTGCGGCACGACCGCGCCCGCGTGCAGATCGGCAAGATCTCGCGCTTCGGCCTGATGGAGCTCTCGCGCCAGCGGCTGCAGCCCTCGCTGGAGGAGACCGCGCACATCAGCTGCCCGCGCTGCGGCGGCACGGGCTTCATCCGCGGCACCGAGTCGACCGCCCTGCACGTGCTGCGCATCATCCAGGAAGAGGCGATGAAGGAGAACACCGGCGCGGTGCACGCGCAGGTGCCGGTCGACGTCGCCTCCTTCCTGCTCAACGAAAAGCGCGCCGAGATCCAGAAGCTGGAGGCGCGCCTCAAGGTGAACATCATCCTGGTGCCGAACTCGCACCTCGAGACGCCGCACTACAAGGTCCAGCGGCTCAAGCACGACGAGCTGAACCAGATGGAGCACGTGCCCTCGAGCTACGAGCTTGTCGAGAAACCGGAGGAACCGCAGGCGGCGGGCAAGGAAGCCGAGGCGAGGAAGGAGCGCCAGCAGGCCGCCGTGCAGGGCATCGTGCCGGACCAGCCGGCGCCGGTCGTCCCCGAGCCGCAGCCGAAGACCGAGCCTGTCCGCGCGAACCAGCCCGCGCCGCCGCCGGCGGCGGTGCAGGAACCGGCGCGCTCGGGTTTCCTGGGCCGGCTTTTCGGCTGGCTCAAGCCGGAGAAGCCGCTTGAGGCGTCCGCCGTCGCCGCCCAACCCGGAGCGGCGGGCTCGCCGCGCCCGGAGCGGCAGCAAAGCCAGCATCGCGCCCGTGGCGAGCAGCGCTACGGCGACCGCGACCGTGGCGGCAGGCGCGAGGGCCGCGGCGACGGCAGGCGCGAG
>JADLES010000084.1 GCA_020845995.1 Burkholderiales bacterium | reverse complement strand
CTGGTGACGACCACCTGCGAGGCCTCGTCGAGGATCTCGCGCACCTCGTCGGTGGTCAGCGCCTCCTCCTGCACCACGGATCCGACCATGATGCGCGCCGAAGCGGCGCCGATCGCGCCGGCGAGCTGCACTTCGACGAAGTGCACGAAATCCGCGTCGGCGACGATGCCCTCGCCGGGCCAGCCCAGGCCGCGGGAGCGCGCATACTGCGCAAACGCCTCGTCGGCGGCGGCGGGGCCGTGGAAGCGGGCAAGCAGATCATGCAGGTCCGGCACGGAGGCAGTGCCGCGCCAGAAGCGCGCGCCGCCGGCTTCGCCCGCTTGGCCGAACACGTCCACGAACAGCCCCGCCTGGCGGGTTTCGTCCGCGCTTTGGCCCGTCATCAGCGACACCCCGACATAGGCGCCGACGTTGGCAATCATGCTCCAGATCATCGCGTGCGTGATCTTGTCGAGCCCCTTCAGTCCGAACAGCTCCAGCGGCCTCAGCAGCTCGATGCCCCAGGGGCCGTTCTCCATCAGGCCGATCGGCAGCCAGCCCGAGCGCGCGAGCGCGGGCAGCAGCAGCGTGTAGCACCAGACCGCGAAGCCGCAGAGCAGGCCGGCGAGCGCCCCGCTGTGCGTGCCGCGCTTCCAGAAGATGCCCCCCAGAAGCACGGGCGCGAACTGCGCCACCGCGGCGAACGACACCAGGCCGATGGAGACCAGCGCATACGCCTCGCCGGCGAGCCGGAAATAAAGGTAGCCCAACAGCAGGATGCCGATGATCGCGCCGCGCCGGATGCCGAGCAGCAGCGCCGTGAGGTCGCGCCGCTCCGCCAGGCGCAGGCCCCTGAGGCGGAGCAGCACGGGCATCACCAGGTCGTTGCAGACCATCGTCGACAGGGCGATGGTCTCCACGATCACCATGCCGGTCGCCGCCGACAGGCCGCCGATGAACACCAGTAGCGCGAGCCCTTCCTGCCTGGCCGCCATCGGCAGCGTGAGCACATAGGTATCCGCGTCGACCGTGCCGGGCGTGAAATACAGGTTGCCGCCGAAGGCGATCGGCAGCACGAACAGGTTGATCGCCAGCATGTAGAGCGGGAACAGCCAGATCGCCTTGGAAAGGTGCTGCTCGTTCTTGTTCTCGATCACCGCCACCTGGAACTGGCGCGGCAGGAACATGATCGCGAACATCGACAGGATCGTCATCCACACCCAGCTCGCGTAGCCGCCGGCGACGCCCTCCAGCGGCGCGAGCAGCGGCGCGAGCTCGGGCAGCGCGCGCGCGCGCGAAAAGATGTCGGCCACGCCGTCGAACATGCCGTAGGTGACGAACAGCCCCACGGCGAGGAACGCGAGCAGCTTGACGAGCGACTCGAACGCGATCGCCGCCACCATGCCCTCGTAGTGCTCGGCCGCGTCCAGGTGCCGGGTGCCGAACAGGATCGTGAAGGCGGCGAGGATCATCGCCACCCAGAACGCGGTGTCGAGCGCGAGCGCCTGGCTGCCCGCCGCCTCGCTCGCCGGCATGCTGATCTCCGGGTACTGCAGCAGGATCGCATAGCTGGTCGAGATCGCCTTCAGCTGCAGCGAGATGTACGGCAGGATGCCGATCACGGCGATCACCGTGACCACGCCCCCCAGCAGCGCGCTCTTGCCGTAGCGCGAGGCGATGAAGTCGGCGAGCGAGGTGATGCGGTTGGCCTTGCTGATGCGGATCATCTTGCGCAGCACCAGCCACCACAGCGCGATCATCAGCGTCGGGCCGAGGTAAATCGGCAGGAAGCCGATGCCGTCGCTCGCCGCGCGTCCCACCGAGCCATAGAAGGTCCAGGCGGTCGCGTACACCGCCAGCGACAGCGCGTAGATCGTCGGGTTGTCGATCACCGAGCGGCCCGCGTCGGCGCGCTGGTCGGCGTAGTAGGCGATGCCGAACAGCAGCCCCAGGTAGGCGAAGGCCACCAGGACGACGACATGACCCTGCAACACGGTCGTCTTTCGCGCGGCTAGCGCCGCGATTCGACCACGTAGGCCATGAGCGCCACGAGCAGCGCCCAGGCCGCGAAAATATAGGCGTACAGCACCGGCACGCCGAACGCGTCGGCGGTGACGTTGAACAGGGACAGGATCGGGTAGTTGAACAGCAGGCAGCCGAGGATGAACAGCGCGACCAGGCGCTGGCCCCTGGCGTCCGTGTCCCGCATCAGCTTGCCTGCTTCAACTGCTCCACGATCGCCGGGTTCTCGAGCGTCGAGACGTCCTGCTTGATCTCTTCGCCGCGGGCGATCGCCCGCAGCAGCCGGCGCATGATCTTCCCGGAGCGCGTCTTGGGCAGGTTCTCGCCGAAGCGGATGTCCTTCGGCTTGGCGATCGGGCCGATCTCCTTGCCGACCCAGTCGCGCAGCTCCTTGGCGATTCTCTGCGCCTCGGCGCCGGTCGGGCGCTGGCCCTTGAGCACCACGAACGCGCAAATCGCCTCGCCGGTGAGATCGTCAGGCCGGCCGACCACCGCCGCCTCGGCGACGAGTTTCGTGTTGGCCACCAGGGCCGACTCGATCTCCATGGTGCCGAGCCGGTGGCCGGAAACGTTGAGCACGTCGTCGATGCGCCCGACGATGCGGAAATAGCCTTCCTCGTCGGTGCTCGCGCCGTCGCCGGCGAGGTACAGCTTGCCCTTGAAGTCATCCGGCCAGTAGGTCTTCCGGTAGCGCTCGGGGTCGCCCCAGATGGTGCGCAGCATCGAGGGCCAGGGGCGCTTGATGACGAGGATCCCGCCTTTGCCCTTGCCCACCGGATGGCCGGTCTCGTCGACGATGTCCGCGGAAATGCCGGGCAGCGGCAGCGTCGCCGAGCCCGGCTTGGTCGGGATCGCGCCCGGCAGCGGGGTGATGAGGATCGAGCCGGTCTCGGTCTGCCACCAGGTGTCGACGATCGGGCAGCGCTCGCGCCCGACCGTCGTGTGATACCACATCCAGGCTTCGGGGTTGATCGGCTCTCCCACCGTGCCGAGGATGCGCAGGCTCGAGAGGTCGTAATTCTTCGGCAGGTCGCCGCCCGCCTTGATCAGCGAGCGGATCGCCGTGGGCGCGGTATAGAACACGTTCACCTTGTGGTCCTGGATCATCTTCCAGAACCGACCCGCATCCGGGTAGGTCGGGACGCCCTCGAACATCACCACCGTGGTTCCGCAGGAAAGCGGCCCGTAGACGATGTAGCTGTGCCCGGTGACCCAGCCCACGTCCGCCGTGCACCAGAAGATGTCGGCGTCCTTGTTGTCGAATACCCATTTCATGGTGAGCGCCGCGACGAGCAGGTAGCCGCCGGTGGAATGCTGCACGCCCTTGGGCTTGCCGGTCGAGCCCGAGGTATAGAGAATGAACAGCGGGTGCTCGGCGTTGACCCAGGCCGGCTCGCAGCTGTCCGGCTGCCCCTTGACGACGTCGTCCCACCACTTGTCGCGCGGCGCGTTCATCGCCACCGCGCTGCCGCTGCGCTTGTAGACGATCACATTGCGCACCGCGTCGCATCCGCCCATCGCGAAAGCCTCGTCCACCACGGACTTCAACGGGATCTCCTTGCCGCCTCGGAACTGGCCGTCGGCCGTGATCACCTCGGTGGCGCCCGCGTCGATGATCCGCTCCTGCAGGCTCTTCGCCGAGAAGCCGGCGAACACGACCGAATGCGTCGCGCCGATGCGCGCGCAGGCCTGCATCGCGACGACCACCTGGATCGACATCGGCATGTAGATCAGCACGCGATCGCCGACCTTGACGCCGTGCGACCTGAGCGCGTTGGCGAACCTGCAGACTTCCCTGTGCAGGTCGCGATAGTTGATCTTCGTCACCTTGCCGTCGTCGGCCTCGAAGATGATCGCGACCTTGTCCGGCTGGGTCTCCAGGTGGCGGTCGAGGCAGTTGTAGGAGGCGTTCAGTTCGCCGTCGTGGAACCAGCGGAAGAACGGCGCCTTGGATTCGTCGAGCGTCTTCGTGAACGGCTTGTGCCAGTGCAGGTGCTCTTTCGCGAGCCTCGCCCAGAAGCCCTCGAAATCCTTTTCCGCCTCCGCGACCAGCCTGCGGTAGCTGTCCATCCCGGGAATGTTCGCCTGCCTGATGAACTCTGCGGACGGCGGGAAGATGCGATTTTCCGTGAGTACCGAATCGATCGTGGCTGCCATGAATCGCCTCCTTGTTACGCGATAAAATCACTAATTCAAGACCTTGTAAAGCACCCCGCCGCCGTGACGACGATCCGCCAGGCCGATCTCGTGCAGAGCATCGCCGATGCGCTGCAGTTCATCTCCTGCTACCACCCGCGCGACTACCTCCAGGCGCTCGGCCGCGCCTACGACCGCGAGCAGTCGCCGGCGGCGAAGGACGCGATCGCCCAGATCCTCACCAATTCGCGCATGTGCGCCGAGGGCCGCCGCCCGATCTGCCAGGACACCGGCATCGTCAACGTGTTCCTCAAGGTGGGGATGGGCGTGCGGTTCGATTTCGACTCCTCCCTGGAAGACGCGGTGAATGAAGGAGTACGGCGGGCGTATCTCGATCCGGACAATCCGCTGCGCGCCTCGGTGCTGGACGAATCCGATTTCGGCCGAAAAAACACGAAGGACAACACGCCCGCGGTGATCTTCACGAGCATCGTCGCGGGCGACACGCTCGCGGTCGACGTGGCCGCCAAGGGCGGCGGCTCGGAGGCGAAGTCCAAGTTCGTCATGCTGAATCCCTCCGACTCGATCGTCGACTGGGTGCTGAAGACGGTGCCGGCGATGGGCGCCGGCTGGTGCCCGCCGGGCATGCTCGGTATCGGCGTGGGCGGCACGGCCGAAAAGGCGATGCTGATGGCGAAGGAAGCGCTGATGGCGCCGATCGACATGGCCGAGCTGAAGGCGCGCGGGCCGAAGAACAGGGTCGAGGAGATGCGCATCGAGCTCTACGACAGGGTCAATGCGCTCGGCATCGGCGCGCAGGGTCTCGGCGGCCTCTCGACCGTGCTCGACGTGAAGATCAAGACCTATCCCGCGCACGCGGCCAACCGGCCGGTGGCGATGATCCCCAACTGCGCGGCGACCCGCCACGCGCACTTCGTGCTCGACGGCTCGGGGCCCGCGCGGTTCGAGGCGCCCTCCCTCGAGGATTGGCCGAAAGTCACCTGGGCGGCGGATGCGAGCTCGACCCGCGTTGACCTGGACTGCTTGAACAGAACCACGGTCGAAAGCTGGAAACCCGGCCAGCGGCTGCTTCTTTCCGGAAAGCTCCTGACGGGCCGCGATGCCGCGCACAAGCGAATCCAGGATCTCCTGGAGACAAATCAGCCCTTGCCCGTGGATTTCACGAACCGCGTCATCTACTACGTCGGTCCGGTGGACGCCGTGCGCGACGAGGTGATCGGGCCGGCCGGCCCGACGACTTCCACGCGCATGGACAAGTTCACCGAGATGATGCTCGCGAGGACCGGTCTCATCGCCATGGTCGGCAAGGCCGAGCGCGGGCCCGCGGCGCTGGACGCGATCCGAAAGCACAGGGCGGCCTACCTGATGGCGGTGGGCGGAGCGGCCTACCTCGTCGCCAAGGCGGTCCGGAAAGCCCGCGTCCTGGCGTTCGACGATCTCGGCATGGAGGCGATCCACGAATTCGAGGTGAAGGACATGCCCGTGACGGTCGCCGTGGACGCGAACGGCGCCTCGGTCCACAACACGGGTCCTGCCGAGTGGTCGAAAAAGATCGTCGCGCTGAAGATTCCGGTCACCGCGGCCTGACGCACGGCGCGGGAGACGCATTCCCGCTCCCGACTCCAGCGCCGACGCGCTGGGGGGCGGTCTGGGCGCTGTTCGGCGCGGGCCTCGTCTGCGGCGCCTACCTGACCAAGGTGGCGCCCGCGCTGCCGCTGCAGCGCGAGGAACTGGGCGTGAGCCTGGTGGAATCCGGCCTGATCGCCACCGCGTTCAACATCTCCGGGAGCTTGCTCGGCATCTTCGCCGGCGGCTTGTCGGGCCGCCTTGGCCTGCGCGCGACGGCGCTCGCCGGCCTTGCACTGCTCGCGCTCGCGGGCGCGCTTGGCGCGACCACCGCGAGCTTTCCCGTGCTCCTCGGCTCTCGGTTCCTCGAAGGCGTCGGCTCCCTGATGTTCACCGTGTCGGGATCGGCCTTGATCGCCGCGGCCGCGACCAATCCGCGCGATCGCGCCAAGGCGCTCGGCCTGTGGGCCGCGAACCTGCCGGCGGGCGGCGGGATGGGACTGCTGCTCGCGCCGCCGATCATTGCCGCCTGGGGCTGGCGCGGGCTGTGGTGGGCGCTCGCGCTCGCCGCCGGCCTCGGCTTCCTGCTCGCCGCGCGCCTCGCCCCCGCCTCCGCGCGGTCCGGCAAATCGTCGCTGCGCATGATCGCCGAGACGCTCGCGCGGCCGGGCAACCTCGTCCTCGCGGCGCTGTTCGCCTGCTACGCCTCGCAGTGGGTCTCGGTGATGATCTGGCTGCCGACCTTTCTGGTCGATGAGCGCGGCATGACCGCGGGAAGGGCGGCGCTGCTGACGGCGTTCATGGTCCTCGCCAATGCGCCCGGCAACATCGCGGGCGGCTGGCTGCTCTCGCGGCACGTGCGGCGCGGACCGCTTGTCATTGCCGCGTGCGCGCTCATGGCGGCCTGCGCGGCGGGCATGTTCGGTCCCTGGCTGCCCGATGGGCTGCGTTACCTCCTCTGCCTCGCCTTCTCGCTCTGCGGCGGCGTGATCCCGGCCGCGATCTTCGCCGGGCTGCCGGGTTACGCGCGCTCCTCCGGACATCTCGGCACCGCGAACGGGCTCGTGGTGCAGAGCGCCCAGGCGGGGCAATTCGTCGGTCCGCTCGCGCTCGCCTGGCTTGCCTCGCATTTCGGCGGCTGGGGCGCGACGCTCTGGGCGATCCTCGGATTCGCCCTCGGCGGCGCGCTCTGCGGCCTCGCGCTGCTGCGCATCGAGCGCACGGCGGCCCGATAGCCGGGACTTCGGCGCCGGCCCGGTGGCGAGGCATCCGGGACGGCACGGCCGGGACCAGGGAATACAATGGCCGCCGGAAGCTACATGCGACAAGTGCACATCTGCGAAGTCGGGCCCCGTGACGGCCTGCAGAACGCGCATCACCGGATTCCGACCGAGGCGAAGAAGGCCTGGATCCAGGCCATCGCCGCCGCCGGAGTGGCGGAAATCGAGGTCGGCTCCTTCGTGCCGCCCGGACTCATTCCGGCCATGGCGGACACTGCCGAAATCGTCGCATCCGCGCTGCGAATCGGGAACCTCAAGGTCGTTGCGCTCGCCCCGAACGTCAAGGGCTTCGAGCGTGCGACCGCGGCGGGCGCGCACAAGATCACCTTTCCCGTGTCCGCGAGCCGCGCCCACAGCCTCGCCAACGTGCGCATGGAACCCGAGAAGATGGTCGAGGAAGTCCGCAAGTGCGTGCGTTTGCGCGGCACCAAGGGGCCGGAAATCGAGGCGGGCGTTTCCACCGCGTTCGGCTGCACCATGCAGGGCGCGGTTCCCGAGGATGACGTGGTGCGCCTGGCGGTGATGCTCGCCGAGGCCGGGGTCGATTGCGTCGCCCTCGCCGACACGGTGGGCTACGCGAATCCAGCCCAGATCAGGAGAGTATTCAGGAGAGTTCGCGGCGAAATCGGCAGCAAGCTGGAAGCCGCCCATCTGCACGACACACGCGGCCTGGGTCTCGCCAACGCGCTCGCCGCGTTCGAGGAGGGCGTGCGCCATTTCGACAGCTCGATGGGCGGCCTCGGCGGCTGTCCGTTCGCCCCTGGCGCGAGCGGCAACGTGATCACCGAGGATCTCGTATTCATGTTCGAAAGCATGGGCGTGCCGACCGGCATCGGCATCGAGAAGCTGATGGAGGCGCGCGCGCACATGGTCGCCGCCCTGCCCGGGGAGCCGGTCTACGGCCACATGGCGCTCGCCGGACTGCCGAAGGGATTCCGTGCTGCCGCTTGAAGGAATACGGGTCGTTGAGTTCGCCCACATGGTGATGGGCCCGACCTGCGGGCTCGTGCTCGCCGATCTGGGCGCCGAAGTGATCAAGGTCGAGCCGCTCGAGGGCGACAACACGCGCCGCCTCGTCGGCGCCGGCGCCGGGTTCTATCCGATCTTCAACCGCAACAAGAAGAGCCTTGCCGTCGATGTGAAATCGCCGCGGGGCATCGAGCTCGTCCTCAAGCTGATCGCGACCGCCGACGTGCTCACGGAAAATTTCCGGCCCGGCGCGCTGGACAGGCTCGGGCTGGGCCATGCGCAGCTGGCGGGGAAGTTTCCGCGCCTCATCTACTGCACGCTGAAGGGTTTTCTCGAGGGACCGTACGACCACCGCCCGGCGCTGGACGAGGTGGTGCAGATGATGGGCGGGCTCGCCTACATGACCGGGCTGCCCGAGCGGCCCTTGCGCGTGGGCTCGTCGGTCAACGACATCATGGGCGGGATGTTCGGCGCCATCGGCATCCTCGCCGCCTTGCGCGAGCGCGAGCGCACCGGCAAAGGCAAGCTCGTGCGCAGCGCGCTGTTCGAGAACACCGCCTTTCTCGTCGGCCAGCACATGGCGCAGAAGGCGATCACGGGCGAAGAGCCGCCGCCGATGTCGGTGAAGAAGCCCGCCTGGGGCATCTACGACATCTTCGAGACGGCGGATGACCGGCTGTTCGTCGGCGTCGTCACCGACACGCAGTGGGAGGTGTTCTGCCGCGAGTTCGGCGAGACCGCGCTCGGCGCCGACGCGCGCCTGAAGACCAACACCCAGCGCGTGAACGAACGCGCCTGGCTGATGCCGCGGCTCGAGGCGATCTTCCGGCGCTGGAAGCGCGGCGAGCTGGAGAAAAAACTGGAAGCGATCGGCCTGCCCTACGCGCCGATCACCCGGCCCTGGGACCTCTTCGACGACCCGCACCTGAATGCCTCGGGCGGACTGGTCGAGATACGCGATCCGCGCGGGACGAGCTTTCGCTGCCCGGGACTGCCGCTCGAGCTCGACGGGCGGCGCCTGCCCAAGCGCAACGATCCTCCGGCGCCGGGGGAGGGCGCGCGCGAACTGATCGCCTCGCTCGGCTATGCGCCGGAGGCGATCGAGGCGCTGTGCGCGCAGCGCGCGGTCGCACTGCGCCAGTAACCGCCTCGCGCGCGCTAGCGCGAAGGTGGCAAAACCCAAGCCTCGGTTCAGGCCTTCCCGGCCAGGCAGTCGCGGATCTGCTGCAGGGCGCCCGGATCCTCGATGGTGGTGAGGTCGCCGGGGTCGCGACCCTCGGCGAGCGCCTGGATCGAGCGCCGCAGCACCTTGCCCGAGCGCGTCTTGGGCAGGAGCGTCACGAAAAACACCCGTCCGGGGCGGCCGATCGCGCCGAGCTGGTTGTTGACCGTCTGCATGACCTCGCCTTCCAGCTTCATGCGCGCCTCGGGCGTCGCGGTCTGCGCGGCATCCTTCGCGACCGCGAAGGCCATCGGCAGCTGGCCCTTCAGCTGGTCGGCGACGCCGACCACCGCGCACTCGGCGATGCCCGGGTGCATGCTCACCGCCTCCTCGATCTCGCGCGTGCCGAGGCGATGGCCGGCGACGTTGATCACGTCGTCGGTGCGCCCGAGGATGAAGTAGTAGCCGTCCCTGTCGCGGAGGCCCCAGTCGAACGTGGTGTAGAGCAGCTTGCCCGGGAACATCGTGAAATAGGTCTTCACGAAGCGCTCGTCGTCGCCCCAGACGGTGCTCATGCAGCCGGGCGGCAGCGGCGGCTCGACCGCCACCACCGCCTTCTCGTCGGCGCCCGCCTCGCTCGCGTCCGCCTCGCGCAGCAGCTTCAGGTCGTAGCCGTAGACCGGGAAGGACGGACTGCCCATCTTGAGCGGGGTCTTTTCCACCCCCGGCACCGCCGACAGGATCGGCCAGCCGGTCTCGGTCTGCCAGTAGTGGTCGATCACCGGCCTGCCCAGGCCCTGGCTGATCCAGGTATGCGTCGGCTCATCGAGCGGCTCGCCGGCGAGGAACAGGTGCTTGAGCGAGGAAAGATCGTATTTTTTCAGCAGCGCGACATCGTGCTTCTTCAGCACCCGCACCGCCGTGGGCGCCGAGAACATCACGCTCACCTTGTAGTCCTGCACGATCTTCCACCAGATGCCGGCGTCGGGCCGCACCGGCACGCCCTCGTACAGGATGGTCGTCATGCCGGCGATCAGCGGCGCGTAGACGATGTAGGAATGCCCGACCACCCAGCCGATGTCGGAGGTGGTGAACATGGTCTCCCCGCCGCCGCCGCAGAAGATACGCTGCATCGAGGATGCGAGCGCCACGGCGTAGCCGCCCACGTCGCGCTGCACCCCCTTCGGCTTGCCGGTGGTGCCGGAGGTGTAGAGGATGTAGGATGGCTCATTCGACTCGAGCCACGCGCAGGGGACTTCCCTGCCCGAATGCGCCTCCGCGAGCGTCTTCCAGTCGACGTCGCGCCCGGTCAAGACCAGATTCGCATCGAATCCCCGCTGGAAGAGCAGGACTTTCCCCGGCGGGTGTTTCGCGAGGCCCAGCGACTCGTCCACCAGCGCCTTGTAGAGCACCGGCTTGCCCATGCGGCTGCCGCCGTCGGCGGTGATCATCAGCGACGGGCGCGCGTCGTCGATGCGCGCCGCGAGGCTCGCCGCCGCGAAGCCGCCGAACACGACCGAGTGGATCGCGCCGATGCGCGCGCAGGCGAGAATGGCGAAGGCCGCCT
>JADLES010000083.1 GCA_020845995.1 Burkholderiales bacterium | reverse complement strand
CTCGCGCATCCAGGCGTCGAGCAGGGTGTACGTCACCGCCAGCACCACCGGGCCGACGAAGATCCCGACCAGGCCGAAGGCGATCAGCCCGCCGATCACGCCGGCGAAGATGAGCAGCAGCGGCAGGTCGGCGCCCTGCCGGATCAGGATCGGCCGCAGGATGTTGTCGAGGCTGCCGACGATGATGGTCAGCACCAGCAGCGCCGTGCCCCAGCCTGCTTCGCCGGTCCAGTACATCCAGACGGTGGCGCAGGCGAGCACCGGCCCGGCGCCGATCTGCGCGATCGCCAGCAGGAACATGACCGCGGTCAGCACGGCGGCGAACGGAATGCCGGCGATCGCCAGGCCGATGCCGCCGATCACCGATTGCACCAGCGCGGTGACCACCACGCCGAGCGCGACCGCGCGGATCGCCTGGCCGGCGAGGACGACGGCCGACTCGCCCCGGTCGCCGGCGAGCCGCCGGCCAAAGCGCAGCATGAACGAGCGGGCGTCCTCGCCCGCGGCATACAGCACGCCCGCCAGCACGAGGCTGAGCAGGAACTGCAGTCCCATCAGGCCGGCGCCGCCGACCTGGGCGGCGAACCAGCTCACCAGCCCGCGCGCATACGGCTGCAGGGCCAGCGCCAGCTGCGTCATGCCGGAGGCGGCATACTCGGTCCAGAGGGCGGCCAGCTTCTCGCCGACCAGCGGGATGCGCGCCAGCCAGTCCGGCGGCCGCGGCAGCTCGAGCGTCCCCAGCGACCTGGCCCAGGCGACGATCTGGTCGGCGTGCCCGACGATCGAACCGGCCGCGAGCACGAACGGCAGCACGAACACGAGCAGCAGCGCGACCAGCATGACCGTGATGGCCAGGCCGCGCCTGCGCCAAAGGATGCGCTCGGTGCGCAGCATCAGCGGCCAGGTGGCGATGACGATCATCGCCGCCCAGACCACCGCCGCGAGAAAGGGCCGCAGCACCCACAGCGACGCGGCAATCAGCCCGCCGATGCACAGCACCGCGAGCGTGGTATGGGTAAGATTCTGTCGCGGAGCTGACATGGGATCGGCCTCCGGCGCACCATACCGCAATGTCGGAAAAGCGACAAAAGGCGCTACAATGCGCGCCCCGAATTCGGACCCCTGCTGCTGCCCGCGGGCGCGGCGCGCACCACCGCAAAAAGGAACCCATCCCCATGACCAAGCTATTGTCCCTGCGCTGCCTGGCGGCGGCCCTCGCGCTCAGCGCAGGCCCCCTGCACGCGCAGCAATCCTATGAACAACCGGAATCCCGCGCGAGCGCGCTCGCCCCGGCGAACCTGCTCTCCGGCCCGGATTTCCAGGTCGAACAGAACGTGGTCTGGGAAGGTCCCATGCCGCGCTTCACCATCAACTCCAGGTACGGCAGCTGGCAGGCGACCGGGCGCGAGATGCTCGGCGTGCGCGTATCCGAGGTCCCGGCGTTCGCCCAGCTCGACAAGGTGAGCAAGTCCGACGCCTTCGCTTCCGCGCTTGGCAACGCCGCGGTGCAGCCGATCAAGGTGGCCGGCGACCTGATCACCAATCCCGTCGACACGGTCGGCAACATGTTCACCGGCATCGGCAACCTCGTAAACCGCGCCGGTCGAACTGTAGGCAATGCTGCGCAGAACACGAGCGACGGCAGCGCGCCGGCAGGCAAGGGGATCGGCCAGGCGGCGCCGACCGACCAGGGAACCGCGAAGCCCGCCGACAGCATCAGCGATCCGTTCGGCTACAACGCCGCGCGCCGCGACTGGGCGAAGAAGGTGAAGATCGATCCGTACACCTCGAACGCCGCGCTTTCCGCGAAGCTCGGCGACGTCGCGCAAGCCTCGTTCCTTGGCGGTTTTGCCGTGGACGTGACGCTGGGCATCGTCATCGCGCCGGTGCACTACGCGGCCGAGGCCTACCAGCAGGGCACGCTGGAGGCCTACCAGTACCCGCCGGTCGACGTCGAGATGAGGAACGAATCGCGGCTGAAGGCGATGGGTATCGAGGGACGGCCCGTACGCGACTTTTTCCGCAACCGCTACTTCACGCCGACCCTGCAGACCGCGCTGGTGGTCGCGCTGGACTCGCTCGGCAGCGTCGAGGGCCGCGGCGCCATCATCCCCTTCGCCACCAACGCGGTGTCGGAAGTGCAGGCGCGCTACGTGATCGCCTCGGTGATGCTGCTGGCGCAGGCCCACCGCTCCGTCGCGCCGCTTGCCAAGGTGCTCCCGCTCGGCAACGTGCTCGGCGCTTCGACGCGCGATGCGAAGCTGGTGGTGGCCGCGCCGTTCGACCTGCTCTCCTGGACAAAGCTCGTGGACGACTTCGCGCGCCGCCCGGATCTCGCCGGCCCGCAGCGCAGCCTGCTGGTGACCGGCAACGTCACCCCACGCGCGCGGCAGGAACTCACGGCCCTCGGCTGGTCGGTCAGCGACAATCTTGCGTCCGCCCGCTAACGCGATCCGGTTCCTCCGATGGCTGGCCGCGGCGCTCGCCGCGGCGGCCATCGTTCAGCCGCACGCCACGCTCGCCAAGGGCCCGGAAGGCAAGGCGGCGGAAGCGAAGGAGCAGAAGCTCCCTGAGCCGCTGACGAAAGAGGCGATCCGCGAGCTGGCCTCGCGCCTCACCGACGCCGAGGCCCGGCAGCTGCTCCTCCAGCAGCTCGACCGCGCCGCCGCCCCGGCCAATGCGAAGCCCGACGACATGGGCGGCATGGTCATGTCGATGGATAAGGAGTCGCAGGTCCTGCGCCAGCGCTTCGAACTGCTGCGCCAGGCGGCGGCCGACTTCCCGCAGACGCTGCGCAACGCCTACGACCGCTACCACGAAGGGCGCGAGCCCGGGCATATCCTGGTCGTGTCCCTCGCGATCGTGGTCGCGCTGGCGCTGG
>JADLES010000082.1 GCA_020845995.1 Burkholderiales bacterium | reverse complement strand
TCCCCGTAGCGTGCGGCCCACTCGTCCAGGCGCTCGCCGAAGGTCTTCGTCTCCCAGTAGCCCAGCCGCCGGTAGCGCGCGGCGAACTCCTCCGGGAACGGGACGTAGCCCTCCAGCATATTGCCGGTAGGCTATCGCCCCGGCACGCGTCGGCCTTGATGCAGGTTAAAAAGGTCGCTGGAACACGCTTGGAACCGCATATCCCCTCCTACCAAAGCTGCGCATCACTAGCTTGCGCCCGATACCCTCACGACGCCACGCTTGAATTCAACGCTGTACCACTTCCACTGCAATTGAACATCGCCGATACCGTCATGCCTCCTACCGAAAGCATCCGGATTTCTGAGTGGATACCACGAATTCATCCTTACCGGCTACACTGAGCCAGAGCGCGAGTGGCAGTTGTTGCTGGCCAAGCACGGCTAATGCCTGCCGTCGCAGGCTCGATCATGCATATCAGCCTGAAAGATCACTGAGAAAGGAGATTGTCATGTGGACACGCATAGCCGCTATTCTTGGGATTCTTCTGATCGCGATGCCGACCGCGAACGCTGACGACCGCGAAAAACTTGTCGGGGTCTGGAAAATGATTTCGTGGGAAATTGAATTCCAAGATACGGGCGAGCGCAAAACCCCTTTCGGAAAGGACGTAAATGGCTACCTGATTTTTACCCGCGAGGGGAGAGCGATGATCATCGTTGAGGGCGAAGGGCGCAAGGCGCCGAAATCTGACGCCGAGCGAGTTACTGCGTTTCAAACTATGGTTGCCTACTCGGGAATCGACAGGATTGAGGGAGACAAGTGGATCGTAACAGTCGATACTGCCTGGAATCCGGCGTGGAAAGGAACAGTGCAAACGCGGTCTTTCAAACTCACGGGCGACCGTTTGGACGTAGTCAACCAGTGGCAACCTAACGTCAATCTCGGCGGAAAGATTTCGCGAGCGATACTTGCATGGGAACGTGTGAGATAGAGGAAAACGGCATCGCACACGTCACACTTCCTGCCGCCGCGGTCGCATCAACTCCTGTAAGACCAGCGAACAGAGTGCGTACTCATATCTTTCCCAGCCCCGCGAGTATCTTCTCTGGCGTGATCGGCAGGCTGCGCACGCGCACACCAACCGCGTTGTAAATCGCGTTGGCAATCGCCGGAGCAGGAACGATCAAGCAGGGCTCGGCCAGTCCCTTGGCGCCGAACGGGCCGCTCGGCTCGTCCGTCTCGACAAAGATGCTCTCGATGCTGCGCGGCATCTCCACCGCGGTGGGCATTTTGTAGTTCAGGAAATCTGCGGTGACGCAAGCGCCCGTTTCCGGCTCGAAGCGCATGTTCTCCATTAGCGCGTAGCCGATTCCTTGCTGCAAACCACCCTCGACCTGCCCTTCGGCCCCGGCCAGATTGACCACGCGACCGATGTCGTGCGCGTATACCGCGCGCAGCACCCGCACCTCGCCGGTGTCGGTGTCCACCTCGACCTCGATGAATTGCGCACTCGCCGGACTGGGGTTGCGCGGGGGTGCGAGGCTCGAAGTGCCGATGATAGTCCCTTTCTCGGCGAGCACAGTCTGCATCGTCCCCTTGGACGTAATCTGCACGAAAGGAGATTCGGCGCGCTTCACGACATCGGCTACGGGCACCGCGTGCGCACTCGCGCCCTTCACGCGGACCATGCCCTCGCGCACCTCGAGGTCCACCGCGCTCGCCTCGAGCATCGTTTCGGCGACCTCCAGCAGGCGCTTCTTCGCCGCCGCTGCAGCCGCCTTCACCGCGATTCCCGATGCATAGGTCGTACGGCTCGCGTGCGTGGCCGCATCGACCGGCAGCGTATCAGTGCTACCGCCGCTCAACCGCACCGCTTCGACCGAGATTCCGAGTTCTTCGGCCGCGATTTGGCAAAGCACTGCCGTCTGCCCCGAACCGATGTCAATGGTGGCGGTCGCCAGATCGGCGCTGCCGTCGGTATTGAGCTTCACGATCGCTCCGGAGTGTTCGTAGGTATCGGGCGCTCCCAGGCAGCCGCTGACCCACAGCGGCTGCGCCGCCATGCCGAAACCGCGTTTTTTCACCCCGCGCCCGCTCGCTGCCTTCGCACGCGAGCGCCATCCAAAGCGCTCCGCCCCGCGCACTAGGCATTCGTCGAACCCGTAGCTATCGAGCTTCCACGCCGCGTTGGAAGGATGCGGATCTCCGCATCGCGGCGCATGCTTCAAGCGAAACTCGACCGGGTCGAAACCGAGCTTTTCACAGATCTCGTCGATCTGCGACTCGACCGCGAAACAACCCTGCGGCGCCCCGTAACCGCGGAACGCGCCGCCCGGCATGTTGTTGGTGTAGACGAGCGTGCCTTCCCACTTGGCGTTCGGGCAGCGGTAACCGAGCATCAGCCCGAATCTGGAGTGCACACGTATCACTTCCGGAGCCTCCGAAGCGTATGCACTCGCATCGAGCAGCGTTCGCGCATAGCGTGCGGTGAATTGCCCGTCCCGGGAAATGCCGGTCTTCAGGTATACCTTCGCAGGATGGCGCGAACTAGTGATGAAATCCTCGTAGCGGCTCTGCTCAATCCTTACCGGTCGGCGCGCGCGCAGGCTGAGTAACGCCGCGAGCGGCTCGATCGGCGCCAAGTCGAGTTTGCCGCCGAATCCCCCCCCTATGTAAGGCGGCTGCACTGCACGCACGCTACTGACCGGCAGACCGAGTACGAAGGCGAGTTTTTCGCGGAGCCCGAACAGATGCTGCACCGAGGCGTAGACGGTAACGCGCCCTTGGGCGTCCGCGTCGGCAACGCACACGCGGGGTTCCATGTAACAGGTATGAACGCGTTGCGTCTCGTAGACCCCCTCGAAGACATGGTCGGCTGCGCTGAAGCCGGCCTCTATGTCCCCTAAACTGTAAGTGGGCCGCCCGATCACGTTATGTCTTACACCAGCGTGAATTTCCGGCGCGCCTTCGCGCATTGCTTCCTCGGGATCGAACACCGCGGGCAGTTCTTCGTACTGCACCTCAATTAACTCCAGCGCATGTTCGGCGATAGACGCGGTAGTCGCCGCGACCGCGGCGACCGGCTGGCCAGCATAGCGGACAGTACCGTCCAGGATCAGCATATCGCGCACAACCGCGGCCGACGTCGCCGGCTTGAAAAAGGTTGCGCTGTAAGGGATGCGCGGCACATCCGCGGGCGTGATCAGCGCCTTCACACCCGGCAGCGCGAGTGCGCGCGAAGCGTCCATACCGGCGATTCGCGCATGCGGATGCGGGCTGCGGAGCAGCGTTCCGTGCAGCATCCCGGGAAGGCGCAGATTGACCGGATAGCCCCTGCCGCCGACCACCTTTTCCCAAGCGTCCGGGCGGGGGATGCTGCGGCCGATCACGCTGTAATCGTTCAATTCACCAGTCCCGAATCAGCCGCCTTTAGCGGCAAGCCTAATCGCCTCGACGATCTTGTGATAACCCGTGCAGCGACACAGGTTGCCCGCAATCGCATGTCGGATTGCATCCTCGTCAGGGTTGTTCGTTTCGCTCAACAATTGCTTCGCGACCATGATAAACCCGCAGGTGCAGTAGCCGCACTGCACCGCACCAGTATTGACGAACGCCTCCTGAAGCGGATCGAGCTTTCCATCCGCGGCCAGTCCTTCGATGGTGGTGATCTTGCGTCCCTGCGCCGAAAGCGTGTACATCATGCACGAATAGACCGCCCGGCCGTCGACGAGGACAGTGCAGCAGCCACAGCCGCCGGTATCGCAGCCGCGCTTGGTCCCGATCAGCCCGAGCCCATCGCGCAGCACCGCGAGCAGCGCCCCATCTGCCTCCACCGCGATTTCGTGCTGCTCGCCGTTCACCTCGAGCGTGACCAGTTGCATCATGTTGGCGTCCGCGCAGATCGCGCAAGCGCGCAGGTGAGAGCGCGCCGCGTCAGCACCTTTGCCACCGCGAGCCGATAGGCCGCCGAGGCGCGGTGATCGGTGTGCGGATCGATATCCTCTCCGACCGCCTCAGCCGCGCTCCACAGCACCTCGTCATCCGCCACCCTACCTTGCAGCAGCCGCTCCGCCGACGTGGCGCGCGCGATGGCGTCGCCGACCCCGCCGCCCAACGCAATGCGCGCCTCGCTGCAGCGGCCCTGCGCGTCGATCTCGAGGCTCGCCGCGCAATTGACGATCGCCAGGTCGTTGGCGTTGCCCTCCAGCTTCAGGAACGCGCTCGCCGAACGTCCTGTTGGCCGCGGCAGGAACAGCTCGACGATTATTTCGCCACGCCGAAGAGAGTTCTCGAATGTCCCGGCAAACAACTCGCCGAGCGGGAATTCGCGCCGCGCGCCACCAGCGACTACCGCGACACGCGCATCGAGCGCCATGAGTGCGGTTGGCGGATCGAAATACGGGCAGGACGCGGCGACCGAACCTCCCACGGTCGCGACATTGCGGATCTGCCGCGGCGGGCAAGCCAGCGCGTCGGCGAGCGCGCCCAGCCACGGTGATTCCCCGAGCGTCGGCGCGGCCTGCAGATGCGCAAACGTCGTAGTAGCGCCAATTCTCAGGCCACCCGATTCCGCTCTGATGTAATCCAGCCCGAGATTACGGATGTCGATCAATGCCTCGACTTCGTGCAGCAACCCGCGCGCATCCAGCCCATGGACAAACGAGCCGCCGGCAAGCACGAACGCGCGCGCGCCGTATCTTCCAAGCTGCGCATCTACCTCGGCCCAGTCACCGGGTATGCAGAACTCCTTGAGTTGTCGTAACGACATTTCCTGGTCTGGTCCTACGGGCGCCTCGGGACGCAAGCTTATATCACATATCCCCGGGACATCCGCACGCTCGGGTTTATAGTCCTGACCGATGGCTGATTTCGACGCGATCGTCATAGGCTCTGGCCACAATGGTCTCGCCTGCGCCCTGTACCTTGCCGATGCCGGTTGGCGCGTACTCGTGCTCGAACGCGCCGCCCAAGTTGGCGGTGCCGTGCGCACGAGTGAAGTGCTTCTTCCTGGGTACAGGAGCGACCTTTACGCAACCAACTTCGGCGCGTTCCTCGCTTCACCGCTCTATCGCGATTTCCAGGACGCCTTGGATGCCGCGGGTCTCGAGTTTCTGTCGAATCGATGTTCCTCGGCGAGCGTCTACCCGGGTGGACGAGCGACGCGAATTTACGCGGATAGCCAGGCGACCGAAGTTGAGCTGGCGTCCAGCGCGCCACGCGACCTCCACGCTTGGCGCGAACTCCTCCGCCTGCACCAGCGTACGGCGCCGAAGATCCTCCCCCTACACTACTGCGCCCTGCCCTCCGCTGCGATGCTTGGGCATCTCGCCCGCCTATGCAGTTCGCCCGCAGATGCCTTGCGCGTCGGGCGCATACTGACGCAGTCCGTGCGCAACTTCCTGAATGCGCACCTGCGCAGCGAGCAGTTAAAGGGCGCGCTCGCCCCTTGGTCGATGCACTTCGATCTGGGACCCGACGCCAGCGCCGGCGCCGTGTACCCGTTCATGATGGGAATCGGCGCCGCCGTGCGCCCCATACCTATCGTCAAGGGTGGCGCAGCGCGCCTGCCGGAAACGATGCGCTCGCTCATCGATGCGCGCGGCGGTCAGGTCAGGACCTCTGCCGAGGCAACTCGCGTGATAGTGCGCGGTGCGCGCGCCGTCGGCGTGGAACTCGCGAGCGGCGAAATTCTCGACGCACGCCGCGCCGTTGTCGCGAATGTCACGCCGCGTCGACTGTTTGGCCAGCTCGTGTCGGCCGACTACCTTCCTATCGGATTTTTACGCCGCATGCGTGCATTCGAGTATGGGCTCGGAACCTTCGTGTTGCACCTGGCGCTCGCGCGTCCTCTCGAATGGCGCGCGGCGCCAGACCTCGCTCAGTTCAATACGGTTCACATCGGTGGTGCGCTCGAAGACCTTCGACAAGCTCATGCGGAGGCGCTCACCGGGCTGCTGCCGCGACGCCCGTTGCTCATCGTAGGACAGCCCACGTGCCTTGACCGCACACGCGCGCCGGACGGACGCCACATCGCCCGCATCCATGTGCGCGGCGTACCGCCCACGATTGCAGGGGACGCAGCAGGCGTGATCGCGGAACGGACGTGGGATGCGGCGAAAGAGCGCTTCGCCGACCGACTGCTCGCCCTGCTCGAGTCGCACGCGCCCAACGCGCGCGAGGCGCTAGTCGCGCGCCACGCGATGAGCCCAGTCGACCTCGAGCGCGAAAACCCGAATTTCGTCGGCGGTGATTGCTGTTCGGGTAGCCATCGGCTCGGCCAGAACTACCTGTTGCGTCCGATCCCAGGCTGGTCGCGCTATGCCACGCCGATACACTGCTTGTACATGGTAGGCGCATCCACCTGGGCCGGCGCGTCGCTTAACGGTACATCCGGCCACCAAGTTGCGCGGAAGTTACTCGGAATGGACTAAGCGTTTAGCTCGCCTGCACCATCGGAGCCGGTGGCGCCGGGCGAGCGGACAAGGGCGAAGGCGGAGACGATCGCGGCCATGTCAGGATGTTGTTCTTGGCACTCGAATGAGTTTGTTGGCGTTCAGGGTTCTGTCGGCGCTCAGGATGCTCACGGTCTCCCTTCCCATACGATCCTTCCGCCGGCCACCGTCAGATCCGGCGCGAGCGCGGCGAGGCGCTCGGCACTTACCGTAAGCGGATCTTCGGGCAGCACGATCAAATCGGCGAGCTTGCCAGGCTCGAGCGTACCGCGATCAGCTTCATCCATGCAAAGCCGCGCCCCCTGCGTGGTGGCGCAGCGCAGAGCCTCCTCGCGGCCGATGCGCTGCCCCGGGGCAATCACCTGTCCCGTGTCGCGTCCGATACGCTCGACCGCCTGCCAGATGCACGGCCAGAGCGAGATCGGCACGTTGTCCGTCGCTAGCGACACGCACACGCCCGCGTCGAGCAGCGAGCGGATCGGACAGATCGTCTCTTCGCGCTCGGCGCCGACCTGCGCGAGCACCGCCGAACCGCGATTCCAGATGTAGGCATTGGTGTGCGTGGTGATGCAGACGCCCAGATCGCGGATGCGCGCGATCTGCGCCGCATCGAGCGTGATGGGATGGGCGATCACCCAGCGCAGATCGTCGATCAGCGCCGCGCGCGCCGCCTCGGCGAAAAGCTCGAGCATCGGCGCCTGGATGGCACAGACGCGCAGGCGCTCGCGCGCCGCGGCGCGCAGGAGCTGCACGAGCCGTTCGCGCGGCAGGCCGTGGTCGTAGTTGAAACCCGCCCAGCCGGTACGCGGCCGGCATTGCGCGCGCAGGCGCGAGTCGCTCGGCTCGGCCTCAACCTCGGCGAAGAGACCGGCGACGCGCAGCCAGGCGTCGCCTTCGCCGCGACCGCGCAGGCGCGCGGCGTGGTCCGCGACCCAGTCGCGCACGTCTGCCTCGCCGGCGCCGCTCCAGCCGGGGCTGAAGGCGAGCGTTGCGCGCACCGTCTGCCGGTTGCCGGCGCGCAGGCGGCGGTAGGCATTGATGAGCTCGTCGGCGGCGCCATGGCCCTCGAACACCGCGGTGGTGCCGACGGCGTTGTACATGCGCATCGACGCGTCCAGCGTGCGCGCGCGGTCATCCTCGGTGAACTGCGGCGCCATCCGGAAGAGCGTGAACTCGGCGATCGGCTGCAGAGTGTCCTCGCGGAGGACGCCGGTGGGCTCGCCGCCCGCATCGACCTCGATCCGGACCAGCGGCGAGGGGCTCGACGCGCCTTTGCGGATGCCGGCGGCGGCGAGCGCGGCCGAGTTGGCGAAGGTGAGGAGCGGTTGCCGGTTCCAGTAGCCCCAGGCCGAGCGCACGAGGATCGGGTGGCGCGTCGAGGCGCGGTCGAGGTCGTGCCGCGTAGGCAGGCGGCCTTCCTCGAACATCGCTTCCGACCAGCGGTACTCCGGCGGCTCGCCGATCGGCATGGTCACGATCCAGGCGCCGGGCGGCGTGCCGGACGCGAGCGCGGCGAGACGGTCGATGAGTTCGCGGATCGAGCGGCAGCCGGAGAGCGAAGGCAACAGGCCCTTCAGGCCTTCGCGGTCGAGGTGCGCGTGGCCGTCGGTGAGTCCGGGCATCACCGTGCGCCCGCCAAGCTCGATGACGCGCGTGCGCGGGCCGATCGTGTGCGCGATGTCGCGATCGCTGCCGATCGCCGCGATGCGCTCCGCGCGCACGGCAACCGCGCTCGCGCGTCGCGAGGCGGCATCCAGCGTCAGCACCTTGCCGCCGCGCAGGACGAGATCCGCCGCCGTCGTCAGAACAGGGGTTTGCGCCATTCGTACTGCTTGGGTTTGATCCCCAGGCGCAGCGATTCGGCCGCTGCAAAGCCCGCGATCTCGCCCGTCTGCGTGCACCAGGGAAAGTTGCGCATCACCATGAAGATCGTCTCGAAAGTGAACGACAGCGAAGCCCCGGTGAGCAGCAGGTTGTCGATGGTGCGAGGCAGGAAACACCGGTACGGGACTTCGAAGCGGTACTTCCGGTACTCGTCCCAGAAGAAGGTCTTCGTCATCGGCGCCGTGACCGCATCGGCAAAGCGGCGCTCCTCGCGCGCGTCCTCGATGGAGAACACGTACTCGCCGAGAGGATGGCGGCCGTCGCGCACGCCCACGTAGCGGCCGACGTGCACGATGAAGGCGTTCTCGAAGCCGGGCACGTATTTCCCGAGGAAGAACGCTTCCGCCTGGATCAGCCGGCGCAGCTCGCGCGCGGCACGCGCCGCATGCTCCGCATCGTCGTCCATGTGCAGGGCCCACTCATAGGGGACGTTCTGCCACAGGATGAAGGTGCCCGGCCCCTGCGCCGGGCTCAGATCGAGCGTCGGGTGCCCGATGTACTGCTTGCCGTACACGCCTTCGTCCTCCAGCCGCGGCCGGTAGAGATCCTCGGGTATGTCGCCGGCTGCGCGCGCTTTCGCGATCAGCTTGCCCAGCAGCGGGTCGTTCTCGCGCTGCTGGTAGTCCCAGACGCGCGAGAAGTCGACCGCGCTCATGATCCACAGCAGGCCGCCGGGGATGGGCCGGCTCGCGCCGTCTTGCCGGACCGACTGCGGCTGCCTGCCGCCGCCGCGCACGAAAGGCGCGCCGGCGCGCGCCACGACTTCCGCGGTGCCGCTGCCGTCGATGAAAACCTTGCCGCGGATCGCCTGACGCCCCGAGGCGGTCGCGATGACCGCCTCCCGTATGGAGCGCTGCCCGCCGTGGTCTTCCAGCGTCACGTCCGCGAAGGCGGCGCCGTAGAAAACCTGGACGCCCGCTTCCTCCAGCATGCGCGACAGGATGTTGCCGGCGGCATCCGGATTGAACGAGCTGCGGCTAAAAGCGCTGCCTGGCGGCAGATACCAATCGTAGTGCGAGAGCGGATTGCCCGCCCATCCCGGCAGTTCTTTCTCGGTGGCGGTGTAGATCGCGCCTTCGCGGTCGAACCGCTCCATCAGTTCGCTGTGGATGCCGCCCACGCCCTTGTTGACGGCGCCCTGCAGCCCGGAAGTGTGCACGCCCCCGGGCATGTCGTATTTCTCCACCACCACGACCGACATCCCTTCGCGCGCCGCCCGAAGCGCCGCGGCAAAACCGCCCGGGCCGGCGCCGATGACGACCACGTCGGCCTCGGCCAGCACCGGCAGGGCGGCGGGCGGCGGCGCGCTCACGGTCTACTCCGCGACCCCCAAACACTCCTCGATGTCCTTGACCAACGCGAGATAGCGCTCGGGCTGCGCATTCAGTGACTTCGCGGTTCTCGGCCGCGGGAGATCGATGGCGAGCTCCTTGATGATCCGCCCCGGCCTCTCCGACATCACGACCACCCGATCGGCCAGGATGAGCGCCTCGTGAATGTTATGGGTGATCAGCACGATCGTGCTTCCAGACGATCGCCAGATCCTGACCAATTCGAAGTTCAGCCGCTGCCGCGTCAGAGCGTCCAAGGCGCCGAACGGCTCGTCCATCATCAGGATGTCCGGATTCCTCGACAAGGCCCGCGCGATCGAGGCGCGCTGCTGCATGCCGCCCGACAGCTCGTAGGGGTACGAGGACTCAAAACCCTTGAGGCCGACCAGATCCAGCAGCGCGGCCACCCGATCTCGCGAAGCGGCGGGCGAGCTTGCCCTCGCGTACCCGCCGACGCGCAGCGGAAGCTGGACATTGTCGGCGACAGTCAGCCAGGGGAGAAGGACCGGTCTTTGGAAAACGATGGCCAGATCCCTGTGGACGCCCCGAGGCTCCTCGCCGTGGATGAGGACGGTTCCCTCGCTAAGCTCTTCCAGGCCGCTCAGGCACCTGAGCATCGTCGTCTTTCCGCACCCGCTCGGACCGAGGACGCAGACGAACTCCTGCCGCCTGACCGACAGGTTCACCCCTTCGAACGCCAGGAGCGAGCTGCCGTCTTCCTTCCTGAACCTCTTCACCCCGCTCCGTATCTCGACGGCGGGGGCCTCCTGCGCGGTATCGGGCGCCGCGGTGGCGCCTGACCGGCTCGCGGTGAACGTCACTTCTTCGCCAGCGCCTTCTTGACCAGGTCCATGTCGATCTGACTTGCCGGCTTGATGAACGCGTCCACGAAGTACCTGGACGCCGGCTCGACATTCTTGATCACTCCGGCCTGCTGCATGATTTTCGCCGTCGCTTCGATGCTGCCCGGCTCGGCGGCGCCGTATGGGTCGCTCAGCGTCAACAGGTTGCTAGTCAGCGCATCGACTCCCTCCTTGATCGCCTCGGCGTCCGTTCCTTGCGGTTTCGTATGCGGATACATCGCGAAGTGGTCCCGGATCGCCGCCGCGGGGTCCGCCTGCGAAAACTTGATTCCCATGACGATTCCCCGCAGGAAGCCGATCACCACTTGCGGGTCGTTCTTCACCAGCGCTTCCCTCGTCCAGATGCACGGCGAGGCGAACGCCGTGCGTCGGATCAGCGGATCGTCGTTGAAGCGGCGGAACTTGACGCCGGTCGTGGCTTCGATGGTGTTGTAAGCGCCCTGATAACCGAAGTAGATGTCGATCTGCCTGGATTTCAAGGCGGTGACCGCGGGCGTTCCCGTTCCGACCGCGACGACGCCCTTGAGATCGCCCCGGGTCAGGCCGTACTCGTGCAGGACCGCGTCGAGCATCAGCGTGGCGGCGCCGGCCGGCGTGAACAGGCCGACCGACTTGCCCTTCAGCTGCTTAAGCGACGTGATCTCACTGTCGGCGAGGACCGCGGGGTAGAAAATGTTGATCTTGTAGCCGACGGCGACCCCGACGATCTTGGCACCCTTCTCGACGAGCGGCATCCCGCCGGCCGAACCGCCTGTCAGGAAATCCAGCTCTCCCTGCGCCAGCAGCTGGAAAGCGGGACCGGCGTTGAGCGGCTGGATGCTGACATCCAGTCCCTGGCTTTTCCAGAACCCCTCCTTGATCGGCACCGAGGTGTACCCCGCGGCATCCGGTCCGACCACTCTCACGCCATAGCCAAAGCGCACGCTGCGCGTCGCCGTCTGGGCTGAGTCGCCTGCGCCAGCGGCGGCGGCAGGACCCGAGTAGCCGAAGGTCGAACCCGCGAACAACGCCGCCGCTACCAGCACAACGACAACGGGGCGAGACAGCTGCTTGGTGGTCATGTTTTCCGGCCCTCCTCTCACGATGCGATGGTTCAGGGGCCGCATCGAACGAGGCCGGCTTTGAGCGGACGCCGGCAGCGCGCGACGCGGTCGCGAACGCGTCCAATATAATTATGTCAACGCCTCCACACCAGCGCAACACGTCGATATTGCTCGACGCTCGCGCGAGCAAACGAGACCAGCCCAATGCCGAATCGCTTTCCGCCGGCGAGACGTGTCGCCAGGATCTTTCCCAAGGCAACCGGCGAGATCGCCTTGCTGATCGCGTTCTATGGCGCCTGTCTTGTCGCCTGGCAGCTCGTCGTGAACGCCCTGGAGATCCCCAAGTACGTTGTGCCCGCGCCGTCGGACGTTGCGATCTCCCTCGGAAAAGTATTCGTGGAGGACGGCTTGGCGGCGGACGTGCGTGTCACGGTTGTGGAAATGCTGATGGGATTGGCGGTCGCAACCGTCGCCGCCGTGGTTGCCGCCGGGCTGATCGAGGAGTTTCCCCTGGTACGACGGCTCGCGTACCCGGGACTGGTGGCGTTGCAGTCGGTTCCCAAGATGGCGGTCGCCCCCTTGATCATGATCTGGGTCGGCCTGGGGATCGAGTCGAAGGTGACATTGGCGGCGCTGGTCGCATTCTTCCCGCTGCTGGTCAACAGCATGGCGGGTTTCGCATCCTACGATCGCGATGCACTGGACCTGTTCAGGAGCCTGCACGCCGGGCGCTTCGAGATCTTCCTGCGCCTCAAGCTGCGCGCGTTCCTGCCTTCGTTCTTCGCTGGTCTCAAGGTGGGCTACGTTTTCTCGCTCCTTGGCGCGATCGTCGGCGAGTTTCTGGGGAGTACCGCTGGATTAGGTCACGCGATCATTCAGATGCAGTTTCAGTTGAATGTCGCGGGCGTCTTTGCCGTCCTGGTGGTTCTTGCCGTCATCGGTTTCGCGGGCGAGCGGCTCGTCACGCTGGCGGAATGGCGGTGGACGCGCTGGCGAGGTCGGGCGTAGGACGAGGAGCCGCCTTTCGGGAGCGACGGTTTGAACGGTAGGGCGATGCTTCTTGCCCTACCCCCGGCGCCGGCGAGCGTCGCTCACATACTGGCGCTCGCCGGAAGCACGCGCGGAGATCCGCGCCCGCACAGCTACTTCTTCGGATGCAGCTGCTTGTACGGGTCCTTGATCATCTCCGCGATCGTCTCGATCTCCACGTTCGCGAGCACGCCGCCCACCCTGCGCACCTCGCGCAGGTACTCGTTCTGCACGATGTCGCGCGTCTCGGGGTCGATCGCGATCGGGCCGCGCGGGCTGTTCGAGCTCTTGTAGTTCCGCAGGATTTCCATCGACTTGTCCGGATCTACCTTGCCCTTCTGCACGCGGATGGCGTGGAAGATCGCGTCCATCGCGTCCCAGGCGCCGACCGCCATGAATCCCGGGAAGAGATTCGCGCCGTACTCCTTCTTGTAGGCGGCGACGAAGGCCTTGTTGGCCGGCCGGTCCCCTGCCGCCGAGTAGTGGTGCGCGGTGATCACGCCGAGCGCGACGTCGCCCATGTTCTGCAGCTCTTCGTCCGTGGTGAGATCGCCGGGGCCGATGTACTTGATGCCGGCCTTGGCGAGCCCGAGATCGCCGTAGGCCTTCATCGCCGCGGTCGCCTGCTTGCCGGCGGGATTGAACGCGAACAGCGCGTCGGGCTTGGCGTCGCGGATGCGCTGCATGTAGGGCGCGAAATCGAGGTTCGCGAGCGGGATGCGCACGCTGCCGATGATTTCGCCGCCGCCTTCCTTGAAGCCGCGGGTGAAGGCTTCCTCGGCCTCGTGGCCTGGCGCGAAATCACTCACCGCGATGTAGACGCGCTTGAATTTTTTCGCCGCCCACTTGCCGAGCGGATAGGAGGACTGCCAGAGCGTGAATGACACGCGGGCGAAGTACGGCGAACTGTAGGGGATGTTGACCCCGGCGGCATTCGCGCTGATGAAGGGAACCTTGGCTTCCTTGGTCATCGGCGCGATCGCCGCCGCGTTCGGAGTCCATACCACGCCGGCGATGAACTGAACCTTGTCGCGCAGCATGAGCTCCTGCGCGAGCCGCTTGGCGTTCTCCGGGTTCGGACCGGTGTCGTCGCGAAAGATCGGCTCCACCTTGACGCCCGGCGGCAGCTTGTCGGCGTTCAGCTTGAGGTACAGCTTGAACCCCTTGTCGAGCTGGTCGCCCTGGCCCGCGGTCGGCCCCGAATAGGTGCTGATGATGCCCACCTTGATCGTCTGGGCGGTCGCGAGTCCGGAAATAGTCGCAAGCGCGGCGACCATGGTGCAGCAAAGCGTCTTGAAGCGCACGGTTCCTCCCTTTCGACAAGAAGCGCAGGCGTCGAGCCTAGATCGCCCGACGTCGCTGGCCTTGATGTGTGTCAAAGTAGTCTAACGCTGTGCATCAATGTAGTCTAACGAAAACGCGCGGAAGTTGTGACGCGCCGCAACAATGGATGCCTTCCTCTCCAGCCTGATCAGCATCGGCTTTCATGGCCTCGCGTACGGAATGATCCTGTACGCGATCTCGGTCGGGCTCTCGGTGACGATGGGCCTGATGGGGTTCGTCAATCTCGCCCACGGGGTGTTCGCGATGGCGGGCGGCTACGTGATGCTCGCGGCGATGTCCCGCCTGGGCCTGCCCTGGTTGCCTGCCCTCGGGTTCGCATGCGTCGCCGTGGCGCTGGGCAGCGTGGTGCTCGAGCGCGTGCTCTATGCGCGGCTCTACCGCGCCGGAGAGCTGGAGCAGGTGCTCTTCACCATCGGCCTGATCTTCGTCGCGATCGCCATCGCGCGGCTCGCCTACGGGCCGCTGCCGCAGGCCGCGCCGCTGCCCGACTACCTGAAAGGCCAGGTCGAAATCGCCGGCCGCTCGTTCCCCATGTACCGAGCCGCGGTGATCCTCTCGAGCGCGGTCCTCGTCGCGATCCTCTGGATCGGGCTCGAGCGCACCCGCTGGGGGGCGATCGTGCGCGCCGCAGTCGACAACGGTCCGATGGCCGAATCGATCGGCATCGACACGGGCCGGCTCTTCACCCTCACCTTCGCGGTTGGCAGCGGCCTTGCGGCGCTCGGCGGCGCGCTTGGCGCCGACCTGATCGCGATGACGCCGACCTATCCCTTCGAGCAGCTGGTGTACTTCCTCGTCGTGGTCGCGGTCGGCGGCCTCGGGACCCTGCGCGGGCCGTTTCTCGGCGCGCTCCTGATCGGCCTGGGCGACACCGCGTGCAAGTACTGGGTGCCGCAGTTCGGCGCGTTCTTCGTCTTCGCCGCGACCTTCGCGCTGCTGCTGTGGCGCCCGCGCGGCCTCCTGGGGCGGGCGTAGATGCCCCTCGCGCGCGGCCCGGCGATCGGCTACGGCGGCTCGGCGAGGTTGCACCCGGCCGAGCTGCTGCCCTGGGCGTTCGCGATCGCGGTCTATTTTCTCGCGCCGAGCTACCTCCCTCTGGGCGCCTACGTCCTCATCATCATCCTGTTCGCGCTCTCGCTCGACCTGATTCTCGGCTACGGCGGGATCGTGACGCTCGGCCACGCCGCCTATTTCGGTTTCGGCGCCTACGTCGCCGGCGTCTTCGCCGTGCGCGTTCACGGCGATCCGCTGCTCGGCCTCGCGGTGGCGGCCGCGGCGAGCGCCGCATTCGGCGCCGCCACCGGCGCGGTGGTGCTGCGCACGCGCGCATTGGCGCTGCTCATGCTCACGCTCGCCCTCGTCTCGATCGTTTTCGAGGTGGCCAACAAATGGACCGAGGTTACCGGCGGCGCCGACGGCCTGAACAGCGTCCCGGTCGGGCAGCTGCTGGGCGCGTTCCGCTTCGACCTGTTCGGCAAGACCGCGTTCCTCTACTGCCTGGCGGTGCTGGCCGCGGGCTGGTGGCTGGTGCGCAGCCTCGTGCATTCACCCTTCGGCGCCTCGCTGGTCGGCGCGCGCGAGAACGAGGCGCGCATGCACGCCATCGGCGCCCCGGTTTACGCGCGCCAGCTTTGCGCCTACACGCTCGCCGCCGCGCTCGCGGGCGTCGCCGGGGCGCTGCTCACGCAGACCACGCAGTTCGTGGGCCTGTCGGTGGTGAGCTTCGAGCTCTCCGGCGAGATCCTGGTGATGCTCGTGCTGGGCGGCGTGGGCCGCATCTACGGCGCCTTCGTCGGGCCGCTTGTGTTCATCGTCGCGCGCGACTATCTCGCCAAGCAATCGCCCGAGTACTGGGTGCTCGGCATCGGCGTTCTGCTCATCCTGATCGTCATGTTCGCGCGCGGCGGGATCCTCGGCCTCGCCGATGGCATCGCAGCGCGGTGGCGGCGGAGCCGGCCATGAGTGACGCGCTGCTGCAGACTTCCGGGCTGTGCAAGAGCTTCGGCGCGCTCACCGTCGCGGACAACATCGAGTTCCGGCTTGAACCGGGCGCGCGCCACGCGCTCATCGGACCCAACGGCGCCGGCAAGACCACTTTCGTCAACATGCTGACCGGCCAGCTGCCGCCCTCGGCCGGCAGGATCGAGTTCGCCGGCGAGGATGTCACCCGGCTCGGGCAGGCGGCGCGCGTGAAGCGCGGGCTCGGCCGCACCTTCCAGATCAACACGCTCTTCGGGGCGCTGTCGGTGCTCGACAACGTGGCGCTCGGTGTGGCCGAGCGCCGCGGCGTCGGCGGCCGCGCGTGGCGCGCGGCGGGCAGCCACCGCGAGGTGCGCGACGAGAGCCTGGAACTGCTCGCGAGCCTGGGGCTTGCCGACGACGCGGCGAGCCGCACGGTCGACCTTCCCTACGGCAAGCAGCGGCTCGTCGAGATCGCGCTCGCGCTCGGGCTGCGGCCCAAGGTGCTGCTGCTCGACGAGCCGGCCGCGGGCGTGCCCTCGACCGAGTCGCAGCGCGTCCTGGACGTGCTCGGGCGGCTGCCCGCCGGGGTCGCGATCCTCATCATCGAGCACGACATGGAGCTCGTGTTCCGCTTCGCGCAGCGCATCACGGTGCTGGTGCGCGGCCAGATACTGTGCGAGGGCGCGCCGCGGGAGATCGCGGCCGATGCGCGCGTGCGCGAGGTCTATCTGGGCGACGCGCATGGCTGAGGCGCTGCGCGTCGCGGGGCTGCGGGCCGGCTACGGCCGCACGGTCGTGCTGGAAGACGTCGAATTCTCGCTGCCCGAGCGCGGCGCGCTCGCGGTGCTGGGCAGAAACGGCGTCGGCAAGACGACGCTGCTCGCGACCGTCATGGGGCGCACCAGCCTGCACGCGGGCCGCGTCGAGTTCCAGGGCCGGCCGATCGAAAGCCTGCCCGTGCACCGCCGCAACCGCCTCGGCATCGGCTACGTCCCGCAGACGCGCGAGATCTTCGCCTCGCTTTCGGTCGAGGAAAACCTGGACGTCGCCGCGCGCCCGGGGCGCTGGACGCGGCAGCGCGTCTACGAATTGTTCCCGCGGCTCGCCGAGCGCCGCACCGCGTACGGCAACCAGCTCTCCGGCGGCGAGCTGCAGATGCTCGCCATCGGCCGCGCCCTGATGGGCAACCCGGCCCTGCTCCTCCTCGACGAGCCGCTCGAGGGCCTGGCGCCCGTCATCGTCACGGGACTGCTCGAAGTGATCCGGCGGCTGATCCGCGATGAGGCCTTCACCGTGATCCTCGTGGAGCAGCACGCCAAGGTGGCGCTCGAAGTGACCCAGAGCGCGCTCGTGCTCAGCCGCGGCCGGGTGATCCACCAGGGGCCGAGCGCGGCGCTGCTCGCCGATCCGCGGCAGCTCGCCGCGCTGATTGTGGAAGGGTGAGCGGGCAGGTCCTTCATTCGCCGCGCATCCGAACGTCGCCGCGCCGGCAGATCGAGCTACCATCGGGCTTCCACCGGAAGCGGAGACTCCCATGCTGCGCAGGCTTCTTCTCCTTGCCGCGGTCGCCTTGCCGGGGCACGCGATCGCGCAAAGCTATCCTTCCAAGCCCGTCAACCTCATCGTGGGCACGCCGCCCGCCGGCGCGGTCGATGCCTACGCGCGCACGATCGGCGAGCACATGGCGAGGACGCTCGGCCAGCAGGTCGTCATCGACAACAAGCCCGGCGCGAACGGCAACATCTCCGCCGACTACGCGGTGCGCGCGGCGCCCGACGGCTACACGGTCTGGGTCGGCACGCAATCGATGACCGAGATCAACCCGAGCGTCTTCGCGAAGCTCCACTGGTCGATGAAGGATTTCGTGCCGGTCATCAAGGGGGTCGAGGCGCCGCTCGTGCTGGTGGCGCACGCGGGAACCGGCGCGAATACGCTCGCCGGGCTTGCCGCCTGGCTGAAGGCGAATCCGGACAAGGCATCGTACGCCTCCTTCAGCCCGGGCACGCCTTCGCACTTCCTCGGCCACCAGCTCGGCGAAAGGCTGGGAATCAGTCTCACGCACGTGCCCTTCAAAGGCTCGGCCCCTCAGGTGCAGAGTCTCGTCGGCGGCCATGTGTGGTTCGGTTTTTCCCAGTTCCAGACCACCCTGTCGCACATCCAGGCGGGCAGGCTGGTCGCCATCGCCACGACGGGCGCGAAACGCTGGCGCCAGCTTCCCGAAGTGCCGACCTTCGCCGAGCTCGGCTATCCGGAGCTGAGCGCCACGATCTGGTTCGGCCTGTTCGCGCGCGCCGGCACGGTGCCCGAGGTCCTCGCGAAGCTGGCCGACGCGGCGACGAAGGCGCACGCGGATCCAGCGGTCGTCAAGCGCCTGGAGGGACTGGGATTCGACGTACCCGCGACAGTCGAGCCGCGGTTCTCCGCCGAAATCCGCGCCGGCGCCGAACGCTGGACGAAGCAGGTCAAGGCGACCGGATTCAAGGCGACCGACTAGCCGGGCTTCGTCGATTCGCGGGCTCGGTGGCTAAGTTATTCATAGATCACGAGCAAGTCCCCACAGGTGGTCACCACACCAGTTCCCGTCATCTGTACGGAGACGAGCGCACCTGAAATGGAGATAGGCCCGGATCTCGCACACTTCTACGTCCGGGGGCGTCGAATCCGCAGTCTTATCTTTGGCGTGATTTTCCGCCGCGCAGCAGCGGCTCACGGTAGACGGCGCGACACCATAGACTGCTCAGTTCCCGTGCGACTGTCTTGACCGACAGCACCCGGTTCTTTGGACCAAAGCCGAAGGACAGCCACGAGTATGCGAAAAACTCGACCATTAGCACGAGTGCGTAACTCGCGATTCCTGCGTCGATATGGTGGCAGCGACCCTCGGCTATGCCGACGAGGAGATGCCGGCGCACGCGTTCGGCAAACTGGTTGCGCAGATCGTTCAGCGCCAAGGCAATCTTCGCATCAAGCGTGGCCACCTGCAGGATGCTGCGCATGATGCGTCTATGCCGGTTGAAGACGTCCAAGAACGCGCGATTGCCAGCCTCCACCCGGGCGCCGATTTCGCCTTGCGCACGCGCCACCGAGACATCGAACATCTCGCCCACGACGCTCGACATCAGCTTGGCGAATACGTCTCCTTTGTTGTCGAAATAGACGTAGAACGTTCCGCGGCTCACTCCGGCCCTGCGGACGACTTCGTCGATCGTGGCATCGACGAAGCCCTTCTCCCCGAAGACCGCCTCCGCGGCCTGCAGCACGGTTGCCTCGGTGGACTTTGCTGAACGCTTCGAGCGTCGGCGCCGAGTGGAAGTCATGATGACGCGTGGGCGCACTTAGGCCAGTCCTTGTCCAAGTTCCGGGTCCGCAGAGTCGCGCACGATATCGGCGGCGCCCCTGTTGCCAGGTGGCATCTGATCGATTAATCTTCCCTAATGACACTGACGTCAGTGTCATTATTGCATAGCGCGGCGGCGGACGGGTAGGGCAGGACGGCTGTTTCACTTGTTTGCCGTGCGCGACGCTCGGGTCGTGCTCCGCAGCTCTGAGGCGGCGCCGGGTTCAGGAACAGGTCAGTCAAATTCGGAGGAGACATGAAACTCGACAGGTATTCGCTGTTTCCGGGTCGGCAACTTCCTCGCGTTGCAGCCGGCATCCTTGGGTGCCTCGCGGCGTCCCTGGCAATTTCGGCCGAACCGGTAAAGGTCGGCTATATCATTCCGCTCTCGGGGTCGGCGGCGGCCGCAATCGGCCGCGATATGAGTCGCGGGACGCAGCTTGCGATCAAGCACATCAATGCCTCAGGCGGTATCAAATCGCTGGGCGGCGCGCAGTTGCGATTGATCGAGGTGGATTCACGGGGCGACCCGAAAGTGGGGATCACGGAGGCCGAGCGGCTGATCACCGTGGAGAAGGTGCCGGTAATCATCGGTGCCTTCCAGAGCGGCGTCACCTTCCCCGCGACAACGGTGGCAGAGAAGTACCAGGTGCCATGGATCGTCGATCTATCGGCCAAGACCGAGATTACCGAACGCGGCTTCAAGTATGTCTTTCGGCCCACGCAGATCCCCTCTTCCGGCAATGCCGACAGCGTCGTCGACTTCGTCGGTTGGGCAGGTAAGCGCGGTACAGCGAAGCCGCGCACCGCCGCCATCCTCTACGAGAACACGGACTGGGGCCAGGACCTTGCGAAGCGGATGCGTGAACGCTTTGCCGGCCAGGATGTCAAGGTCGTGCTTGACGAGGCGTACCCGCCGAACGCGCCCGACTTCCGACCCCTCGTGCTCAAGACGAAGGGCGCGAATCCGGACGTCATATCAGTCACGTCATACGCCACCGATGCGGTCCAGATTCATAAACTAATTGAGCAGATGCAAGTTAACGCAATGGCGGTCATCGGCAGCGGTGCCGGCCAGGTCGATAGCACGTTCGTGCCTTCGGTGGGTGTTCGCGGAACCAATTACACGTTCACCACGAACGGTTGGGCTGGCTACGAGTCGGCGATCACGACGCCGTTCGCAAAGCGGTTCTGGGACGAGTTTGTCGCCGCACACAAGAGCGAGCCGAATGAATTCTCGGTAGTCGCCTATTCGGTGGTATGGATACTGAAGGATGCGCTCGAGCGTGCCGGAAAATCCGACCCGCAATCGATCCGCGACGCGCTGGCGACGACGAAGATGAAAGACAACGACGTTACAAAGCTGTTGGGATACAACGTCGATATCGATGCGAAGGGGCAGAACACGCTCAAGCGCTTCGTCGTGCAGCAGATCGTCGACGGAAAGTACCGGACGGTTTGGCCGCCCGAGCTCACGCCCAAGGGCTTCAACATGACCTGGCCGGCGCCGAAGTGGAGCGACCGGAAGTAGGCCATCAAGCCCAGCCGGGTCAATATCTCCGGCTGCACGGCAACGCCGCGGCATCGGCTGAAAGGATTCGCAGGCCTCCTGCCGCACCGGACGAACAGCCGTTGCCGCACGCCGGGGCGCGCCGTGATTGATGTATTTGCGCAGGCGCTCGCGGACGGCGTCGCGAGCGGCGCGCTCTACGGGCTAATCGCGCTGGGCTTGAGCCTGCAGTTCGGCGTGATGAAGATCATCAATTTCGCCCACGGCTCGCTGCTGATGGTCGCGATGTACATCTCGCTGTGGGCGTCTCGCTATCTTGGCGCGCATTCGCTCGTTGCCGTCCCGCTGGTCGCGGTGGTGATGTTCGTGCTCGGATTCGCGATTCAGCGCTGGCTCCTGGAGGACATCTATCGCAAGGAGGCCACTCGCGAGCCGATGGGAATCTTGATCTTCACTACCGGGTTGTGGATCTTCCTGGACAATTTGTTCCTGGTGATCGCGGGCCCGGACTACCAGGTGATCAAGGGCGACTGGATCGGCCGCACGACGAGCGTCGGCGGGCTAATGTTCGGCTATCCACAGGTCGCCGGTTTCGTTTTTTCGACGCTTACCACCGTTGCACTCGTAGTATTCCTTCGACATACCCGTCTTGGGCGAAACATTCGGGCGGCGGGGCAGGACCGCGAAGCCGCCAGCGTACTCGGAATCGACAGTGCACGCGTCTATCAGGTCTCTTTCGCAATCGGCCTGGCGGTACTCGGGATTGCCGGCGCACTGCTCGCACCAATGTACCCAGTCAATCCCTTCGTCGGCGACATCTTCGGGCTGCGTGCCTTCGTGATCGTGGTGCTTGGGGGTATTGGCTCAATCGGCGGCGCCTTCTGGGGGGGTATCCTGGTTGGCGTGATTGAGTCGGTAGGCGCGCAATTGCTGCCCGCGACATTTTCGGAGATATTGATCTTCGGCATATTCCTTGCCGTGCTCTACTTCCGTCCGACCGGGCTCTTCGGCTTGGAGAAAGAATGACACCTCTAGCGCGAGGCGGTGCCGTCGGTGCGGCGCTGGTCGCGGCAATGGTCGTGCCTCTCGCAACACCGAGCCCCTACGCTCTGTCGATTGTCACCCTGACGCTGCTCTACGGCTACCTCGCGCTTTCCTGGAATATCATCGGTGGCATCGGGGGGCAGCTCTCGCTCGGCCACGCGGCTTACTTCGGCATCGGCGGCTATGCCTCCACCCTGCTTTTCGTCCAGTTCGGCGTGAGCCCCTGGTTCGGCATGTTCGCTGGGGCGGCGCTCGCCGCGCTCGCGGCGGCGCTTATCGGCTATCCCTGCTTCCGGCTGCGCGGTGCCTACTTCGCGCTCGCAACGCTTGCCGCGGCGATGATCCTCAAGATCGCCGTGGAAAACTCGCACGGGCTGCTCGGTGGCCCGCGCGGACTGGAGGTAACCCTGCTTCGCGATGCACCGCTGCAATTCCAGCACACTCGCAAGGAGTTTTACTACGCGGTGGTGGTGGTGATGCTCACGATAGCACTGTCTATCAATTATCTTCTGCTGCGCTCGCGCCTGGGTTTCCACCTCGTCGCCATCCGAAATGATCAGGACGCCGCCCTTGCGCTGGGAATAGACATCACCCGCAGCAAACTCGCGGCGGCGATGCTCAGCGCGGCACTTACCGCCGCAGGGGGCACGTTTTATGCGCAGTTCGTGATGTTCATCAGTCCGGATAAGGTGCTGAGCGCCAACCTGAGCGTGCAGATCGCGGTAATGTGCATCGTCGGCGGGCGCGGAACGGTCTTTGGACCACTGCTTGGTGCGTTGCTGCTCTTGCCTGCGGAGGAGATCGCGCGGCGCGCGCTGGGAGGCATCGTCGGTGCGGACATGATGCTCTACGGACTCCTATTGATGATCGTCATGCGTCGCGAGCCGCGCGGGGTGCAACGGATCCTGCGTGACTTGTGGAACCGCACGGGCGCGCCGCGCTCGGTGAACGCCGGATGAGTGCGCTCCTCGAGGTGCGGCGATTGGCGAAGCAGTTCGGCGGATTGAGTGCCGTCGAGGACGTCTCATTTGCGGTCGAGACGGGCGAAATCGTGGGCCTGATCGGTCCCAATGGCGCTGGCAAGACGACGTTGTTTGAGATGGCGTCCGGGTTTCAGCGGCCCACGCGTGGCGAGATCTGGTTCGACGGCACTCGAATTGATCGGCTGAGCACCCCTGCGATTTGCGCGCGCGGCCTTGCGCGCACCTTCCAGATCGTGCGCCCATTTGGCGATATGACCGTGCTCGATAATGTGATAGTCGGTGCCTTCATGCGCGCCCCCAGCCCGAAGATGGCGCGCGCGCACGCGGCCACGATTCTTGCGCAGGTGCACCTCGCCGGGCGCTGCGACCAGGTGGCTCGCACGCTGACGCTCGCCGACCGCAAACGCCTTGAGATGGCGAAGGCGCTGGCGACGGGCCCAAAGCTGGTGCTGCTAGACGAGGTGATGGCCGGGCTCACCCGGGTTGAGACCGATGAGATCATGGAAATTGTCCGAGCTCTGCCACGCGCCGGCGTGACCATTCTCATGGTCGAGCACAATATGCACGCGGTGATGGGGCTCTCGGACCGCGTGATCGTGATCCACCACGGACGCAAGATTGGTGAAGGCAGCCCCGCGCAGATTGCCGAAAACCCGGCGGTTGTTGCGGCCTACCTAGGCGGACGCGATGACGCCGATGCTTGAGTTGCGTGAATTGTACTCGGGATATGGCGACGTGCGCGTGCTGCGCGGGGTGTCGCTCGAAGTACGCGAGGGCGAGGTTGTCAGCGTGGTGGGCGCCAACGGTGCAGGGAAATCTACACTGATCCGCACTGTAATGGGTACGGTGCCGGCTACCTCGGGTGAGGTGCGCTTCCTGGGACAGGACATCACCGGCAGACCCTCGCACGAGATCGCTCGGCGGGGTATCGCGCAGGTGATGGAGGGGCGCCGCCTGTTTCCGCACATGTCGGTCGAGGAAAACCTGCTCGTCGGCGGCGACATACTGCGCGACAAGGCGCGCTCCCGGGCAGGTCTCGATTTGACCTATACCATGTTTCCCCGACTCGCCGAACGGCGGCGGCAGCTCGCACGCTCGTTCAGTGGTGGCGAGCAGCAGATGCTGGCCATCGGCCGGGCGCTGATGACATCCCCGAGGCTACTGCTCCTCGACGAACCGTCAATCGGTTTGGCACCAGTAGTCGTCAAGAGTATCTTCACGGCCTTGCGACAAATCAGCGAGCAGGGAATCACGATTCTGCTCGTCGAGCAGGATGTTCATCGCTCGCTCGCCCTCGCCTCGCGCGCCTACGTGATCAAGGAGGGCAGCGTGGTGCGCGAAGGACCCAGCGCCGAACTGCTCGCCGACCCGGAGCTCAGGCGTGCCTATCTGGGGATTTGAACACGTGCCTCGGCTCAGTGACGCCACGGGAGGCTGAAAGATGTTGACGATCGGCGAAGCTCTGCGCATCAACGCGGCCAAACAGCCGCACCAGCTCTGCCTCGCCGACGGCAGGCGCCGCTTCAACTATGCCGAAGTCAACGCGCGGGTGAATCGACTCGCGCACGGTCTGCTGCGCGATGGTTGTCGCCCCGGCGACTGTGTGGCTGTGCTCGCTCGCAACTCGATCGAGTACATGGAGCTGTTCCACGCCTGCGCCAAGCTGGGAATGCGCCTTGTCACGCTGAATTTCTGGTTGCGTCCGGGCGAGATCGAGACGTTATTCAATCATTCGGAGGCGACCTGGTTGGTGGTAGGGGCGGAGGAACAGGATGCCGTGGCGCCGGTCTTGCCACGGCTCGTGGCGCTGCGACCGGGCGGGCTGATCGTGATCGGAGAACCGCGAATCTCCGGGGCACGGCCCGTCGAGGAGCTGTGCGCGCCCGTCGAGGGCGAGCCTGGAATCGAGGTGGACTGGAATGCGCCCTTCTGGATGATGTACACCTCGGGTACCACCGGGGACCCCAAGGGCGTAGTGCGTTCCTTTGAGCGCACCGCGCTGTGTCTGTGGTTCGGGATCATCGAGTTCGCATTTCACCGCGACGACATGTTCCTGGCGGTTTCGCCGTTCTTCCACGGGGTGAACTTCCTGCCGCTGATGGTCCTGCAGGTTGGCGGAGCGGTTCACGTGGTGGAGGAGTTCTCGGCGCCGCGGGTAGCACGATTGCTGCGCGAGGGGGGCATTACCGCAAGCTTCCTCGTACCGACGATGCTCGACATGCTGCTAGAACTGGTCGCAAGTGAGCCGGCGGGCGCCTCTTCGCTGCGCGTGCTGGTGACCGGAGGCGCACCGCTGCCGACGCCAGTCAAGGAAGCGATAGTCCGCCACTACGGTCCGGTGTTGCACGAGTTCTACGGAGCCACGGAGAGTGGCTTCCTCACCGTGCTGCACCCGCGCGATCAACTGCGCAAAGAACGCTGCTGCGGTCAGCCTGCCTTCGGCGCCGAAGTGCAGATCCGATCGGAGTTAGGCGAGGTCTTGCCTCCTGGGAAAATTGGCGAGATCTTTAGCCGGTGCCCTGGTCGATTCGACGCTTACTTCAGGAGTCCGGAGCGCACGGCCGCAGCACTGCACGCGGGGTGGTTCACTGCCGGCGATCTCGGATGCGTGGATGAAGAAGGGTTCGTCTACGTCGTTGATCGCAAGTCGGACATCATTATCAGCGGCGGCGAGAACATCTATCCGCGTGAGGTGGAGGATGTCCTGCGCACGAACCCGGGAGTGGCCGAGTGCGCCGTCGTGGGGGTGCCCGACACCCGCTGGGGGGAGGCGGTGAAAGCGTTTGTCGTACCACGAACGCCAGGCGCGGTGAGCTCCGAGGTGCTCGTCGAGCACTGCCGTCGGCGTCTCGCCGGATTCAAGTGCCCGCGGCTGGTTGAGTTCGTGCGCGAGCTTCCAAGAACCGCTTCCGGTAAGGTTCTCAAAACCGTGCTGCGCGAGCGGCACCACATCTCAATTGGAGACTCCTGATGCAGATTCACATTGACTACGCTAGGCGCATTCGAGCACTGCAGGACGTGCTGCGGCGTGCCGGAGTCGACGTGCTGGTGGCTACGCGGTTGAAGACGATCACCCATGTGACCGGCACCTTCGTTCCCTGGCGCAGCGCGGCGATCGTTCCGGCGGAGGGCGAGGTTCAGGTGCTCACGGTATCGATGGACGCCGTGCGAGTTGCCGAGGAAGGGTGGCTGCGGCGAATCTTGCCCTACGGACGAACTCCAATGATGGACACAGCCGTGCGTTGCGTCGCAGAACTCGGTCTGCAGCAGCGCCGTATCGGGGTCGAGGACGGCTACTCGTGGTACCTGCCCGAGGGCAATATTACGCACGAGGAGTACCGCATGCTCGAGCGCGGCTGCCCTGGCGCGGAAATCGTCAATGTCACCGACCTCATTGACCGTCTGATGCTCATCAAGGAACCCGAGCAGATTGCGCTCATGCGGCAGGCGACGGCAATGTGTGACAGCGCGCAGGACCGGTTGCGTGCGACTGTGCGACTCGGACAGAGTGAGGTCGAGATCGCCGGCATCGCCGAGCACGAGTTGCGCGCGCGGGGCAGCGAGTTTGCTTGGACTTTCACCGGCGGCCAGGAGATCGGCTCAGGCCACCGCAGCTGGACCGGCGCCTGCACGCCGCCCACGCGCAAGCTTGTTCAGCGCGGAGAGTTCGTGGTCCTGGACGTGCACGGCATGTACGGGCTGATGCTCGGAGACGTCTCACACAACGCGATTCTGGGCAAGCCCACTACAGCGCAGGAGCGGGTAATCGACGCCTATGTGCAGACCTGCACGTACATGCTTGAGGCGGTTCGGCCTGGCAGGACGATCGGGGAAGCTGCGGGCGCTATCCGGAAGTTTACGCTCGACAACGGCTGGGGCGGGATGATCCGCGGCTTCGGGCACGGTATCGGTCATTTCGGTAACGAGTGGTTCCCCGCTTTTACTGACGTCTACATGCCGTACGTGAGCGATCCGGACATCGTGCTTCAGCCGAACTTCCTCGAGATCATGGCACTCACCTGCAACCTGCCAGGGGTGGGCGGGCTGCGTTTCGAGCGGCCGGTGGTGGTGACCGAAACAGGTTCGGAGTGCCTGTCCGGCACACCCATTGAGCCTTGGGTACTCGGCGGATGACCGCGGGTTCGGTACTCTGCGGCTGGAGCCATGGGAGGGCAACCATGAGAGCGAGACGAAACCTGTCGGCGGTTCTGCTGGTCGCGCTGGCCTCGGCCTGCGCGCAAACGCGCATGCCGCCGGAGATCGAGGCGCGGGTGCGGGCGATCGGTCCGGTCATCGATCCGCCGAAGACGGCGGCAATCTACGCGCCGCTGCACCCGAAGGAGCCTTACCCAGACGTGCGCGTCACGCGGGACCTCAAGTACGGTCCCGATGCACGCCATGCGCTCGACGTCTTCGTGCCGCGGGAGGGCGCGGGCCCGCGGCCGGTGCTCATCTTCGTGCACGGAGGCGCGTTCGTGGCGGGCAACAAGCGCTCGCCGGGCAGTCCGTTCTACGACAACGTCATGCTCGCCGCCGCGCGCCACGGCATGGTGGGCGTGAACATGACCTACCGGCTCGCGCCGCAATACCGCTGGCCGTCCGGCGCGGCGGACATGGGCGCCGCGGTTGCGTGGGTGCAGGCCAATATCGCCGCCTACGGCGGCGACCCGCGGCGCGTGTTCATCGTGGGGCATTCGGCGGGCGCGGTGCACGCCGCCTCGTACGTCGCCTTCCCGCAGCACTGGAAGTCCGGCAACATCGGCCTGGCGGGCGCGGTGCTGGTCTCGGGAGTGTACGCGTTCGAGAAGATGAAGCCGGACAAGCCCGAGTTCGCCTACTTCGGCGAGAAGGCGGGAAGCGCCGAGACCTCCTCGCTGCCGGGGCTGCTGGAGGCGCCGATCCCGCTGATGCTCGTCTACGCGGAGCTCGACCCTCGGTTCTTCATCGACCAGGCGAAGATCCTGAACGACGCGCTGTGCGCCCAGGGCCGCTGCCCGCGCCTGGCGGTGCTCGACGGTCACGGCCACATCTCGGAGATGTACGCCGTCAACACCGGCGACGAGAGCCTGACGCAGCCGCTGATGGAGTTCGTCGGGGCCGGACGCTGAGTTGACCGCCGCGCGCGCTGCTAGAATTCGCCGCGTGTCCGCCGAGCGAACGCACGCCGCCCTCCCCGCCTCTTCCGGCGCCCCATCGGAGATCCGGCCGAAGGCGGCGGCTCGCCTGGACAGGCTGCGGCGCGACGTCATCGGGCTGGACGTCCGCTACCCGGTGGCGGAGGGCCCGGCAAGGCGCCGGGTCTACCTCGACAGCGCGGCGAGCACCCTGCGACTGGGGCTCGTGCAAAAGGTGCTCGACCGCTATCAGCCACACTACGCCAACACGCACAGCACGCTGCACTACGCTGCGCGCCTGTCGACGACCGAATTCGCGTGGGCGCACCGCCTGGTGCTGGAGTTTGTCTCGGCCGATCCGGCGCGCTGGATGTGCTTCTTCACCGGCAGCGGCACGACCGCCGGAATGAACCGCGTCGCCCGGACCTTGCGCCGGGCGCGACCCGGGCGCGACCTGGTGGTGACCTCCAGCATGGAGCATCACTCGAACGACCTGCCGCACCGCAAGCACTTCGCCGAGGTCGTGCACGTTCCCTCCGGCCTCGCGGGCCAGTCGCTCGGCGGTATCGACATGGCGAGGCTGAAGTCGGCCTTCGAGACGCATGGCCCGCGGATCAACTATGTGGCCGTCACCGGCGTCTCGAACGTGACCGGATTCGTCAACCCGGTCCACGACATCGCCGCACTGGCCCATCGTCACGGTGCGCTCATCGTGGTCGATGCGGCGCAGATGGTCGTGCATGCGCCGATCCGGATGAGCGGCCATGCGGACGCCGGGCGCGACATCGACGTGCTGGCGTTCTCGGGTCACAAGGCGTATGCGCCCGGCGCGCCGGGCGTCGTCGTGGCGCGCAAGGAACTGTTCGCCGGTATCGAGCCCGAGGAAGTCGGCGGTGGCATGGTCGACGCCGTATGGCTCGACCGGTACACGGTTTCGGACCATTTCCCGGAACGCGAAGAGGCGGGAACTCCCAACATCCCCGGCGCCATCGGCCTGGCCGCGGCGCTCTATGCCCTGCAGCAGGTCGGCATGGAGACGATCGCCGCGGAGGAGCGCCGGCTCATGGCCTACGCCCTGCGGGCGCTGGCGACCGTGCCCGGTATCGTGGTCTACGGTCCGGCAAGCGTGGAGGACTGCGCGCTCGTTGGGGCGGTCGCCTTCAACCTCGAGGGCTGCGACCATGCCTTCACCGCGGCGGTGCTGAACGACTACTTCAACGTCGCCGTGCGCAACGAATGCTTCTGCGCGCACCCCTACGTGCGCGAGATGGTGATGATGAGCCTGGAGGGAGTCGCCGAGAAACTGTCGAACCAGGAGCTGGAGCGCCTGGCCGAACAGCACCGCGGCATGGTCCGGGCAAGCTTCGGCGTCTACAGCACGCCGGAGGACGTCGACGCCCTGGTCGCCGCGCTGCGCGAGATTGCCGCACGCCGCGACGAGCTGCTGCCGCTCTACGAGCGCCTGGAGAACGGCGACTACCGGCATCGCAGCTTCGCGTTCGACACCGCGGCCACGTTCTCCACCCGCGCGGCGGTGCAAGAGCTGCTCGCCGGGTGAGCGACGCGGCGCGAATCCGGAAGTTCTTCGGCGCGAGCTACGCCGATGCGCGGGCCAGGTTTGCCGCGGCCTGTGGGCGCGCGGGACTGCGGGTGCGCAGCTTCCCGGCGCGGCCGCGGGGCCCCGATGGCGGCGCGCTCGCGACCGACGCGGCGCTCATCGGCGAGCACGGCGCCCGGCGCCTGCTGATCGTGCTCTCGGGAACGCACGGCGTGGAGGGTTACGCCGGCTCGGGCGCGCAGGTCGCCTGGATCGCGAGGCACGCCCCCGGTTCGCTGCCGCGCGGCGTCGCGGTCCTCATGGTGCACGCGATCAATCCGTACGGCTTCGCCTGGGACATGCGCACCACCGAGGACGGCGTCGACCTGAACCGGAATTTCCGCGCACCCGGCGGCCAGACCCCGGCGAATCCCGAATACGCGCGCCTCGATCCGCATCTCATTCCTGAGACTCTCACCGGCGCCAAGCGCGCCGCGGGCGACCGGGCGATCCGCGCGTACATCGCGAAACACGGCCTGCGCGCGTTCCAGACCGCGCTCGGGCGCGGCCAGATCTCGCACCCGGACGGGCTTTTTTACGCCGGGCGCAGGCCGACCTGGTCGCACCGCACGCATCGCGCGTTGCTGCGGAGCTATGCCGCCCGCGCGAAGCATGTCGCCCTCGTCGACCTGCACACAGGGCTCGGACCCTACGGCAACGGCGAGCCGCTCAGCTTTCATGCGCCGCGCGGCGCCCTCGCCCGGCTCGCGCGGAGCTGGTACGGACCGTCGCTGACCGAGCCGCGCGCGGGCGCCTCGGTGTCTTCGGACCTCGACGGCACGACCTACGACGGCTACGAACGCTGGCTCGGGCGCCGCGCCGCGCCGCTCATCGCGCTCGAATTCGGCACTTACGCATTCGACCGGGTCGTCGGCGCGCTGCGCGCCGAGGCCTGGCTGCGTCGGCACGGCGATCTGCGCTCGCCGGTGGGCCGGCGCGTGCGCCGGCGGCTGCGCGACATCTTCTCCCCGCCGCGCGACGACTGGCGCGAGCTGGTCGTCTTCCGCACCGAGCAGGTGATCGCGCAGGCGCTGCGCGGACTCGGGCGCCTCTGAGCCGCGCCCGGTCGCCGGCGCAAACGATCATGGAGCCTCCCGTGTCCACCGATGCCGTGCAGCGCTGGCTCGACAGCTCGCCGTTCATCCGCTTTCTCGGGCTGCGCGCGCTCTCGGTGGACGCCGAGCGCGGCGTGGTGAGCATGGAGATGCCGATGCGCGCGGAGCTCGAGCGCGGCGCGGGCAGCGGCCAGTTCCACGGCGGCCCGGTGGCGGCGATGATCGACACCGTCGGCGATTTCGCGGTCTCGGTGATGGTGAAGGGCGGCGTGCCGACGATCAACCTGCGCGTCGATTACCTGCGCCCCTCAACGGGCGCGCGGCTGGTCGGCACCGCGACGGTGCGCCGCCTCGGCCGCACCGTCGGCGTGGTGGATATCGACGTGGTCGACGACCAGGGGCGCCTGACCGCGATCGGCCGCGGCACCTTCGGCGCGCAGAAGGGCTGAGGCGATGCCGGCCGCCGCCGCGAACCTCGGCGAGGTCATCGATTGCCGCGCGCGGCCGCTCGCGCCCTGGCTGATCGAGGTGGACGAGTCGGGCGCGGAGCGCGCGATCGGCTTCGCGGAGTTCCTGCGCACGACGGCGGCGCTCGCGCGCGGCCTGGGCGCGCGCGGCCTTGCGCGCCAGGCGCGCGTCGGCATCCTTAGCCAGAACAGCGCCGAGTACCTGCTCGCCTACTACGGCATCCTGCGCGCGGGGCTGTGCGCGGTGCCGATCAACCACAAGCTGCCGGAGGAGACGCTCGAACACATCGCCGCCGACGCGCGGCTCGCGCTGCTGCTCGCCGACGGCTCGCAGGCCGGGCGCATCGCGGGGGTGCCCGAGATTCGCCTGGACGGCGCGGACTGGCAGGCGCTGCAGTCGCCCGGCGAGTTCGAGGCGACGCGCATGGCGCCGCACGAGTTCGCGACGATCCTGTACACCTCTGGCTCCAGCGGCCGGCCCAAGGGCGTGCCGCTCACCCATGGCGGCTACCTCTGGGCGGTCGAGGTGCTCAACCGCCACGGCCCGCCGGTCGCGGGCAAGAAGATGCTGGTCGCGGCGCCGCTATTCCACATGAACGGCCTGCTGCAGAGCATGCTGATGGGCACGCTCGCCGGCACGGTGGTGCTGATGCGCCGGTTCGAGGCGCGCCAGTACCTGGAGACCATCGCGCGCCACCGCTGCGAGGTCGTCACCTCGGTGCCGACCATGCTCTGGCTCGCCGCGCGCGAGACCGAGACGCTGGCGCGGCTCGATCTCTCGTGCGTGGAGATCGTGACCGTGGGCTCGGCGCCCTCGACCGAGGTGCTCTTTGAGCGCATCGCGCGCATGTTTCCGCGCGCGGCGGTGCTGAACAACTGGGGCACGACCGAGTCGAGCCCGATCGCGTTCGGCCGGCACCCGCGGGGCCTGCCGCGGCCGCCGCTCTCCATCGGCTACCCGATGGCGGAGGCGGAGCTGCGACTCGCGGACGGACCGGGCGCCGACGAAGGCGTGCTGCAGGTGCGCTCGCGCGCCGTCATGCCCGGATACCTGAACCTGCCCGCGGAAACGGCCGAACGGCTGCGCGACGGCTGGTACGACACCGGCGACGTGATGCGGCGCGACGCGCAGGGGTTCTACTACTTCGTCGGCCGCGCCGACGACATGATCGTGTGCGGCGGCGAGAAGCTCCATCCGGGCGCGGTGGAAAAGATGCTCGAGCGCCACCCCGACGTGCTGCAGGCCGTGGTGGTGCCGATCGCGGACCCGGCCAAGCACCAGGTCCCGGTGGCGTTCGTGGTGCCGCGGCCCGGCGCGGCGCCCACGCCGGACGCCATTCGCGCCTTCGCGCTCGCGAATGGCCCAGCCTACCAGCACCCGCGATTCGTCGAGCTGCTGGAGGAGCTGCCGCTCTCGGGCCCGCGCAAGATCGACCGCCGGGCGCTTGCCGAGCGCGCCGCGCGCGCGTTCCGGCGCGACTGAGGAACGAGGAGCAGCCGATGAGGGCGATGGTGATCCACCGGCACGGCACGCTCGAGGAGCTGACCTGGGAGCCCGCTTGGCCCGATCCGGCGCCGGGACCGGGCGAAGTGGTGGTGAAGGTCGCCGTCTGCACGCTCAACTACCACGATCTGTTCACGCTGCGCGGCATGCCGGGAATCAAGGTGCCGATGCCGATCGTGATGGGAATCGACGTCGCCGGCGAGGTCGCGGCGCTGGGCAGCGGGGTGTCCGGCTGGCGCCTCGGGCAGCGCGTGCTCATCGATCCGGCGGACCGGGAGAACATCAAGCTGCTCGGCGAAGTGCTCGACGGCGGCCTTGCCGAATACGTGAAGGTTCCCGCCGCCCAGCTCATCGCGCTGCCCGAGGACGTTTCCTTCGAGGCGGCGGCGGCGCTGCCGGTGGCCTATGGCACCGCGTACCGCATGATGCAGGCGCGCGGCGCGATCCGGCCGGGCGAAAAGGTGCTGATCCTCGGCGCCTCCGGCGGCGTGGGCACCTGCTGCGTGCAGCTCGCCAAGCTCGCCGGCGCGCACGTGATCGCGGCGGCGTCCACTCCCGAGAAACTCGCCCGCCTGGCCGCGCTCGGTGCCGACGAGGGCATCGACTACGCGGCGACCGACTTCTCGCGCGAGGCGATCCGGCGCCACGGCAAGCCGCGCATCTTCGGCGCGAGCGGGGGCGTGGACGTGGTGGTGAACTTCACCGGCGGCGACACCTGGGTCCCTTCGCTCAAGTGCATCAAGCGCGGCGGCCGCCTGCTGACCTGCGGCGCGACCGCGGGGCACGACCCGGCCGAGGACATCCGCTACATCTGGACCTTCGAGATCAGCGTCGTCGGCTCCAACGGCTGGGATCGCTCCGATCTCCTCGCGCTGCTCGAGCTGGTGCGCGCCGGAAAGCTCAAGCCCGTGGTCGAGACCCGCCTGCCCTTGCGCGATGCGCGGCAGGGATTTCGCATGCTGATGGAGCGCCGAGCGTTCGGCAAGATCGCGATCCTGCCCTGAGCCGCCCGGCTACGCGGCGTCGGCGAGTGCGCTGCGCGCGGCGATCCAGCCCCAGGCGAGGCAGGGTCCGAGAGTGGTGCCCGCCCCCACCGCCTTCGAGCCGATCGGGTTCGCCATCGCGTTACCCGCGCAATAAAGGCCGGGAATCGGCGCCGCGTCGGGACGCAGCACGCGCGCCCCGGCGTCGGTGCGCGGCCCACCCTTGGTGCCGAGGAAGCTCGGTGGGAACGGAAAAGCATGGAACGGCGGCCGCTCGATCGAACCGAGGCAGCTGTTCGGCTTCAGGCGCGGATCGCCGTTGCGGTGCGGGTCCCAGCCGTGGCTGCCGCGGCCGAAATCCTCGTCCACGCCGATGCGCGCGAAACGGCCCATGCGCGCCGCCTCGTCCTCGAGACCCGGCGGATCGACGCCGATCGCGCGCGCGAGTTCCTCGAGCGTGCCGGCACTGACCATCTCGGGCCCGCTCGGCAGCGCGTGCGGATACTTGCGCGCGTACTGCGCGTCGTAGATCCGCCAAGCGGGATGGTGGCGGCGCTTGCCGCTCTCGTCGCGCGCCTCCAGGCCCAGCCCCACGTTCAACTGCACCTCGTTCACGAAACGCCGGCCGCGCGCATCGACGATCATCGAGTGCGGCAGCGTGTAGTCCGCCGCGGGCATCGCGAAGGGCCGCCCGAGGTACTCGACCGGCCGCGCGCCCATGGTGAGCGCCTCGCCCATGCGGTCCAGCGCCGCGCCCGCCTCGAGCGCCATGCGATGCCCGTCGCCCTCGTTCTCCTCGGGGCTCGCGGTCCAGCGGTACGGGCCCGGGTGATGGCGGGCCATCATCTCCTGATTCCACTCGAAGCCGCCGGTGGCGATGACCACGCCCAGCCGCGCCGCCGCCTCGCTGCCGTCCTCGAAGCGCACGCCGGCGACGCGGCCGGCCTCCAGCAGGAGCCGCGCGCCGCGGCAGGGCGCGCGCACGGTCGCGCCGTGCGCGAGGCAGCCCTTGAGCAGGGCACCCACCATCGCCTGTCCCATCGCGCGCCGGCCGGTCAGCCAGCGCCACGCGAGCCGCGCGCCGAAGCGCGTGAACGCGCGCCGGGGCGCGACCACCAGATGCGTATCGGTGATCTCGTTGTAGCAGAGCAGGCTCGGCATCGGCGAGGGGCGCACGCGCCGGGCCCAGGCGCCGAGCTCTGCCATGCGATACGGGCGCGGCGAGACGTTGCGGCCGCGGCGGCGCGCACCGGGCGCCTCGAGATAGCCATCCGGCTCGAGCCCCACGCCGAAGCGCAGCGGCGAGTGCTCTTCGACGAAGCGCAGCATCCGCGGGGCCGCATCGACGAAGGCTTCCCAGAGCGGCGCTTCGCGCGCGGCCCAGCCCGGGGGGGCGACCGCATGCAGATAGGCGAGCGCGTCCTCGCGGCTGTCGCGCTCGCCGATCGAGGCCATGTGATGGTTGCACGGCACCCAGGTGCAGCCGCCCGACATCGCGGTGGTGCCGCCGATCCAGCGCGACTTTTCGGCGATCAGCACCGAGGCGCCCCGCGCCGCGGCGTGCAACGCGGCGGCGAGTCCCGCCGCGCCGGAACCGAGCACCACAAGATCGAAGCGGGCCATCGCGCATTCTCGCATCCGGCGCGCGCGGTTGACACCACCAGAGTTCGCCTTTAGGCTGAACGCGCTGCTCCAGCATGCCGATTCGGGAGGAAATCGTCGTGAAGCGAATCATTCTTGTCTGCGCTCTATCGCTCGCCGCGGCCGGCGTCGCCGCCCAGCCCAAGGAGATCCGGATCGGCTGCTACGCGCCGCTCACGGGACCGGTGGCGAAGTACGGCAAGGCGATGGACGAGGGCTTTCGCATGGCGATCGAGGACTTCACCGCCACCGGGCGCCTGAAAGGCGTCGCCGTCTCGATCCAGTGCGAGGACGACCAGAACCGCGCCGACGACGGCATCAACATCGCGCGCAAGTTCATCGAGGACCGCTCGATCCTCGCGGTGCTGGGGAGCTGGGCGTCCACGGTGACGCTCGCCGCCGGCCCGATCTACAACCAGGCGAAGCTCGTCAACCTGACGCCCATTTCCTCGCACCCGGACGTCACCAAGATCGGCCCGTACATGTTCCGCCAGAGCATCATCCAGTCGGCCGAAGGCGCCGCCAACGCCGCCTTCATGACCGAGCTCGGCGCCAAGCGCGTCGCCATGCTCGGCATCCCGAACGACTACGGCAAGGCGAACGTGGGGCTGACGCGCCGCGCGCTCGAGGCGAAGGGCGTGACGATCGTGTTCGAGGAGTTCATCCGCCCGGACGCGCAGGACTTCCGCCAGGTGCTGCAGAAGGCGCTGCGCGAGAAGCCCGACATGCTCTACCTCGGACTGTTCGCGCCGCAGGCGTCGCTCGTGCTCAAGCAATACCGGCAGCTCGGCGCCCAGGTTCCCGTCTATGGCGCCGCCGCGCTCGGCAGCAACGACCTGCTGCGCCTGGCGGGCGACGCCGCCGAGGGCATGAAGGCGCTGCTCGTGCTGCACCCGGCGGTGGGCCAGAAGATGGCAGATTTCTACCGGCGCTACGAGGCCAAGTACAAGGCGGCGCCGGAGACCTTCGCGGCGAACGCCTACATCTCGGCGCGCATGCTGCTCGACATGATCGCGGAGCAGTATCCGAACCTGACGCGTGAATCGATCCGCGAAGGGCTCGAAAAGCCGCGCACGATCGACACCATCGCCGGACCGCTCGCCTACGATCCCAAGACGCGCGAGTGGTCCTTCCGGTTCACGCGCAGCGAGGTCGCGAAAGGGGAGTTCCGCCCGTTGCAGTGAGCCGGGTCGCGGGCGGGGCGCCTCCCCATCCCGTCCGGCGAGCCGATGGACGCGTTCATCCTCAACCAGTTGGCGATCGGGGCCAGCGTGGGCATGACCTACGCCGTGGTGGCGATCGGCTTCACCCTGATCTACCGCGTGCTCACGGCGGTCAATTTCGCGCACGGCGAGGTCTACACGCTCGGCGCGTTCGCGACCCTGATCGGCGCGGCGACGTTCAAGCTGCCGCTCTGGGCCGTGGTGCCGCTGGTCGTCGCCACCGGCGCGCTCGCCGGCTGGGGCATCGAGCGCGCCGCCTTCCGCCCGTTCCGGCGCTATGCCGACGAGGCTTCGCTCAAGTCGCGCGCGGTGCGCGAGGCGACGCTGCTCTCCTCGCTCGCGCTCGGCATCGTCGCCCGCGAGGCCCTCGACATCGCGTTCAAGGGCGAGTGGCTGGCGATCCCGCAGGACTATCTTCTCAACCAGCCGGTGCGGCTCGGGCCGGTGGGGGTCTCCAGCGGCGAGCTGGTGATCGGCGGGGCGTCGCTCGCGCTGCTCGCCGCGCTGCAGTGGATGCTGATGCGCACGCGAACGGGCGTGGCGATCCGCGCCGTCGCGGCGAACCTGGTCGGCGCGCAGCTCTCGGGGATCGACATCAACCGGGTCGTGGTGGCGGTGTTCGCCGTCGGCTCGGTCCTCGGCGCGCTCGCCGGCATGGTGGTCTCGCTCGCCTACGGATCGGTGCAGTCGTACATGGGGCTCACGGTCGTCATCAAGGCGTTCGTGGCGATGGTGATCGGCGGCCTGACCAGCCTGCCGGGCGCGGTCGCGGCGGGCGTGCTGATCGGCGTGGCCGAATCGGTCGCCGGCATCTTCGTGCCGAGCGCCTGGACCGAGATGGTCGCCTACGTGCTGCTCATCTTCACGCTGCTGTTCATGCCGCGCGGGCTGTTCCGCTGGGGCGGGGCCTGAGATGCCGCGCCCCGCCGTCGTCCTGCTCGCGCTCCTGCTGGTCGTCGTTCCGGCGCTTCTCTGGCTCGCGGGCAACCCCTACGCGGCGCGCCTCGCGCAGCTGGTGCTGCTCACCGTGATCCTCGCCGTGGCGCTCAACCTGCTCACCGGTACCGCCGGCATGCTCGCCCTCGACACCGTGGTCTATTTCGGCTTCGGCGCGTATGCGGCGGCGCTGCTTTCGCTGAACTACGGCACCTCATTCCTCGTCGAGCTGGTGCTCGCCGGGGCCGCCGCCGCCCTGGCCGGCTGGTGCGTCGGCGTCGCGCTGGTGCGTCTCGCGAGCATCTTCTTCGCGGTGGCGACGATGGGGCTTGCGATCAGCTTCCATGCCACGGTGCTCAACTGGGGCGAACTCACGCGCGGCCCGATGGGCGTGCGCGGGATCCCGGGTTTTCGCATCGGCGAGTGGAACCTGGAAGGCTGGGCCGGAACCTACTACGTGACCGCGCTCGTATGCCTCGCCTGCGTCTGGGTGGCGCACCGCCTGACGCACTCGTTCTACGGCAACGCGGTGCGCGCCGCGCGCGAGGACGAGGAGGTGGCGCGCGCGCTTGGGCTCGCGCCGCGGCGGCTGAAGGCGCAGGTGTACGCGGTGCACGCGGCGATGATGGCCGTCGCGGGCGTGCTCTACGCGCACTCGAACCGCTTCATCGGCCCGGACAATTTCGTGCTGCTCGAGTCGGCGCTGGTGCTCACCGCGGTCGTGGTCGGCGGCCTGGGCAGCGTCGCCGGCGCGGCGCTCGGCGCGGCGATCCTGGTGCTCGTGCCCGAGGCGCTGCGCGGCGTCGGGCACCTGCGCGGGCTCGCCTTCGGCGCGATCCTGTTCGCCTCGATCCTGCTCCTGCCGCGCGGCTTGCTGAGCGAGGTGCGCACGCTCGCGTGGATGCGCCGCGCGCTGGCCGCGGGCGGCTGGGGCCGCGCGGGTCGCCGCCGATGAGCGCGGCGCTGCTCGAGGTGCGCGGGCTGTCGCGCCGCTTCGCGGGCCTGCTCGCGGTGGACGAGGTGTCGTTCGAGGTGCGGCGCGGCGAACTGGTCGGGCTCATCGGCCCGAACGGCGCCGGCAAGACGACGCTGTTCAACGTGATCGCGGGCCAGATGCCGCCGAGCGCGGGCGAAGTCCGCTTCGCGGGCGAGCGCATCGACGGCCGCGAGGCGGGCGAGATCGCGCGCCGGGGCATCTCCCGCACCTACCAGAACCTGCGCGTGTTCCCTGATATCTCGGTCTTCGACAATGTCTCGGCCGGCGCCGCCGGCCGCCACGGCGTGTCGCTTTGGCGCGCGCTCCTGCCCGGGCTGGACCGCGCGCGCAGCGCGGCCATCGCCGCCGCGACTGTCGGCGCGCTCGAGCGCTTCGGGCTCACCGCGCAGGCCGATGCGCTCGCCGGCAACCTCGCCTACGGGCAGAAGAAGATGCTCGAGATCGCGCGCGCGATGGCGCTCGGCCCGTCGCTGCTGCTGCTCGACGAGCCGGCCGCGGGCCTGAACACGGCCGAGACGCTCGCCCTCGCCGATCTGGTGCGCGCGCTGTGCCGCGAGGGCCTGACCATCGTGCTGGTCGAACACGACATGCCGATGGTCATGCGCATCTGCGACCGCATCGTGGTCCTCGATTCGGGCCGCCTGATCGCCGACGGCGCGCCGCCAGCGGTGCGCGCAGATCCCGCCGTGCGCGCGGCCTACCTGGGCGACGCCGCGTGAACCTGCTGACGGTCGAAGGCCTCAGCGTGCGGCTCGGCGGCCGCAGGGTGCTCGACGGCGTGAGCTTGCGCGTGCCGGCCGGCGGGCTGGTCACGATCCTCGGGCGCAACGGCGTCGGCAAGACGACGATGCTGCGCACGATGTCGGGCCTCTACCGGCCCGATGGCGGCACGATCGTGCTCGGCGGCACGGCGATCGGCGGCTGGCCGGCGCACCGCGTCGTCGCGGCGGGGATCGGCCACGCGCCCGAAGGACGGCAGCTCTTCGGCGACATGTCGGTGCTGGAGAACCTGCGCGCGGGCGCGCTCGCGCTTCCCGAGGCGGCCTTCGCCGAGCGCGTGGCGGAGATGGAGAAGCTCTTCCCGATTCTCTCCGAGCGGCGCGCGCAGAGCGCCGGCTCGCTTTCCGGCGGCGAGCAGCAGATGCTATCGATCGCGCGCGCGCTGATGCCGCGGCCGCGCCTGCTGCTGCTGGATGAGCCCTCGCTCGGCCTCGCGCCCAAGGTGGTGGCGCGCATCTTCGCGCTGATCGGGTCGGTGCGCGAGCGCGGCGTGGCGGTGCTGCTCGTCGAGCAGAACGCGAGGCTCGGCTTGCAGGTGGCCGACTACGCCTACGTGCTCGACCAGGGCCGGGTGGCGATCGAAGGCGCGGCGCGCGAGCTGGCGCGCGACGAGCGAGTGGTATCGGCGTACCTCGGCGAAGCATAGAATGGCGGCGAGCGAACCGATGAAGAGGCTCGAGGGAAAGATCGCCCTGGTGACGGGAGCAAGCCGCGGTATCGGCCGCGCGACCGCGCTGCGGCTCGCGGCCGAGGGCGCGCTCGTCGCGGTGCACTACGGCAGCCGCGCCGACGCGGCCGCGGCCGTGGTGCGCGAGGCGCTCGCGGCCGGGGGAGAGGCATTCGCCCTCGGCGCCGATCTCGAGGCGAAGCGCGGCCCCTGGACCCTGATCGAGGCGCTCGATGCCGAGCT
>JADLES010000081.1 GCA_020845995.1 Burkholderiales bacterium | reverse complement strand
GTGGCGTTGACCAGCGCGCGAGTCGCCCGCGGGTGCATCTTGTCGAGGGCGTCGCCGCTCGCCGTGACGACCAGGTCGCAGCCGATCACCAGGCGCGCGTCGCCCGAACCGAGGCGCGCCACGTTCACTTCGGCGGCGCTGGCCGCGACCTTGACGTGCGACATCACCGCGCCGTATTTCTGCGCGAGGCCCGACATGTCGAGCACCGACACGCCCCTGCCCTCCAGGTGCGCCGCCATGCCGAGAATCTGGCCGATGGTGATCACGCCGGTGCCGCCGATGCCGGTGACGAGGATCCCGAACGGCGTTCGCAGGTCGGGAATCGAAGGATCGGGAAGCCCGGGAAAATCATCCGCCGCTCGCGCTGCGGATTTCCCCTTCCTGAGCTGCCCTCCCTCGACGGTGACGAAACTCGGGCAGAAACCCTTCACGCAGGAGAAGTCCTTGTTGCAGGTGGACTGGTTGATGGCGCGCTTGCGCCCGAACTCGGTTTCGAGCGGCTCCACCGAGAGGCAATTCGACTTGTCGCTGCAATCGCCGCAGCCCTCGCAGACCATCTCGTTGATCACGACTCGCCTGGCGGGATCGGGATAGGCGTTGCGCTTGCGCCGGCGGCGCTTCTCGGACGCGCAGGTCTGGTCGTAGATCAGCGCCGAGACGCCCGGCTGCTCGCGCAGCTCGCGCTGCACGGCGTCGAGCTCGTCGCGATGGCGCACCGTGACGCCGGGCGCCCAGTTGGTTCCGGCGGGGTACTTCTCCGGCTCGTCGGTGACGATGACGATGGGCTTGACGCCCTCGGCGGCGATCTGGCGCGAGATCATCGCCGGGTCGAGCGGGCCGTCGTGGTGCTGGCCGCCGGTCATCGCCACCGCGTCGTTGTAGAGGATCTTGTAGGTCATCGTGACCCTGGCGGCCACCGCCGCGCGGATCGCCATGAGGCCGGAATGGAAGTAGGTGCCGTCGCCGAGGTTGGCGAAGATGTGCTTTTCCTCGGTGAAGGGGGCCTGGCCGATCCACGGCGCGCCCTCGGCGCCCATGTGGGTAAACGTCGACGTGTTCCGCTCCATCCACACCGCCATGAAGTGGCAGCCGATGCCGGCGGTGGCGCGGCTGCCCTCGGGAACCCGCGTCGAGGTGTTGTGCGGGCAGCCCGAGCAGAAGTAGGGCTGGCGCACCGCGGTCACGCGGGGCTTCGCCAGCGCCTTCTCCTTGAATTCGAGAAACGCCAGCCGTTCCTGGAATTGCGATCCGAGCGAGGAGGTCAGGTGCAATCGCGACAGCCGCTGCGCGATCGCGCGGGCGACGATCGCCGGGTTGTGCTCGTAGTGCGCGGGCAGCAGCCAGGTGCCGGCGGGCTGTCCCTCGGCGCGGCTCCACTCGCCGTTGTCGTCGAACTTGCCGACCACCCGGGGGGCGCGCTTTCCTTCCTCCCAGGAATAGAGCTCTTCCTTGATCTGGTACTCGATCACCTGGCGCTTTTCCTCCACCACCAGGATTTCCTCCAGCCCCTCGGCGAAGCGCCGCGCGCCCTGCGGCTCGAGCGGCCAGCTCATCGCCACCTTGTAGACGCGCAGGCCGATGTCGCGCGCGACGCTCTCGTCGATGCCGAGGTCGGCGAGTGCCTGCATGGTGTCGCCGAAGCTCTTGCCGGTGGTGACGATGCCGAAGCGCGCCCGCGGCGAGTCCCAGACGATGCGATCGAGGCCGTTGGCGCGCACGTAGGCGAGCGCGGCGTAGACCTTCCAGTCGAGCAGCCGCGCCTCCTGCTCGAGAAAGCCGTCCGGCCAGCGGATGTTCACGCCGCCCGGCGGCAGCGCGAAATTTTCCGGCAGCCTCGCCTGGATGCGGTCCGGGTCGACGATCACCGAAGAGCCCGACTCGACCACGTCGGTGACGCACTTGAAGCCGATCCAGCAGCCCGAAAAGCGGCTCATCGCATAGCCGTGCAGGCCGAAGTCGAGGTAGTCCTGCACGTTGGCCGGGTTGAGCACCGGGATGCAGCAGGCCTTCAGGATGTGCTCGCTCTGGTGCGCGAGCGTGGAGGATTTCGCCGCGTGGTCGTCGCCCGCGAGCACCAGCACGCCGCCGTGCCTGGAGGTACCCGCGGAATTCGCGTGCTTGAAGACGTCGCCGCAGCGGTCCACGCCCGGGCCCTTGCCGTACCACATGCCATAGACGCCGTCGTACTTCGCGCCGGGGAACAGGCCGACCTGCTGCGAGCCCCAGATCGCGGTCGCGGCGAGGTCCTCGTTGACGCCGGGCTGGAACCGCACGTGGTGCGACTCGAGGTGCTTCTGCGCGCGCCAGAGCGCCTGGTCGAGGCCGCCGAGCGGCGAGCCGCGGTAGCCGGAAACGAAGCCCGCGGTGTTGAGTCCCGCGCGCAGGTCGTGCTCGCGCTGCAAGAGCAGCAAGCGCACCAGCGCCTGGGTGCCGGTGAGAAACACGCGCCCGCGCTCGAGCGTGTACTTGTCCTCGAGCGAGACGCGGGCGAGCTGGGCGGGATCGACCGGAGCATTCATCGGGCGGACTCCTCGGGCCGCATGGGCATGGGAGTTTAGACCGCGGCGCCGCTCTTGGTTCGCTTCGATTCGGGCCGATCCATGGGCAGATCCCAGTAGGGCTGGGGTCCGAACGACTCCGCCAGGTAGTCGATGAACACACGCGTCTTCGCCGGCAGGTGCCGGCGGTGCGGGTAGACCGCGTAGATCGAGACGTCGGCGCCGAACGTGTAGCCTGGCAGCAACGCCACCAGCGAGCCTTCCCCGAGTTGCCGGCGCACGTCCCAGGTCGATTTCAGCGCCACGCCCAGGCCCGCCAGCGCCCACTCGCGCAGCACCTCCCAGTTGTCGCAAGCGTAGCGCCCGGCGATGCGTACCACGCCGCGCTTGCCGTCCGGACCTTTGTATTCCCAGTTCATCTGCAGGTCGGTGGTGGTCAGGCAGTTGTGGTCCTGCAGGTCGGCCGGCACGCGCGGCGCGGCGTGTCGCGCGAGGTATTGGGGGCTCGCGCACACCACGCGCCGGTTCGGCGCGAGCTTGCGCGCGGCGAGCGACGAGTCCTCCAGCTCGCCGATGCGGACCGCGACATCGTAGCCTTCCGCGATCACGTTCACGGTGCGATCCGACAGGCTGAAGAGCAGCTCGATTTTCGGATAGCGCGCCGCGAACGGCGGCACCAGCGGCGCGATGTGCTTGTGGCCGAACGAGGCGGGCAGCGCGACCTTGAGCAGGCCCTGCGGCTCGACGCGCTGCGCCGCTGCCGCGGCATCGGCGTCGGCCACTTCGGCCAGTATCCTCGCGCAGGCCTCGTGGTAGCTGGCGCCTTCATCGGTGAGCGAGAGCCTTCGCGTGGTCCGGTTCACCAGGCGAACGCCGAGCCGCGCCTCCAGCGCGGCGAGGCGGCGGCTCACGACCGCCGTCGAAACGCCCAGATCGCGCGCGGCCGCCGACAGGCTTCCCGCCGCAACGACCTTGGCGAATACCGACATTTCGTAGAGCGAATCGCCCATTCGAGCTTTGGATTATACGTTGCAGAATCAGCAAAGGTGTTTTTCGTTCCTGTCGGATTGTATATCGATCAGCAAAGCCGTAAATTTGATGCACCGCAGCACCCAACACCAGATCATCGGTGCGGGCTGTGGACAGAACACAAGAACGCGCCCTCCGCGGTCTCCTCCCTCCTCCTCCGCGGCAAGGGGTTCGTCCCCTCCGCACTGGCCGAAAGGCGGTGCGGAGCGGGACCGCGTCTGACCGACCGAAACCGCAAGCGCGCCTCCGGGCCGGGAAAACAGCCTCCTGTAGCATCGCCGGCCATGAGCGATCTGCGCGCGATGCTTGCGTTTGCCGCGCCGCAGGGCGGCAAGCTCACGCTCGGCGCGGCCCTGCTGCTCGTGGAAAGCGCGGCGGCGCTGGCCGTGCCCTGGATCGGCGGGTTGCTCACCAACGCCATTCTGGGCGCCGGTGCGGCCGGCCCTGGCATGAGCTTCGCGCTCGCGGCGATGCTCGGCGCGTTCGCGCTGCAGGCGCTGGTCCGGTTCGCGAGCAGCTTCCTCCTGGATTCCGCGGCCGACCGGATCGTCGCCGGCTTGAAGGTGCGCCTCTACGAGCACCTGCAGGCGCTGCCGCTCGCCTTCTACCACCGTCGGCGGCTGGGCGATGCGCTGGCGTTGCTGACGATCGACGTCCATGTGCTGGGCGCGTTCGTCAGCGGGACCGCGGTCTCGATCGCGCCGATGCTCGCGACGGCCGGCGGCGCGGTGCTGTTCATGTTCGGCATCCGGCCCGACCTGGCGATTCTCGTCGCGGTGTTCGTGCCGCTCTTCTTTCTGCTCGCGAAGATCGCCGGACGCCGCCTGCGGCCCCTGTCGATCCGCCTGCAGAACGAGGAAGCGGGCGCGGTTGCAATGGCCGAGGAGAATCTCGGCATGCTGCCGGTGATCAAGACATTCACGCGCGAGCGCCAGGAGTCGGCCCGCTACCGGGCGCAGATCGAGCGGATCCTGGATCTTTCGGCGCGGCAGCGGCGCGTCTACTCCGCGCTCGGGCCGCTCGTGCAGTTCATCGCCGCCGCCGGCGTCGTCCTCGTGCTGGCGCTGGCGAGCGGCGACCTCGCCGCGGGGAAGCTGTCGCCGGCGCAACTGGTGAGTTTCCTGCTCTACGCGCAACTGCTGGCGCGCCCCGTCGGGAGCCTGGCCGACCTGTACGGCCAGACCCAGGGCGTGCGCGGCTCGCTATCGCGGCTGCAGCAGGCCATGGACGAACCCCCCGAGCCGCAGGGCGGCGGTGGTGTTCCCCTTCACAGGGCACGGGGCGAGATCGAGTTCCGCGGCGTCCGTTTTGCGTACGAGGGCCGCGGCCCGGCGCTCGACGGTCTGGACCTGCGGATCGCGGCAGGCGAGACGCTCGGCATCATCGGGCCGAACGGCGCCGGCAAGAGCACCATCGGGCATCTGCTGGCGCGCCTGTACGCTCCCGCCGCCGGCCGGATTCTCATCGATGGCATCGACATCAGCACCGTGCCTCTCGAATCGCTGCGCCGGCAGATCGGCGTCGTCCCGCAACACGTCCTGCTGTTCCACGCCAGCGTGCGCGAGAACATCGCCTACGGTCGTCCCGAAGCGGATCCCGCGGCGATCGAAGCGGCGGCGCGGGCCGCGCGGGCCCACGATTTCATTGTCGGGTTGCCGCAGGGCTACGACACGGTCATCGGCGACAGAGGCGTGCGGCTCTCGGGCGGCCAGCAGCAGCGTCTTGCGCTGGCGCGCGCGCTGTTCAAGGATCCGCCGATCCTGATCCTGGACGAGGCGACGGCGATGTTCGATCCGCAGGGCGAGGCCGAATTCCTGAGGGCGTGCCGCGATACCCGCGGTCGGCGCACGGTGCTCTTGATCACGCATCGGCCCGCCAGCCTCGCGGCCGCCGACCGGGTGGTTCGCATCGAAGCCGGCCGCGTGTGTCCGTGATGAAGCGCAATATATTGAAAAGAAATGATAAACTG
>JADLES010000080.1 GCA_020845995.1 Burkholderiales bacterium | reverse complement strand
GCGGCAACGCCGAGTTCGTCCCCGCGGCGGAACTCGCGACCGCGCTGATGGGCGACTCCATCGCCACCAACATGTTCATGCTCGGATACGCCTGGCAGAAAGGCTGGCTGCCGCTCGCGCGCGCGTCCATCGAGCGCGCGATCGAGTTGAACGGCGTCGCCGTGACGTTCAACCAGCAATCCTTCGTCTGGGGGCGGCGCGCGGCGGTGGACCCGGAGCGCGTGCGCCGGACGGCGGCGCCGGCGGAGGTGATCCCGATCGAGCAGCGCTTCGCGCGCGGCCTGGACGAGCTCGTCGAGCACCGAGCGCAGTTCCTCACCGGCTACCAAGACCGCGCCTACGCGGAGCGGTACCGGGCGCTCGTCGACCGGGTGAGGACGCTCGAGTCGGGGAAACTCAACTCCGCGAGGCTGACCGAGGCGGTGGCGCGCTACTATGCGAAGCTGCTCGCCTACAAGGACGAATACGAGGTGGCGCGCCTGTACGCCGAAAGCGCTTTCCGCGGGAAGATCGAGGGCATGTTCGAAGGCGACACGAGGCTCGTGTTCCACCTCGCGCCGCCGCTGCTCGCCAGGCCGGATCCGCGCACCGGCGAGCCCGCGAAGATCGCGTTCGGGCCCTGGATCGTGAACCTGTTCCGGCTGCTGGCGAAATTAAAGCGCCTGAGGGGCACGCCCTTCGACATCTTCGGCCGCAGCGAGGAGCGCCGCATGGAGCGCGCGCTGATCGGCGAATACGAGCAGGCGGTCGCCACGCTGCTCGCGGGCCTCACGCGCGACAACCATGCGCTCGCCGTGGAGATCGCATCGCTGCCCGAATTCATCCGCGGCTACGGGCACATCAAGGCGAAGTCGGCCGCCGCCGCGCGCAGGAAGCAGGAGGAGCTTCTCGCCCGCTACCGCGCCGCACCGGTGCGCGCCGCCGCATGAGCGCCCGCGCCCCCTTCCAGGCGTTCCTCGCGGCGCTGCTGCTCGCCGCCGTGACGCATGCGCACAGCCAGGAAGCGCGCACGCTCAAGCGCGAGGACGGCTCCAGCGTCACCTACACGCTGCGCACCTATCCGGCCGACGCCCACCTGCTGCGGCCCGATGCCAAGCCCCTGCCCGCCACCGCGCTCGACACGGCCAAGCTCATCTACCTGCATCTCTCGGACGGCGACATCGAGCAGGCCGCGCTGCTGTCCAATTCCCCGAAGCGGCGCTTCGAGGTGCTGCGCGAGTACCGCGCCTCCGTCGGCGAAGTCGAGTTCAAGCGCGTGTTCGCGCAGTACCTCGCGCCCGAGAACCGGCTGCTCGCCGAAATCGCGATCGACAACCGCAGCCTCCTCGTGTGGGACCTGCGCGAGGGCGCCAGCCGGATCGCCGGCCAGTATTTCGTCGAGGTCGACGGCGCCTACCTCATCGACGACGTGCCGAACGAGCAGCGCACGCGCCTGCGCTGGGTGCTCGACGCCTATCGAAGCGGGAAAATCCCGCCTAGACCCTCACCCTGAAGGGCGTGAAATTGGTGTCGCGGTCGTAGTAGTCCTCCTGCTCGATGCGCTTGAGGTACGCGACCACCCGGTAGGTGACCGGCGTCATGACCGCTTCCCAGCCCGTCTTCAGCAGGTACTGCGCCATCGCCACCTTGAGGATGTCCGGGGTTTCCCAGATGCCGTAGAACGCGATCAAGTAGAAGAGCGCCGAATCCACGAACTCGCCCACGATCGTCGAGCCGATGGTCCGGGTCCAGAGCCACTTGCCCGCGGTCCAGATCTTCATTTTCGCCAGCACGTAGCTGTTGGCGAAACTGCCGCACCAGAAGGCGACCATCGATGCGAGCGCGATGCGCCAGGCGTTGCCGAACACGGCCTCGAGCGCCGGCTGGTAGCTCTTCATGTACGCCGAGGGCCCCGGCGGCAGGCTCACCACCACCCAGGCCATGAACGAGGCGAACGCGAGCGCGCCGAACCCGGCCCAGACCACGCGGCGATCCCGCCCGTAGCCATACACCTCGGTCAGGATGTCGCCGAAGATGTAGGAGATGGGAAAGAACAGCACCCCCGCGCCGAACGGCGTCGGTCCGAGGACCGGCAGATCGACCGCCGCCTGCTTCGCCGCCCCGATGAAGTTGGAGCAGATCAGCACGGTGACGAACGCCACCATGATGAAATCGTAGTAGCGGTAAGTCCTCTGCGCCATCTTAAATGGGGACAGACCCCATTTTTCTCATTTGCCGGCCTCGGGCCCTGCGCAGGCTGCCGACACGATAGCCGCCGCTGGTCGCCTTCCTTATTTCGTTCGCGAGCATTTCGTCAAGATCGAAGTCGAACAGCGCCCGGTAGTCCTTCGCGCCAGTGTATGCCCTGTGCGGCTCGATCATCGGATCGGCCATGCCACCAGCATTGACGCGATGGCTCGACCAGCGATAGTCCCGCGCATGGTCGACCATCCCCGCGCGCACCGGATTGAGCTCGATGTACCGGTAGCAGGCAAGCGCGTAGCGGTCGTCAGCCACGGGGCAGGACCGGTAGCGCCCCTCCCAGAGGCTGCCGGAGCGGTCGCGGGTCTTGTTGATGTGCTGCGTGTAGCACTGGCCGAGGAACTTCATCAGCGATGCGCAGCTCGTTTCCTCCCGAGGGGTCAGAAAGAGATGCACGTGATTCGTCATCAGGCAGTACGCATGAATCGCGCATCCAACCTGTCGGGCGAAAAACGCCAGAAAGCCGAGATAGACCACCCGATCCGCGTCGCTGAAGAAACACTGCTCGCGATTATGCCCGCGCTGCCGGACGTGCAGAGCCATCTCCGGGACCACAACACGGGCGGATCGAGGCATGGCAAATCAACGAACCGCGGCGCGACGAGTTGACAGCCAAATGAGAAAAATGGGGTCTGTCCCCATTTAAGCGCCATTTAAGCGATGTCGATTCCCTTGTAGAGCCAGTCGGCCTCCCAGGGGTTGTCGGGGTCGCGGGCGCGCGCGAGTTCGTTGCGCAGCGCGCGCGCGCCCGCGTCCGCGTGAAACCATTCGCCGAAAAAACGCGAGGAGAGCACCACCCTCGCGCTGCGGTTCATGCGCTCGCGCTGGTAGGCGAGGAACGCGCGGTGGCAATCCTCGCCCGCGGCCGCGACCTTTTCCGCGAGCACCACGGCGTCCTCGATCGCCATCTGCGCGCCTTGCGCGAGGTACTGCAGCGTCGGGTGCGCGGCATCGCCCAGCAGCGTGACGCGGCCTTCGGTCCAGTTGGCCGCGGGCTCGCGGTCATGCAGCACCCAGTTGCGCTCGCGCGAGACGTAGCGCAGGCTGTCGCGCACGCCCGGATGGACGGGGGCGAAGACTTCCTCCAGCTCGTCGGGCGCGCCGGCGTTCTTTTCGTTCCTGCGAAAGCGCCGGCTGGCGATGGTGGCGACGTTGTTCATCACCGCGCCGCCCCGCAGCCGGTACTGCACCAGGTGCAGGTCCGGCCCGCCCCAGATGATCATCATGTTCATGCGGCTGCGGTCGACGATCTGCTCGATCGGCACCACGCCGCGATAGACATAGTGCCCCGCCGCGCGCGGCGCGCCGTCGCCGATCACCGCCTGGCGCGTGGGCGACCACAGGCCGTCGGCGCCGATGAGCGCCGCCCCTGCGTACTCGGCGCCGTTCTCGCAGACGACGGTGACCGCGTCGCCATTCTGCGAAAAGCTTTTCAATCCCCGCGAGGATTCCAGCACGATCTCGCTCCTGCGCCGGCAGGCGTCCAGCAGCCCGCCATGCAGGTCGCGCCGATGGATCACGAAATAGCGGTACCGGTAGCGCGCGAGAAACGCCTTGCCGAGGGAGATCCGCGTCAGCTCCTCGTTGGTGAGGGCGTCGGCGAAGACCAGCGCCTCCGGGAACACCGACGCGGGCTCGAGCGCCTCGAGAACGCCCAGGTGATCGAGCATCTTCGCCACGTTCGGCCCCATCTGGATGCCGTAGCCGATCTCGCCGAACTCGGCCGCCTTCTCGAGCACGCGCACCCGGCGGCCCTTGCGCGCGAGCGCAAGCGCCGCGGCGAGGCCGCCGATGCCGCCACCGGCGATCAGGATCTCCTGCATGGAATGCGGGCGCGTGGAATGCGCTGATTATACTGAGCGGCCCATGCGACTCCGGCGCCTGCCAGCCGCCCTCGCCGCGCTCCTGGCGGCCGCCGTCATCGCGCCCGCCGGCGCGCAGGGGCCCTCGCTCGAGGAGCTGATCGCGCGCGCGCGCAAGCGCGACGCCGACGCCGAGTACACGCTCGCCATGATGGCCTACGAGGGCCGCGGCGTGCCGCGCGACCCGGGCCAGGCGCTGCGCCTCATGGAGCGCGCGGCGCGCCGCGGCAACCTCGATGCGCAGAACGCGCTCGGCTTTTTCCTGCAGCACGGCGTGGGCGGCAATCCGAACGCGGCGCGGGCGCGCGAGTGGTACGCGGCGGCCGCCGAGCGCGATCACGCGCAGGCGCAGGTGAACTACGGCTGGATGTTCCAGGAGGGCCTCGGCGGCCCGCGCGACGCGGCGATCGCGCTCCTCTGGTACCGCAAGGCGGCGGCGCAGGGCTCCGCCGAGGGCGAGTTCAACGCGGCGAGCCTGCTTGAGCGCGGCGCCGATGGCGTCGCGCAGGATGCCGAAGCGGCAGCCGAGGGCTACGCGCGCGCGGCGAAATTCGGCATGCCGCTCGCCTCCTATCGCCTCGCGCGCATGCTCGACGAAGGCCGGGCGGCCAAGCGCAGCGACGGCACAGCCTTCGAGCGCTACCTCGCCGCCGCGCAGGACGGCATCGCGGAAGCGCAGGCCGAGCTCGACAAGCCGGCCACGCAGTACCGCTTCGCCCTCGGGCTCGCCCCCGTCGCCGCGGTTCCGTGGCTGCGCAAGGCGGCGGCGCAGAACCATGTCCCCGCGCAGCTCGCGCTCGCTATCGCGCTCGAGGAAGGTCGCGGCACCTCGGCCAATCCTGTAGAAGCGTTCCAGTGGTACCTCAAGGCCGCCGCCGCAGACGACCCGGAAGCGCATTTCCGGCTCGGCAATCTTTACGATCAGGGCATCGGCACCGCCGCCGACACGGTCAAGGCGCGCGATCACTACGCGCGCGCGGTCGCGCTCGGGCATCCCGGCGCGAAAGAGCGCATGGCGCAACTGGTGGGACGCGGCTTTCCGGCCCCCGACTTCGGCAATCCGTTCAAGGGCTTGCGCTAGCGAAGGCTTGTCCTGCGCCCGCGCTTGTGATTAACTGGCGGGGTCCTTCGGGAGGTCGGCCATGAAATCCATGAAAATCAGGCAGTTGGCACTCGCACTGGCGCTTGCCGCCACCGCACCCCTTGCCGCTGCGGCATTTCAGGCGAACATGAGCGCGGAACAAGCCGAGACCGAGGCTCGGGCGCAACGCAACGCCGGCGCGACGCTGGCGCAGATCATCCAGAACGCGCAGAAGGCGCCGCTCAGCGCCGATCTGATCACCGCCATCCTCATCAACGCCGGCTTCGGCGCGAGCGACGTGGTGACCGCCATGCTGCGCGCGGGCGCGCCGCTGCAAACGGTCGTGAACGCCGCGCTTGCCGTTGGCGCGAGCAACACCGCGGTCCAGCAGGGCGCTGTCGCGGCCGGGGTTTCGCCCGCCAATGCGCAGGCCGCGATCGACGCGAGCCCGACCCAGATCGCCTTCTCCCGCACCGGTTCCTCGCCCACCGGCGCGCCGGGCGCGGGCGGTGGCGGCGGCCCCGCGCCCTGCACGCCAAAGTCGGCCAGTCCCTGCTGAAGTTCGTTCGCGGCGCGACGGCGATCCTCGCCCTCGCCTGGCTCGCCGCGCTCGCATTGCCGCGCGGTCTTGCGGACCTGCGCGCTTTCGAAGCCCGCCGCCTGATCGAGGGCTGGGAATCCAGCCGCCGCGCTCCCTCCAGCGCCGACTGGACGAGCGCCCGCGAGCGCCTGCGCGAGGCGCGCGCGCTCGACCCGGGCCAGCCCGCGTACGCCGAGGACATGGCCCGGCTCTATGTCGGGCGCGCGCTGCAGCTGCCGCGGGGGGAAGCGCTGGCGAAGGACTACGCGCGCCAGGGGCTGGAATACCACCGCGAAGCGCTTCGCCTGCGGCCGGGAAACTCCTACGGCTGGGCCAGCGTCGCGCTCCTGAAAGCACGCATCGCCGAGGTCGATGCCGAATTCGAGGCGGCGCTGCGCAACGCCGCGCTGCGCGGCCCCTGGGAACCGGAGGTGCAACTGGCCGTGACGGAGGCTGGATTCGCGCACTGGGAACGCCTCGCGCCGGCGACGCGCGCGGCCGTGCGGGAGATGGCCGCCCGGGCCGTCGTTTCGCAGGATGCCAGCGTGTTCGCGCTCGCGCGCCGAATGGGCCGGTTGGCGATCCTCTGCGGCCTGCCCGAGGCCGGGCGTTCGCCGCTCGCGCGGGCGTGCATTTGATCCCGGTCCGAAACGCGCTTAAGCTGTTGTCCGCAAGAAGAAAATATCAGGGAGTATCGTCATGGTCCGTTTCCTCGCTCTCCTCGCCGCGCTGCTGGTCGTCCCCGCGGTTCTACCCGCGACCGCGGGCAATGCCCACGCGCAGGCGGCCTACGTCCACGAGATGAGCGGCACGGTCACCGGGACCGTCGGCACGCAGAGCCGAAACCTCCGACAGGGGGACATTATTGCCGCCGGCACCACCATCGCCACCGGCGACAACAGCCGCGCGGTGATCAAGTTCGAAGACGGGCAGGTGATGGCGCTCGCCGAGCGCTCGAGCTTTCGCATCGTCGAGTACCGCTACGTGAAAGAGCGCGTACGCGACAGCAACGCCGTCTTCGCCCTCCTGCAGGGGGGCCTGCGCTTCATCAGCGGCGTGATCGGCTCGACCAACCGCAACAATTTCCGCCTCACCGCCGGCACCGCCACCATCGGCATCCGCGGCACCGACGGCAATGTCTACTACAACTCGGTCGTCGGCGCGATCAACGCCGCGGTCAACGCGGGCGCGCTCGCGATCACGACGCCAGCGGGCACCCAGACCATTGGCGCGGGCGAAACCTTCGGCGTCGCGTCCGCCGCGGTCGAGCAGGCATTCCGGCAATTGACCGCGCAGCTCGTGCCGATCAACACGCCGGTGGTGATCGCGGCCTCGGCCGCCGCCGCGCAGGCCGCCGCCGATGCCGCGCGCCTGAACACTCCGGAGGCGAGGGGCCGGGCGCAAAAGCTGCTCGAGAACGCGCTCCAGGAAGCGCAGAAGGCCTACCAGCAGGCCATCGACGGCGGCGCCGTGCGGCCCGATACCTCGGGCACCACGACCGAGACCAGCCCGACCAGCAGCAGCACGTCCTCGCCGACGGGCGCCCCGGGCGCGGGCGGCGGTGGCGGGCCCGCGCCGTGCACGCCGAAGTCGGCCAGTCCCTGCTGAGTCCGGCCGCGAAGGCGCGCGCCCTCGCCGCGGGAGCGGGATCCTAGCGTCCGCGGCGCGGCGTTTTCTGCCGCGCCCGCTCCCCGGCGCGCTCCACGACGTACTGGTCGACGGCCGCCTGCGTGGACTCCGCGCTTTCCACCGGCACCACCAGCGGACGAGCTGTGCCCGGAGATTGCGGCCGGTTGTAGCCCGGGTTGAGCGCAAGCAGGTCCTCGTAGGGAAGGCCCGCCAGGCGCGCCACGACGCGCAGGTCAATGTCGAAGCCGATCGGCAGCGTGGTGAAGTAGGGCTCGTCGGCAAGCTCGCCGAGGTTCAGGCCGAAGCGTCCCGGATCGGTGACGATGTTGCGCAGCGCCAGCAGCTTCGGCACGTAGTTGCGCGTCTCCTCGGGCAGCGAGAGCGTGTCGAACGAGCCGTCGCGCCCGCGCGCGCGGCTCTGCCCCACCGCGCGCAGCACCGAGTTCTCGCCCCAGTTGTAGGAAGCAAGCGCGAGATGCCAGTCGCGGTGCATGCCGTACAGCTCTTCGAGGTAATCGAGCGCCGCACCCGTCGAAGCCTGCACGTCGCGTCGCGCGTCGAAGTGCGCCGTCTGCGCCAGGCGATAGCGGCTGCCGGTGCCGGGGATGAACTGCCACAGGCCCGAGGCGTTCGCCGAGGAAAGCGCCATCGGGTTGAACCCGCTCTCGACCGCCGGGAGCAGCGCGAGCTCGGTCGGCAGCCCGCGCCGCTCCACTTCCTCGATGATGTAGTGCAGGTAGCGCCGTCCGCGCCCGAAAATCGCCTGCAGGAGTTCGGGCCGCGCCGCGTACCAGGCCTCGTGCCTGGCGACCAGCTTGCGATCCAGTTCCGGGAGCGCGAAACCCTGCCGCAGCCGCTCCCACAGGTCCGCCGGGCGGGTGAGCAGCCTCTCGATCGCGGGGTCGCCAGCGCCCGCCGGCGCGGCGGCCGGCAGCACCGGCGGGTGGCCCGCGACGTTGACGAACTGCCCGTCGCCCGCGCACGCGAGCGAGCCGGGCAACGCGACGGCGGCGACAAAGGCGGCGGTCCACCTCGATATCAGCGGCATGCGGGACTCCGGGGAAGACCCATCGTAACGCCCCGCCCGTGGAAATGCTAGGGTGCGCGTCGCGATGCAAGACATCCTCGGCTTCCTGCTCGCGCTGGGCGTCACCGCCGCCGCGATCCCGCCGCTGGCGCGCTCGGCGAGCGGCTGGGGCCTGGTGGCCGAGGGCGACGCGCGCCGGCGCCACGAAGGCGCGATCCCGACCGTGGGCGGCATCGCGATGGGCGCCGCCTTTCTCGGGATCTACGGGCTGGCGAGCCTGATCACGAGCGTCTCCGCGTGGCTTGCGGCGGCGGTGGCCATCACCCTGGTGGGCGGAGTGCTCGACGATCGCCACGAGATCGGCTCGCTGCCCAAGTTCGCCTTCCAGATCGGCGCCGCCGCGCTGCTCGCGGCGACCGGCGATGCGCTCCTCACGCACCTCGGCCTGCTCATGACCCCGGAGCTCTTCACCCTCGGGCGCTGGGCGCTGCCGCTCAGCATCTTCGCGCTGGTGGGCGTCATGAACGCCGTCAACATGGCCGACGGCCTGGACGGTCTTGCCGGCGCGCTCTCGCTCGCCGCCTGCATCAGCTTCGGCGCCGCCGCGAGCTTTGCCGGCCAGGGCCATGCGTTCCTCGTCATCAGTATCACCACCGGCGCCCTCCTCGGCTTCCTCGGCTTCAACGCGCGCCTGCCCTGGCGCGCCCGCGCGGTGGTGTTCATGGGCGACACGGGCAGCCTCCTGCTCGGGCTGCTCCTTGGCTGGTGCGCGGTGCGCCTGGCGATGAGCGAGCGCCCGGCCCTTGCGCCGATCACCGCAGTGTGGATGCTCGCGCTGCCGATCGCCGACACCGTGACGCTGCTCGTGCGCCGATCCCTGCGCGGGCGCAACCCCTTCAGCGCCGACCGCCACCACATGCACCACATCCTCATCGCGCTCGGCCTCTCCCCGGCGCGCACCACCGCGCTCCTCTTCTGGCTCGCCCTCGCCCTCGGCATCGGCGCCCTCGCCGCCGACCGCCTCGGCGTACCGCAATACGCCATGTTCTACCTCTACCTGACCTGCCTCGTCGCCTGGGGTATCACCGCCGAAATCGCCTGCAAGAAACTCTAAATGGGGACAGACCCCATTTTTCTCATCGTGCGCGACTGGAGCTAAAAGGGGACAGACCCCATTTTTCTCATCTGAGCCGGAAATCGGGCTCTGACCCCGATTTCCTCAAGCCTTGACGATGTTCTCCCCGCCCGCCGGATAGCGCCCGCGCGTATCCACGACCAGCGGCGCGTGCGCCGCGATGAATGTGTAATCGAAGGCGTCGTGATCCGCTACAAGGATCACGCAGTCCTGCGCCGCAAGCGTCGGTGCCGTCAGCGGCACGCTCGCCAGGTCAAAAGCGTGCGCACGCATCTTCGGGAACCTGGGCACGTGCGGATCGCTGTACGCGACCGTCGCGCCCCGGCCCTGCAGCAGTTCCATGATCTCCACCGCCGGCGACTCGCGCATGTCGTCGATGTTCTTCTTGTAGGCGATACCGAGGACGAGGACGCGCGCGCCGCGCACCTGCTTGCCGCGCGCGAGCAGCGCCTCGGCCATCTTGGTCACCACCCACTCCGGCATGGCGCGGTTCACCTCGCCCGCGAGCTCGATGAAGCGCGTGTCGACGCCGTACTGGCGCGCCTTCCAGG
>JADLES010000079.1 GCA_020845995.1 Burkholderiales bacterium | reverse complement strand
GGGCGCGATCTTCGTCTCCTCCTCGCCGCGGCCGAACAGGCCGCCTTCGCCGGCGTGGGGATTGATGCCGCAAACGCCGATGCGCGGCTCCCTGGTTCCCGCGCGCACGAGCAAATCGCGGCCGCGCGCGATGGTGCGCTCGACGAGCGCCGCATCGATTCTCTCGATCGCTTCCAGCAGTCCCATGTGCGCAGTAACGTGGATCACGCGCAGCTTGGGCGAGAGCAGCATGAGCGAGACTTCCGGCGTTCCGGTCAGCTCCGCGAGCAGCTCGGTGTGTCCGGGATAGCGGTGGCCCGCGGCGTTGAGCGCCTCCTTGTTGATGGGCGCGGTGCAGATGGCGTCGATCTCCCGGTCGAGGGCAAGCCGCACCGCGCGCTCGATGTAGCGGTAGGCCGCTTCGCCCGCGTGCGCGGAAACTTTGCCGAAGGGCAGGGCCTCGGGCACCAGGCCCAGGTCGATGCAGTCGAGCTTCTCCGGCTTCGCGCGCGCGATCGCTCCTGCTTTCTCGAGCCGCTTGCGGTCGCCGATCACCAGCGGGCGGCAGATCGCGTATACCTCGCTGCGCGAGAGCGCCTTCATGATCACTTCCGGGCCGACTCCCGCCGGGTCGCCCATGGTGATGCCGATGCGCGGGAGCTTCATGGGCGGGCGCGCCGCGGGTCGGCGCCGAGGCTGAAGTAGAACCCGCTCCATTCGGCCGCCGCGAGCAGGGAGAAGTAGAGGAGCGCGGCTCGATCAATGAAGTCGAGCGGGGTCATCGCGCGAAGTCTAGCGCAGGCCGCGCGGCGCGAACGCTGCGGGCGCCGCCGTATAATTGCGGCACTCAAACGAGGGGGCGGTCGCAAGTGGCGGGAAGGCTTGCAGGGAAGATCGCGTTCGTCACGGCGGCCGGACAGGGCATCGGGCGCGGGGCGGCGCTCGCCTTCGCGCGCGAAGGTGCGACCGTGTGGGCAACGGACGTGAATGGGGACTTGCTTTCGGATCTTCCAAAACAGGGCCTGAAAACGCACGTCCTCGACGTTATGGATGAGGTCGCGATCCAGAAGGCGGCGGCCGAAGTTGCTGCCTCCTCTGGCGCGATCGACGTGCTGTTCAACTGCGCGGGCTTCGTGCACCACGGCACCATCCTCGAATGCGCCAACCGGGACTGGGAATTCAGCTTCAACCTGAACGTGCGCTCGATGTTCTGGGTCATCAAGGCATTCCTGCCGGGCATGCTCGAGAAGGGCGGCGGCTCGATCATCAATATGTCCTCGATCGTCTCCAGCCTGCGCGGACTGCCGAACCGCTTCGCCTACGGCGCCACCAAGGCGGCGGTGGTCGGCCTCACCAAGTCGATCGCCGCGGACTACGTCAAGCAGGGCATCCGCTGCAACTGCATCGGACCCGGTACCGTGGACACGCCCTCGCTCGCGGAGCGCATCAACGCGTTCCCCGATCCGGTGCAGGCGAGGAAGGATTTCATCGCCCGGCAGCCCATGGGGCGGCTGGGCTCGGTGGACGACGTCACGGGGATCCTGGTGTTCCTCGCGTCCGACGAATCGCGCTTCGCGACCGGCAACATGGTTTCGATCGATGGAGGGATGAGCATATGAAGTTGTGCCGCTACGGCAAGAACGGCTTCGAGAAGCCGGCGATGGTGGACGGCGAGGGGCGCCTGCGCGACCTGTCGAAGGTGGTGGAGAACATCGGTCCGAAGGAGCTCGCGCCGCGTGGGCTGAAGATGCTTGCCAAGATCAAGCCCGAAACCCTGGCGGTGGTGGCCAACGGCCCGCGCCTGGGGGTTCCCTTCGTCGGCATCGGCAAGTTCGTCGCCATCGGGCTGAATTATTCCGACCATGCGAAGGAAGCGGGCATGCCGATCCCGTCCGAGCCGATCGTCTTCATGAAGGCGACCACCTGCATCAGCGGTCCCAACGACGACGTGGTACAGCCCCGGCGCTCGACCAAGCTCGACTGGGAGGTGGAACTGGGCATCGTGATCGGCTCCAAGGCGCAGTACGTGGAGGAGAAAGAGGCGCTCGAGTACGTGGCCGGCTACTGCGTGGTCAACGACGTCTCCGAGCGCTCGTTCCAGCTCGTCACCACGCAATGGGACAAGGGCAAGGGCTTCGACACGGCGGGCCCGATCGGTCCCTGGCTGGTGACCACCGACGAGATCAGGGATCCGCAGAGCCTGGACCTATGGTTGGATGTGAATGGCAAGCGCATGCAGTCGGGCAATACGAGGACCATGATCTTCAACTGCGCGCAGATCGTCGCCCACGTCAGCCAGTACATGACGCTGCTGCCGGGCGATGTGATCACCACCGGAACGCCGCCGGGCGTCGGCATGGGCGTCAAGCCCAGCCCGGTGTTCCTCAAGCCCGGCGACGTGATGACGCTCGGCATCCAGGGCCTGGGCGAGCAGAAGCAGAAGGTCGTCGCCTACAGCGGCTAGCCAGTGGCGATGCGCAGCACCACCGGTCGCGCGGCGTTCCTGCAGCTGCTGTGCGACGAGGGAGTCACGCACCTCTTCGGCAACCCGGGCACCACCGAACTGCCGATCATGGAAGTGGTGCCCGATTTCCCGCAGCTGAAGTTCGTCCTCGGCCTGCAGGAGGCGGCCGTGGTCGGCATGGCGGACGGCTTTTGCCGCGCCTCGGGCGGGCTCGCGGCGGCGAACGTCCACGTCGCGCCGGGCCTCGGCAACGCGATCGGCGCGCTCTACAACGCCCGGTTCTCCGGCTCGCCCGTGATCCTCACCGCCGGCCAGCAGGAGCAAGGACACGGCCTGCTCGAGCCGCTGCTCTACGATCCGCTCGTGCCGATCGCGCAGCCGATGGTCAAGTGGGCGGTGGACGTGACGCGCGCCGAAGACCTGCCGCGGATCCTGCACCGCGCCGCCAAGGTGGCGCTCACGCCGCCGACCGGCCCCGTGTTCCTCAGCCTGCCGGGAGACGTGCTCGACCAGGAGGTCGAACTCGACATGGGGCGTCCGGTGCGCGTGGATGCCGTCACGCGGCCTGCCGACGAGACGCTCGGCAAGCTCGCCGACATGCTGCTTGCCGCCCACCGCCCGGTCATCCTCGCGGGCCAGGAACTTGCGGCGCACGGCGCGTTCGCCGAAGCTGCAGAACTTGCCGAGCTGCTGGGTGCGGCGGTGTACCAGTCGCCCATCCCCTACAGCGCGCAGTTCCCGACCGAGCACCCGGCCTGCATGGGCTCGCTCACGCGCTCGCAGCAGCAGGTGCGCGGCCTGCTCGAGCCCTACGATCTCCTGTTCTGCCTGGGCGCGGACCTGCTGCGCATGTCGGTCTACAGCGCGACCGAGCCGCTGCCGGACAACCTCCCGGTCGTCCACCTTTCGGAGCGGAGCTGGGAGCTGGGCAAGAACTACCGCACCGACCTGGCGGTGCAGGCGAACGTGAAGCAGACGCTGTCGTCGCTGCTGCCGCTCTTGCGCGCGCGGCGCACGCCCGCGCACGCCGCAGCCGCAGAGAAGCGCCTAGCGGAACTGAAGCCGCGCAACTGGAGCGCGCAGCGCGACCAGGCGCGCATCGAGGCCATGCTAGCGGCCGAGACCAAGCCCATCGATCCGCGCTACCTGACGCTGCGCTTTGCCGAATCGCTGCCGAAGGACGCGGTCGTGCTGGACGAGGGGCTGACTTCGACCGTGTCGCTGCCGGGCTTCCTGCCGCTGCGCGACCCGCGC
>JADLES010000078.1 GCA_020845995.1 Burkholderiales bacterium | reverse complement strand
GGGCGAGAAGACCGTGTTCGAGGACGTCTGCAACGGCCAGGACACGATCACCGTGGGCAAGTTCCAGATGCCCTCGCGCGCCTACCTCGCGCGCTTCAACTTCCGCGGCGCCGACCAGCAAAAGCCCGTAGGGCAGCTCTCCGGCGGCGAGCGCGGGCGGCTGCACCTCGCCAAGCAGCTCGTCTCGGGCGCGAACGTGCTGCTGCTCGATGAGCCGTCCAACGACCTCGACGTGGAGACGCTGCGCGCGCTGGAGGAGGCGCTGCTGGAATTCGCCGGCTCGGTGCTCGTCATCTCGCACGACCGCTGGTTTCTCGACCGCATCGCCACGCACATCCTCGCCTTCGAGGGCGAGTCGCAGGCGGTGTTCTTCCCCGGCAACTACCAGGAGTACGAGGCCGACAAGAGGAAGCGCCTGGGCGAGGAAGGCGCCCGCCCCAAGCGCATCCGCTACAAGCCGCTCAAGGGCTGAGGCGGGTGCGCGGGACGGACCGGGGTGGCGCGGTCAACCGGATCCTGTAGTGTTGCGTTGTAGTGCCTTTACCATCAGGAGGTCCATCGTGATCCGCAGACTGTTCTCGTTGTCCACCGCTCTCGTACTTGCCGCAGCGCTGCTGCCCGGCACCGTCTCGGCGCAGAAGAAGGAGAAGGACCCGGCCGCGCACCGCGCCGAAGTGCACGCGGACGTGGTGAGGATGATCGATTCCTACAAGAAGACCGATCCGGGCATCGATCGTTTTTTCAAGAATTCAGTCGGCTACGCGGTGTTCCCGCGCGTGGGCAAGGCGGGTTTCATCGTCGGCGGCGGCGCCGGCGACGGCGAAGTGTTCGAGAAAGGCAGGGTGGTCGGCTTCGTCTCGGTCGGCTTCGGCAGCGTCGGACTGCAGATCGGCATCCAGGAGTTCAGCGAAATCATCTTCTTCGAGAACCAGGCCGCGCTCGAGCGCTTCAAGCAGAACAAGTTCGAGTTCGCCGGCGGCGTCTCGCTGGTGATCGTCAAGGCGGGCGGCGCCGACGCCGCGAACTACCGCGACGGCGTGGTCGTGTTCGCGCGTCCGACCGGCGGCGCGATGGCCGAGGCCTCGGTCGGCACGCAGAAGTTCACCTACAAGGCCGACGCGAAGTAGGCTCCCCGGGGGCGGACCTAGGGTCCGCCCAGTAGCGGGAAGGCGCTGAAAACGTCGTGCTCGCCCACGGGCGGCGCGGCGGTGACGTGCCGCGGGGTCAGCTCGGCCCAGGAGGTGACGCCGAGCAGGCCGAGGCAGGTCTGCACCTCGTTCTCGAGGATCTCCAGCGTACGCAGGAGGCCCGGCACGCCCGCGGCGGCGAGGCCGAGGCAGGGCAACCGCCCCAGGCCCACCATCTTCGCGCCCAGCGCGATTGCCTTGACGATGTCGGTGCCGCGCATGAAGCCGCCGTCGACCCAGACCTCGGCGCGCCCGCCGACCGCGCGCACGATCTCCGGCAGCACCGCGGCGCTGCCCAGTCCGTGGTCGAGCTGGCGGCCGCCGTGGTTGGAGACGTAGATCACTTCCACGCCGTGCTCCAGGGCAATTTCGGCGTCCTCGACCGTGGCGATGCCCTTGATGATGAGCGGCACCGCGTGCCGCTCCTTGAACCGTTTCACCTCCGCCCAGGACAGTCCTGACTGATACGTGCTGCCCGCCGGCGCGGCGGCGCGCCAGGGCTTAACGAACCGGCCGACGAGGTCGCGCTCCCGGCGGCTGTACATGGCCACGTCCACCGTCAGGCAGAACGCCGAATAGCCATGGTCGAGCGCCCGCTTCACGTGCTCGTCCACCCAGGCGTCGTCGCCGCGCACGTAAAGCTGGAACACCCGCGGCGCGTCCGCCGCGGCGGCGGTCGCCTCCAGTCCCGGCTGGCACACCGAGGAGAGCATCTGCGGCACGCCGAACTGCGCCGCCCCGCGCGCCGCCGCCGCCGCGCCGCCCTCGACGATCGATTCCAGACCGCCGATCGGCGCGAGCAACACGGGAAGGCGAATTCCGCCACCAAAGAAACCTGCGGAAGAATCAATGCGACTGACGTCCCGCAGCACCCTCGGGCGAAAGCCGATGGAATCGAGCGCGAGGCGGTTGCGGCGCACCGTGGTCTCGGTCTCCGCGCCCCCGACGAGGTAGCTCCAGGGGCCGGGCGCGAGGTTGCGCCGCGCCGCGGCGACGATCTCCTGCAGAGTGAGAAACTCTTCCGTCCGGGGCGCGTTCATCGAGGGCCCCAAGGCTATCATTCGGGATCACTCAAGGGGGAAACCGATGCGATTGCTGACCTACCAGTCGAAAAAGCGCGGCTCGGCGCCGCGCGTAGGCGCCATGCGCGACGACGAACAGCTCGTCGACCTGCAGTTCAAGGACATGCTGTCGTTGATCGAGCAGGGGTCGAAGGGCGTGTCCACGGCGAGAAAGGTCCTGAAGGGAAAGACCAGGTCCATCCCGCTGTCCTCGGTGCGCGTGCTCGCGCCGATCCCGCGCCCGCGCAAGAACGTGTTCTGCGTGGGCTGGAATTACCTGGAGCATTTCGAGGAGGGCGCGAAGGCGCGCGCACCCGGCGTCGAGCTGCCCGCGCACCCGACCTTTTTCACCAAGCAGCCGCTCGCGGTGACCGGGCCGTACGACCGGATTCCGCTGCATGCGGGCGTGACCGAGAAGGTGGACTGGGAGGTCGAGCTCGGGGTGATCATCGGCCGCGGCGGCAGGAACATCAAGGAAGCCGACGCGATGAGGCACGTGTTCGGCTACACGGTGATCAACGACGTCTCGGCGCGCGAGGTGCAGAGGCGGCACGGCCAGCAGTGGTTCAAGGGCAAGAGCCTCGATGGCCACTGCCCGATGGGCCCCTGGATCGTCACCGCCGACCAGGTCAAGGACTGGTGGGACCTGCGCGTCATCACGCGCGTCAACGGCGTGGTCAAGCAGGACTCGAACACGCGCCACATGTACTTCAAGATCCCGCGCATCATCGCCGAGCTCTCGGCCGGGCTGACGCTCGAGCCCGGCGACATCATCTCCACCGGCACGCCGGCGGGCGTCGGCCACGCGCGCACGCCGCCCGAGTTCCTGAAGGCGGGCGACGTGCTGGAAACGGAGATTCCCGGGATCGGGCTGCTGCGCAACACCGTGGGCTGAGACCGGAGCCATTGCATGAGCGACGCCCGTCCGACCATCGCCGAAAAGCGCGGCGCGTTCCGGGTCCTCCACGGCTCGGGGTGCTTCGTGATCCCGAATCCCTGGAGCCTCGGCACGGCGCGCTACCTGCAGGGGCTGGGCTTCCAGGCGATCGCCAGCACCAGCGCGGGCTACGCGCACTCGCGCGGACGGCCAGATGGCGGCGTGCCCTTGGACGAAGTGCTCGAGCACTACCGCGACCTCGCGCAGGGGACGGACATCCCCCTCAACGCGGATTTCGAGAATTGCTTCGCCGACGATCCGGAGCGGGCGGCGCGCAACGTGGAGCGCTGCATCGACGCCGGCGTCGCGGGCCTGTCGATCGAGGACTCACCGCAGCATGACCGTTTTCCGCTCTACGAGTTCGATTTTGCGCTCGCACGAGTGAAGGCGGCGCGCGCCGCGGTCGACGCGGCCGGAGGGCAGGTCTTGCTCACCGCGCGCACCGAGGGTTTCATCCGCGGCCGACCGGAGCTCGCCGAGACCGTCCGGCGCATCGAGGCCTACGCCGCGGCGGGAGCCGACTGCCTGTATGCGCCCGGCATCCGCAGCCGCGAGCAGATCGCGGCGGTCGTCAAGGCCGCGGGCGGCAAGCCGGTCAACTTCCTCAACTTCGGCGCTTTCGGCTACACCGTGTCCGATCTCGCCGCGCTCGGGGTGCGGCGCATCAGCGTAGGCGGCACGCTGTCGCGCGTCGCGATGCACGCTTTCATCGCGGCGGCGAAGCAGATCGCGGACGAGGGCCGCTTCGACCGCTTCGAGGGCGTGCTCGGCAACGCCGAATTGAACGGCTTCTTCCGCGGCGGCGCCTGAGGCGCTAGAGCATCGCCCCCGGGCTGCCGAGCGCGAACTTCATGAGCTGCGCGCTCACCCACTCGTAGGCCTCGTCCACCGAGTCGGTGCGGTGCATGAGCCGCAGGTCCTCCGCGTCGATGGTGCCGTGGCGCGCGAGCGCCTCGAAGCTGATCACCTCGTTCCAGTAGTCGTTGCCGAACAGCACGATCGGCATCGGCTTGCGCATCTTCTTCGTTTGCACGAGCGTCACCACCTCCATCAGCTCGTCCAGCGTGCCGAACCCGCCCGGGAACACGATCACCGCCTTGGCGAGGTAGGCGAACCAGAACTTGCGCATGAAGAAGTAGTGGAAGTGGAACCCCAGCTCGCGCGTCAGCCACCGGTTGTCGTGCTGCTCGTGTGGCAGCGAGATGCCCAGGCCGATCGCCATGCCGTTGGCTTCCGAGGCGCCGCGACTCGCCGCCTCCATGATGCCGGGCCCGCCGCCGGAACAGACCACGAAGCGCCGGTGCGTCTCGGGTGCGAGCGCCTTCGACCACTGCGTGAGGCGGAACGCAAGCCGGCGCGCCGCCTCGTACCAGCGGTTGCCTTCGCGAAGGCGCGCCGAGCCGAAGAACACGATGGTGTCCTCGACGCAGTGCTCGTCGAAGCGTGCCTTCGGCTCGAGATACTCGGCAAGGATGCGCAGCGCGCGCGCGTTCTTGCTGTTGAGGAACTCCGTGTTGTCGTAGGCCTTGACCTTGCGGGGCCCGGCGCGCTTCGCCACGGGGGCCTTAGCCCCTACCTTCAAAGGGCATCTTCGTCGCCTTGATGGTCATGAACAGCACGTTGGTCTCGACCGGGAAGCCGGCCATGTGCAGCACCGCCTCGCCGACGTGCGCCACGTCCATGAGCGCCTCGGGCCGGATCGAGCCGTCGGCCTGCGGCACGCCCTTTGCCATGCGTTCCGCCATCTCCGTGCGCGCGTTGCCGATGTCGATCTGGCCGACGGCGATGTCGTACTTGCGACCGTCCAGCGCCCCGCACTTGGTGAGCCCGGTGACCGCGTGCTTGGTGGCGGTGTAGGCGGCCGAACCCGGGCGCGGCGCGTGCGCCGAGATCGAGCCGTTGTTGATGATGCGGCCGCCGCGCGGGTTCTGCTCCTTCATCACCTTGAATGCCTCCTGCATGCACAGGAACATCCCCGTCAGGTTGACATCCACCACCGCCTGCCACTGATCGAGGCCGAGTTCCTCCAGCGAGGCGCCTGGGGCGTTGATGCCGGCGTTGTTGAAGAGCGCATCGACGCGGCCCCACTTGCCCTTGACCCCGGCGAACAGCGCCTTGACCGAATCCTGCTTGGCGACGTCGGTCGGCACGCACCAGGCGTGCTCGCCGGCGCCGGACTCCTTGGCGGTCTGCTCCAGCGCGTCCTTGCGCCGGCCGGCAAGCGCGACCTTCCAGCCCGCCTTCAGGAACGCGAGCGCGGCGGCCTTGCCGATGCCGCTGCCCGCGCCGGTGATGATGGCGATCTTGCCCATGAGTGCTCTCCACGCGCCGAAGAGCGCGCATGGTAACGCATTCAAGATCGGCGCCCGCTTCCGCCGCGCGGCTCGTCTCGCGAATCAGGGCGCATCGCGCGCCGTTCGACTCGCGCCGGGTCCCGAAACGCTTGCCGTTGCGCGCGCCACCTCGATGACCTCGAGCGGGCGGGTCGCGGCCATCAGCACCTGCGACAGCAGCGGATCCGGATACAGGGCGATCGGCGCGAGCATCTGGGTGCGAAGTTGCAACAGGATGTAAGGCGGCCCGCTGGCCGCGGGCTCAGGTGCCGATCGGCACCACGCGATACTCGGAGATTTCGTCGCGCGTCTTCAGCTCCGCGCACATGCGCTGCACGCTCGCCTCGCTGTCGGCGCGGATCGTCATGCGGTACTCGGCCACCCCCTCGCCGCGCCGGAAACGCCAGCTCAATCGCGACACCGACATCCCGTGGCGGGCGAGGAACCGGCGCAGCTCCACCTCGGGCATGGCGCGGGACTCCTCCGCGCGCAGCGTGAAGTCGTAGTAGAGAAGGGCGGGCATGCGCGACTCGATCCAGCGAAACAGGGACAGCGTGCCCAGGGTCAGCGCGGCGGCGAGGCCCGCGGGCACGTAGAAGCCGATGCCGACGAGGATGCCGATCGAGGCCGTGATCCAGATCGACGCCGCGGTGGTGAGGCCGCGGACGGTAAGCCCCTCCTTGATGATCGCGCCCGCGCCGAGAAAGCCGATGCCGGTCATGATCCCCTGCGCCATGCGCGTGGGGTCGATCTGCACGCGCGCCTGCCCCGCTCCGGCGAACCACAGCGCCTCGTACACCGTGACCAGCATCAGTACCGCGGAGGCGAGGCAGACCAGCGCATGCGTGCGGAACCCGGCCGGGCGGCCCTGGTAGCTGCGCTCCATGCCGATCAGCGCGCCGATCGCGAGCGCCGCGAGCAGCCGCAGCGCGATCTCCAGATAGACGGTTTCCTGGGCGTGCATCGGCCCATTCTGACACTTTGTCGACGATGCGCAACCGGGTGCGCTAGACTTCGGGCCAGGAGGAGCCGATGAAGCGAATTCTCTGCACGATGCTTTACGCAATTCCCGCGCTCGCGATGGCGCAGGCACCCAGCGGCAAATGGACCGGCGATGCCGCGCCCAACCTCGGGCGGCCCGAGCGCTGCCAGCCGAAGATGGTCTACGAACTCAATGTGGAGAACGGCAAACTCAAGGGCAAGCTCGACTTCGGCACCCGCGTCCAGGAAATCGAGGCCGACGTGTCGGCGGACGGCAAGTTCGAGACCACCTTCGTCAACCCCTTCGGCCATACGCTCACCGTCGCCGGAAAGCTGGACGACAAGTTCACCGTCAACAACCCGATCCGCTGCGGCTGGGGCGACATCCCCCTGAAGCGCTGAAGGAGCAGGGATGAAGAGTCTCCTCGGATTTGCCTGCGCGCTCGCGCTCTCGCTGCCCGCCTGGGCCGCGCCGATCCCCGAGCCGCAGGAGTCGGCGCAGGGGTTCAAGAGCTTCGACCTGCCCGAGGCGCAGAAGGGCTCGTTCGAGATCGCCTTCGACGCGATGCCGCTCGCCGACAACATCGACTGCTTCACGGGAGTCGCGGCGGACACGCCGCGCAGGGCCGCCGACGTGGCGGCGATCGTGCGCTTCAACGACGGCGGCACCATCGACGTGCGCAACGGCGCCATCTTCGCCGCCGACCAGAAGCTCGGCTACTCGGCGAACAAGGTCTACCGCGTGCGCATGGTCATCGACCTGGCGAAGAAGACCTACTCGGTGTTCGTCGCGCCCGCGGGCGGCGCGGAAGTGGCGCTGGCGAAGGACTACGCCTTTCGCAGCGGGCAGGGCTCGGTGCAGTCGCTCGCCAAGCTCGTGCTCGCCGGCTACAAGGGCGACTTCGGCTTCGCCGGCGGCCACCGCGTCTCCGGCATCTCGCTCAAGCCCGCGCCCTAGCTAGCTTCCCTTGAACGCCGGCGCGCGCTTCTCCATGAAGGCGCGGCGGCCCTCCTTGTGGTCCTCGCTCGCGAAGCAGGCTTCCACCATCTTCATCGCGCGCGCGAGGTCGCGGTCCTTCTCGTCATGCTGCCACAGTTGCACGGCGTACTTGGCCGCGGCGACGGTGAGCGGCGCGTTCTCGGCGATCATTCCGCAGTAACCGGCGACGGTCTTCTCCAGCTCCGCGGCCGGCACCACCCTGCTCACGAAGCCCATGCGCAGCGCGTCCTGCGCGTCGAATCTGCGCGCCGAGGCGAAGATGTCGATGGTGTTCGCCGCGCCGATGACGTTCATGAAGCGGCGCAGGCCGGCCGGGCCGTAGCCCAGGCCCAGGCGCGCCGCGGGCATGCGGAACACCGAGTCCTCCGAGCAGATGCGCAGATCGCAGGCCGCCGCGAAGCCGAGGCCGCCGCCCATGCAGATGCCGCGGATGCGCGCGATCACCGGTTTCGCGCAATTCATCGGCGCCTGGTACGCGTCGTCGACCGCCTTGTTGTAGACGACCTGCGCCTCGACCGTGCCGCGCAGCTCCTCGAACTGCGAGATGTCGGCGCCCGAGATGAATGCCTTCTCGCCCGCGCCCGCGCACACGATGAGGCGCACCGCGGGGTCCGCGTCGAGCCTGGCGAACGCCTCCGGCACCGCCCGCCACATGTCGAGTGTCATCGCGTTCATTTTCGACGGGTTGGAGAATACGACGGTGGCGACTCCGTCCTGGATTGAAGTCCTGAGTTCTGCCATCACACGACCTTTTCGCTTTTCAGTTGTTCGATGCCTTCCCCGCCAAAACCAATCTCGCGCAAGACTTCTTCCGTGTGCTCGCCTCGCTCCGGCGCGGCGGCGGCGAGTCTGGCGGGCGTGCGCGAGAGCTTCACCGGCTGGTTGATGAGACGCAGCCGCCCGAGCCTGCCGTGCGTGACTTCCGCGGCGGCGCCGATGTGCGTCACCTGCGGATCGGCGAACACCTCGTCCATGCGGTAGATCGGGCCGCAGGGCACGCCGCCCTGGTTGAGGATTTCGACCCACTCCTCGCTCTTTTTCCTCCCGAAACCATCGTTCAATTCGCGGTTCAGCGCTTCGCGGTTCCGCGCGCGCGCCTCCGCGGTCCTGAAGTCCGGGTGCGCGACCAAATCCACGCGGCCGATCGCCTCGCAGACGCGCTCCCACATGCGGGTGCCCGTGGCGGCGACGTTCATGTAGCCGTCGGCGGTCGTGTAGGCCGAGGTCGGCATGCTGGTCGGATGGTCGTTGCCCACCTGCCGCGGCACTTCGCCCGCCATGGTGTAGCGCGCCGCCTGGAAGTCGAGCAGCTGGATCGCGGCCTGCAGCAGGTTGGATTGCACCCACTGGCCTTCGCCCGAGGACTCGCGCTCGAGCAGCGCGGTCAGGATGCCGATTGCGGCGAGCAACCCCGCGCCGACGTCGGCGACCGCGCAGCCCACGCGCATCGGCCCTTCGCCCGGCCTGCCCGTGACCGACATGATCCCCGAGAGCCCTTGCGCGATCTGGTCGAAGCCGGGACGCGCGCGGTAGGGACCGTCCTGGCCGAAGCCGGAAATGCTGGCGAGGATGATGCGCCGGTTGACCTTCCTCAGCGATTCGTAATCGATGCCGAGCCGGTCCTTCACGTCGGGGCGATAGTTCTCCACCACCACGTCGGCAGTCTTCACGAGTTTCATGAAGATGTCCTTGCCCTTCGGCGACTTCAGGTCGAGCGTGATCGAGCGCTTGTTGCGGTGCAGGTTCTGGAAGTCCGGGCCCTCGCGCGGCCCGCCCATGTCCTCGGGCGCGGTGTTCTCGATCTTGATCACGTCGGCGCCGAAGTCGGCGAACTGGCGCACGCAGCTCGGGCCGGCGCGCACGCGCGTGAGGTCGAGGATGCGCAGCTTCGCGAGGGCGGAAGAAGCGTGGATGGCCGGCATCGGGGGCGACATGATCGGATCGGGCCGCCGGCCTGTCAATGCCGCGACCTTGTAAAATGGCGGCCGCGACAAACCACAGGGAGATTCCATGGAAATGCAATGCAGGTCCGCGAGGATCGCGCTCTGCCTCGCCGTGTTGGCGGCGCAATTCGCCGTCACGCCAACGCAGGCGCAGGATCGCAAGACCGACAACATCGAGGGCGTGATCGCCAGCCGCAACGGCGACAACCTGGCGCTGCGCGTCAAGGGCGGCAGCGTGGTCAACGTCGCCATCACCCGCGCGACGACCGTCTATGAGCTGCAGGGTCCGCTGGGGCTCGGCATCCTGCCCGCGAGCATCAGCCAGGACGTGCTCGCGCCGGGCCTGAAGATCATCGTCGAGCCGGTGTCGGCCACGCAGAAGAACGTGGCCAAGGGAATCCAGTTCGACACGCGGGACCTCGAGCGCCTGTACGCGATCCAGGCGGCGCTGGCGGTGCCGCAGGCGCAGATCCAGGCGCTGCAGCAGGAGCTGGCCACCCAGAAGCAGCACAACTCGATCCAGGACCAGGCGCTCGCCGCCGGCAAGGCGGCCGACGCGGCGATCGGCAAGCGCATCAGCGACCTCGCCGACTACGACCAGAAGGCCGAGATGGTCGTCCTGTTCGACGTGAACAGCGCCAATCTGTCCGACAGGGCCAAGGCCGACCTGAAGGCGTTCGCGGAGCAGTCGAAGAAGTACCGGGGCTACCTGATCCAGGTGGCGGGCTACGCCGACTCGGTCGGCACCAGCAACCGCAACCAGGCGCTGAGCGACCGCCGCGCCGAGATGGTGGCGCACTACCTGCAGCAGGAGTGCGATGTCGCGCTCTCGCGTGTGCTTACGCCGGTCGCCATGGGGTCCTCGAACCCCGTCGCGCCGAACGAGACCGCGCAGGGAAGGGCGGAGAACCGGCGCGTGACCGTAAAGGTCGCCGTCAACCGGGGCATCGGCGAGTAAGCGCCGGGTTGCGCGGGCCTATCCCGCGCGCCTGGCGTCCAGGCGCTGGCGCACCAGGCCGATCGCGCTGCGCAGCGTGTAGAGCTCGTCGGCGTACGAGAGCGGCACGGCGATGCGCTCGACCTTGCCGTCGAGCTCGTTCAGGCGCTCCAGCAGCTCGGCCGCCGGCGTGCCGCCGCCGGCGAGGTCGCGCTCGATCTGGCGCAGCACCCGGTACCAGCGGAAGATGCGCGAGCGGATGCGGAACTCGTAGAGCGGCGGCACCACGCGCGCGAGCGGAATCAGCACCGCGATGATCGAGATCAGCGCGACGAACATCCGGTCGACGAGGTTCGCGGCCCAGAACGGCAGGTAGCGCTGCAAGAGCGGCGGGCCGCTGCGGTAGAAGCGCTCGGCCTCGCGCGCCAGCGGAAATTCGCTGCCTTTCGCGGAAGGGAACTGGTTGGGCCGCGAGATCCAGCCGCCGGCGCTGTGGATGCGGTTCGCCGCCTGCACGAACAGCTGCGCGAGCGCCGGGTGCAGGTCCTCGCGCGCGACCAGCGAGCAGGTCGCCGCCAGCATCACCATGTCTTCCGCGGGCACGTTGCGCGAGATGTCGACCACACCGCGCGGCAGCGTCACCGCGCTCAGGAAATCGTAGCGCCGCGCGTAGGCCTCGGCCTGGGCGAATTCATACAGGCGGACGCCCGGAGTCTGCATCAGCATCTGCACCAGCTGCGACTCGGGCGCGGAGACCATCGCCAGTCCGTCCAGCTCGCCGCCGAGCAGGGCGACCACCGCGGCGGTGAGCTCCAGCGTGCTGCGCTGGACATCGTCGCGGTTCATCAGGTTCGCGCGCAGCACCCGGCCGATGACCCCCGGCGTGCCGCTGCCGCGCGCGCCCACGTTGATGCGCAGGCCGCGCAGCTGCGCGATCTCGCCGATCACGCCTTCCTTGTTCAGCTTCTTGGCGGCCTCGCTGCGGTAAAAGAGCCACAGCGGCTCGTAGAAGATGCTGCCCAGCGACTCCAGCGGAATCGCCTCCTCCTTTTCTTCCTCGGCGCTCGGCTGCGCCGCGCCCGCGCCGCCCTGCACGAAGGCGATCTGCACCTCGCTCTTCGGATCGCGCAGCAGGCGCAGGTTCTGGCGCGAGCCCGGCGTCGCCTGCAGCAGCACCTCGATGCCGTGGCGCCTGAGCTCCTCCTGGTAGCGCTTGCCGAAGGCCTGGTAGGCGCCCTGGTCTGGGCCGGTGGCGAGCACCACGCGCTTCGGAGGCGTGGGCTTGAGCACGAAATAGGCGACGGCAAGCAAGGCCAGCGCGAGCAGGACGAACGGCCCGGCGGTGATGGCCAGCTCGCGAACCGAGATCAGCGTGTCGCGGATGACGCGGGGCATGACGCCAGTGTAGCCTCGCGGGGGAGAATTCCGGCGCCGCGATGAAATTCATTGTCCCCGAGGGCGAGATCGAGCTGAGCGCGGTGCGCTCGGCCGGCGCGGGCGGGCAGAACGTGAACAAGGTCGCGAGCGCGGTGCACCTGCGCTTCGACGTCTCCGCCTCGTCGCTCCCGGGCTGGCTGAAGGCGCGCCTGCTGCGCGGCAGCGATCAGCGCCTGACGCGCGAAGGCGTACTGGTGCTGAAGGCGCAGCAGCACCGTAGCCAGGAGCGAAACCGCGCCGAAGCGCTCGAGCGCCTGCAGCGGATCGTGGACGCCGCGGCAAGGGTGCCGAAGGAGCGGCGCGCGACCAAACCGACGCGGGCGTCGGTGCGGCGGCGCCTGGAAGGCAAGATCCGGCGGGGCCGGATCAAGGCCCTGCGCGGCAAGCCAGGGCCGGAAGGCTAGCTCAGGATCTCAGCCGTCTTCGCCGGAACGCGCCGGGATGGCGATGCCGGCGGGGATATCGTCGCGCGGCAGGCCGTGGTGGACGTCGCCGCCCGCTTGCTGCGGCGGAGGCGTGCCCTTCTTCGGGCGCCCGGGACGGTAGAACACCTGGAAGGGCTTGAGCGGCGGCACCACCGGCGGCCGTTCGAGATACCGGCAATCCGATTCGGTGGGCATGCTGGCGGTCGCGCCGACGCGCCGCCCGCCCACGAACACCGTGTAGCGCAGCATGTGCGCGGAGCCCGCGATCGGCTGCGCGATGATTTCATACTTGCCGATCATGAAGCGCCTGCGTGCCTGTCGGCCGGGATGCTCCCGCACGCCTTCGTGTACTTGCTCGCTCACCTTGGGGTTCCTCTGGGTTTGGTTGCCTTGGCCGGGCGCGCCGCGCCGGATGCGGCGGCTTTCGTCTTGATGCCGAGCACCGCGTCGCACAACGCCACCACCCCGGGTTCCTCGAGCCGCTCCGCGTTGGCGCGCAGCTGCTTCACCTCCGGTTTGCTCAACGTTTGGATTCGGTCCAGCGTCCAGTCCATCGCTTCTTCCCGCACCTGCGTATTATGCCACGGGGCGGTAGCGCAGGTCTATGTTTTTTTTGGTTTATTTCCCGCGGCGTCAAGCTCCGGATAGTGCCGGAAGATACCCATCCGGTTAAACGGAATCCGGCGCGGGGACGCGAAGTAGGCGGCGAGCCGGGGATGTGCGGCAACCCGATCGTGCAGGGAAATAATGCAAGCGTAGCGCCGCTCCAGGCTCGCCATGCCACGGGGGAAGGCGTAGCGAAGCCCCGCAACCATCTGAAACAACGAAAGATCAGGGTACGCGAGGGACCGGCCGAGCAGCCAGGGGCCCCCGGAGCGCCGCATTACCCCTTGGAAATAGTCCAGATATTTCGGCAAACGGTGGGCGACGAAATCGGCCGCGCGCCGCTTGGCCTCTCTGCGCTGCTCCTCGTAGTACAGCCCGGAGGCGATGGGATGGTGGCTGTCGTGGACCTCGGCCAGCCAGTCAGCGATGGTGAGCTGCAGCTGATGCGCCCAGAGCCTGCCGGCCTCTGCCCGCGGCGCAAGGCGCAGCCGGGGCCCGAGGTAGAGCAGGATGTTCGCGGTCTGGGACAGCACGCGCTTGCCCGCGACTAGGTAGGGCATCGCGAAGGGCGTGAACTTCTTCGGAAATCCGGTCGCTCCGGAACGGCGCAGGACATCCACGTATTCCGCGCCGGCGTATTCGAGTGCCAGCCGCACGAACTCGCCGCGACCCTGGATTCCGGGCCAGTAGTACAGGCGATAGCGCATGGCGTCTCAGGAGACGCGCTTGCAGTTGGTGTAGGTGACCGGCGGGTCGGTGAGCTCCATCGTCTCCTTGCCAAAGCCCATCTCGACGCGGCCGAAGCCGTAGCGGCCCTCGGCCTTGCGATCGAGGCGGATCTCGCGGTCGGGCGCGATCAGCCAGACCGTGTTCTGGTCGAGCGTGCGCACGTAGAGCGTCGCGCCGCGGTCGCAGCGGTACTCGGCGGCATTGGCCGGCTTGCGGTTCAATTCCGTGCCCTCGCCGCCAAAGGGCCAGAGCGTGGATGCGCCGTCCGCGCAGCCGGCGAGCGCGGCGACGAGCAGCGCCGGGGCGCAGGCGCGGAAGGCGATGGTGTCCGGCCTAGCCAGGGCGCTGGCGCCGGCCGTGGAACTTCTTGCGCTGGTCGTTGCGGCCGCCGCGGCGCTGGTCGTTGCGCTGTCCCTGGCCGCCGCCGCCCTGGCGCTGGTGCTGCGCGTTCGGCATGGGCGCGCCCTGGCGATTGACCGACGCGAGCTTGATCTCGAGATCGTTCAGCTCGTCCCACTCGGCGTCGGTGCGCTGCCGGTCGGGAATCGCCTGCAGCTCCTTCATGCGCGCGTGCGGGGAAACCTGGGCCGCGGGGGGCGCGGGTTGTTGCGTCTCGTCCATACGGCTATTTTACCGCCGCTACTGCTTGGTGCGCACCAGCACCGCCTCGATCTTCTCCAGCGGGATCGCGGCGTCGAAGAACTCGCGGCCGGTGAGACCGCCGAGCACGACCAGTTTCGCGGTCGCCTCGCGCACGGTGCCGGTGAGCTCCTGGCCGCCGGCGAGACGCACGGTGACGCGCTTGCCCTTCTGCGCGACGAGCACGGTCTGCACCGAATCGCCGGCGGTGATGGCGAGGTCCTGCGCGAGCGCGGGCAGGGCGGCGAGGAAGGCGAGGGCGAAGGCGGCGAGCTGGCGGCGCATGTCGGATCTCCCGGGGAGTTGGCCGCGCTATTCTAGCTAGAATGAATGCGGGAGGAGGTCATGGCGGCAGCGAGGAAATCCGGCCTGAAGCGCGCGGCGCCGAAGAAGCGTGCGCGCAAGGCGAAGGCGGGCACGCGCGGCGCGAGCCCGCGGGACTGCGTCGTCGATGACGTTGATTTCGAGCGGAAAACGAAGGAGCTGATCGCGAAGGAAGGCGGCGCGGTGCTCGCCGCCTTCCGCGAGCCGCTCGGCGGCAACGCGCTGCTGCTCGCCATCCTGCCGATCGACAAGGTCGAGCCGACGCCGTTCCAGCGCGACGTCTCCGACATGCACCACAAGCGGCTCGCCGACGTCATCGACAAGACCGGCTGCTTCCTCGACCCGATCATCGCCATCGCCGCGCCAGGGGAAGGCTTCTGGACGCCGAACGGCGGCCACCGCCTCGCCGCCATGCGCCGCCTGGGCGCGAAGAGCATCACCGCGCTGCTGGTGCCGAAGCGCGAGGTTGCCTGGCAGATCCTCGCCCTCAACACCGAGAAGGCGCACAACCTGCGCGACAAGTCCCTCGAAGTCATCCGCATCTACCGCGGCCTGATGGAGGAGGACGCCGCGCGCAAGGAGGAGAGCTTCTCCTTCTACCTGGAGGAGGCTGCCTTCGTGACCATGGGTCTCTGCTACGAGAAGAACCCGCGCTTCAGCGGCGGCGCCTACAACTCGATCGTGCGGCGGTTGTCCGCCTTTTCTTCGGAAAGCCTTTCAAAGGCACTGAAGGAAAGAGAAAAACACTCTCAACAATTGCTCGATCTTGACAGCAAGGTCGCCGCGGTCGTCGCGAAGCTGAAGGCGAAGGGCTTTGTCAGCCCGTACCTGAAGGCTTTCGTGGTGGCGCGCATCAACCCGCTGCGCTGGATCCAGGGCGAGCCGCCGCCGCTGGCCGAGGTGCTGAAGACCATGACCGAGCGCGCGGGCAGGTTCAACGTCGACAAGGTGAAGCAGGAGGACCTCGCCACGACCGGCGGCGCGCCGGACGACGCGGATTGACGGCTTGAAGCGCGGCGGTCCACTCGCTGTGCTTGCCTGCCTCGTTGCCGGAGGCGCGCTCGCGCAGGGCGGACCGCTGTTCGAGGCCCATTCGGCCGCGCCCGGCACCGCCATGGACATCTCCATCCGCGAGATCGAACGCCGGCCGCGCGCCTCGGTGCTCGCCATCGAGATCCGCAACGTCGGCTCCTCGGTCGGCTCGTCGTTCTTTCTCCTTTGCAGCATCCGCCAGCTGGCCAGGGTACGCGGCGGCTTCCGCCACATCGTCAAGCTGGAGGAGACTCCGCAGCGCGGGCAGATGCTGGTGGGCTTCCTTACCGCCGCCGACGAGCCGCCCGGCAGGGCCGATGTCGCGTTCGCCGCCGCAGCCGGCAAGGCGCAGGTGGTTGAGCTGGAACAATTCGCGCCGATCTGCGATCTTCGCCGCTGAGTCGCGGATTCTCGGATCCCCATGCCCACCACGTACCCCGTTCTCCGCTGGCAGATCGGCGCGGTGCGCATCACGCGAGTGGTCGAGGCTGAAGGCCCTACGCCGGGCAGCTTCCTCTATGCCGACGCGACGCCCGAGAAGCTGCTGCAGCACGCCTGGCTGCGGCCCCACTTCATGACCGCGGAGGGCATGCTCATTTCCTCGATCCACGCCTTTGTCGTCGAATCGCAGGGCGAAACCATCGTCGTGGACACCTGCATCGGCAATGACAAGCCGCGCGCCGTGAAGAACTGGAACATGCGCAAGGGCCGCTTCCTCGAGGACCTCGCCGAGGCTGGCTTCCCGCGCGAGCGCGTCACGACCGTCGTCTGCACGCACCTGCACGTCGACCACGTCGGCTGGAACACGATGCTGGCCGGCGGCAAATGGGTGCCGACCTTTCCCAACGCGCGCTACCTGATCGGGCGCAAGGAATGGGCGTACTGGAGCGAAGCGCAGGACGCGCAGGACAAGGCGATCCAGGACGATTCCGTGCGCCCGATCGTCGAAGCGGGCCTCGCCGAACTGGTCGAGCCCGATCACTGCATTACCGAGGAAGTGTTCCTCGAACCCACACCTGGCCACACGCCCGGGCACGTCTCGGTGCGCATCTCGTCGCAGGGCAGCGAGGCGGTGATCACGGGCGACCTCATCCACCACCCGGCGCAATGCAGCGAGCCCGGCTGGGCAAATCGCTTCGACGTCGACCCGGAAGCCGCACGCGCCACGCGCCGCGCCTTCCTCGAGAAATACCGCGATGGCAAGGTGCTCGTGCTCGGCACCCACTTCGCCACGCCCACGGCGGGCCACATCCGCCGCGGGGCGGGCGGCTACCGGTTCAAGGCCTGAGTCGTGACGGACGCCGAACCAGCTGCGCGGGTCTCGATCCTCGCGCGCATCGGCAACGGCGTGCTGCTGCCGGTCGCGTTCTTTGTCGGCTGGCAATACATTCTTATCGCCTCCACCAGCGGCACGGGCAGCTGGGCGGGGATGACGGTGTTCTTCGCATCGCTCTTCGTCGTGCCGGCGCTGCTGGTGCTCGACCTGTGGGTGCTCGGCGTGCGCTGGCGCGGCCACTTCCGCTGCTTCTTCGCCGGCCTCGCGCTGCCGGCGGTAGTCGGCGCCTTCGAGGCCTGGCTGATGTTCGGCAAGATGACGGCTGCGAGCGGCCGCGCCTTCGACCAATTCGTCCAGAGCCCGTGGGCAGTCCTCGCCGTGTTGTCGCTATGCTTGCCGCTGGTCGCGGCAATCGTCCACAGCCTTTACCGCCGCAGCGGCTCCAGGCAGACGAAGCAGGAATCGAGGACGGGCTAGGACCCCGGCGGCTGCGCCGGCAGGTTGAGGCGCATCCACTCCTCCGGCGAGTCCGCCGCGCGCGAGCCGGTGGCGACAGAGGCGGTCCTCTTCTGCGCGTTGCGGATGGCGCCGTCGACATAGCTGTGCTCGATCGCCTCGTCGTCGGTCATGCCCAGTTTCTCGAGCATCGGGGCGATGTTCGCGACGTTGAACATGCCGAGCAGCGCCGATTGCAGCGAGTCGTGGAAGCGCAGCCGCACCGGCACGCCCAGCCCCTCGCACCAGGCGGCGATGCGCTCGTCCTCGCTGGAGAGGAAGTGATGTCCAGCGACGAGGACCAGCAGCTCGGGATCATCGGTGGGCGCAGCGGCCTTCGGCGCGGGCAGGGTGCGCGTGAGCGCCACCGCGACGCCCTGCGCGGTGCCCAGGCCAGCGGCCGAGCCGAGGTGCACGCTGCCGAAGGCGTCCGTGTACACCCGCGCCGCCTTGCCGTGGTGCTCGAGCGCCTTCTGGATCCCGTCCACGAAGACGCGGAAATGCGCGACGACCAGCACCCGCTCCGCCGCCACCGCTTCCGCCGCCACGCGGTCGATCTTGGTGTTCCAGGTGCGCCAGATGCGCGTCGGCTCGCGCGCAACGCGCGACCTCTTGCCGAACAGGCCGAAGATCACTGCAGCGCCTCTTCCAGCAGCGCGAGCGCGCGGCGCGTGAACTCGCGCATGTTCGCTTCCCGATCCACGCTGCCCGTTTCCACCGTGATGACTTTCTCCACCGGCCCGCTCACCGCGATGCAGGCGTGCCCCGCGGCATCGCCATAGCGGTTGCCCGTGGGGCCGGCCGCGCCTGTCTCGGCCAGCCCCCAGGTCGCGCCCGTCCTCGCCCGCACCCGCCGCGCCATCAACTGCGCGAACGGCTCGCTCGCCGAGCGGATGCCCTTCATTTCCGCCGCCGCGATGCCGAGCAGGTTTTCCCGGGAAGACTTCGTATAGACGAGGACTCCGCCGAGGTAAAAGGCGGATGCGCCCGGCACCGCGACCAGCGACGCATTGATCAGCCCGCCTGCTGACGACTCGGCCACCGCGATCGTCTCCTTGCGCGCCTTGAGCAAGGCGCCCGCCGCGGCGCCGAGTTGGCCGAGCTCACTCATATATATAGGGAGTTCGGCGCTAGCTTTCCTCGAGCACCTTCTTCACGACGGGCTTCGGCTTCGAGCCAGTGGGCTTCTGCGCCTTCAGCGTGGCGCGCCGCAGCGTCGTCGCCTGCGTCGCGCACCGCGCCGCGAGCTCGGGCTCGCCCAGGCGCTCGGCGTTGGCCTGCAGCGCCTTCAGCTCGACGAGCGAGAGCTTCGCGAGCCGCTCCGCGCTCCACTCGGTGCTGCGAGAGAGCAGGGGCATATCGAACTTGGCAGATTTCATCGGCGATAAAAAAAGCCCGCTTGCGCGGGCTTTCTCCGTGGTTCGCGGGCCGGTTAGGCAGGCTGTACGTTGTTGGCGCTCGGGCCCTTCGGACCCTGGCCGACTTCGTACGTGACCTTCTGTCCTTCCTTGAGCGACTTGAAGCCGGCGCCCTGGATGGACGAGAAGTGCACGAACAGATCCTTGCCGCCGTCTTCCGGCGTGATGAAGCCGAAACCCTTGGCGTCGTTGAACCACTTCACGGTACCTGTACTCATTTTCGTTCCTTGCGATTGAAAGGGAAGAACAGCTCTTCCCGGACTGCGGGCACTTCGGGAGGGAACTACCTGATGAGTACGGCACCTTCGCCGGGACCAGCTACTTCACGACCTGAGAACCTGCGGAGCGCATTGTACAAGGTTCGAGCAGGTCGAGCGCGCCTGCGGTCGCCGACCTGAATGGCCGGGAACCCTCCACCCGCGCATCTTGCTACTCTCCAGGCATCGCTCAGTTCCCTGCGGCCGCGCCATGACCGACCTTACCCAGCTCGACACTCCCTGCCTCGTCGTCGACCGCGCCAGAGTCGCAGCCAACGCCGAGCGCCTCATCTCTCGGCTCGCCGCGCTCGGCGTGCCGCTGCGCCTGCACGTGAAGACCGCCAAGTCGCTCGAAGCAGTCGAGGCCGTGGTCGGTCCCGGCCGTCCGCCGATCACCGTCTCCACCCTGCGCGAGGCCGAGCAGTTCTTCGACGGCGGCTACCGCGACATCCTCTACGCCGTCGGCTTCACGCCCGACAAGCAGGCGAGGGCGAAGAAGCTCATCGAGCGCGGCGCGCAGCTCACCCTCCTCACCGACAGCATCGAGACCGCGCGCGCCATCTCGGGATTTCGCGTACTGATCGAGATCGACACCGACGGCCACCGCGCGGGCCTCAAGCCCGAGAGCGAAAAGCTGATCCCGCTAGCGAACGCGCTGCGCCAATCGGGCAACACCGTGGCGGGCGTCATGACCCACGCCGGGGGCTCTTACGACGCCCGTGGCGACGCCGCCCTGCGCGCCATCGCCGAGCAGGAGAGGGCAGGCGCCGTCCGCGCCGCCACGCGCCTGCGCGAAGCGGGCTTCTTTGGTGGGGCGGCACAAGCGCCGCAGCCCATCGTCAGCGTCGGCTCCACCCCGACCGCCCACTTCGCCGAACGCCTCGACGGCGTCACTGAAGTCCGCGCCGGCGTTTTCGTCTTCTTCGACCTCGTTATGGCCGGCATCGGCGTCTGCAAGGTCGAAGACATCGCGCTATCGGTGCTCACCACCGTCAACGGCCACCGCCCCGACAAAGGCTGGACCCTGATCGACGCCGGCTGGATGGCCCTCTCCCGCGACCGCGGCACCGCCAGGCAACCCGTCGACCAGGGCTACGGCCTCGTCTGCGACATCGACGGACGTCCCTACCACGACCTCATCGTCGTAGAAACCAGCCAGGAGCACGGTGTCATTTCTCACCGGTCTGGCGGAAGGGTACCCGAGCTGCCTGTCGGCACTCGCCTGCGAATTCTCCCAAACCATGCCTGCGCTACTGGCGCGCAGCACGGGGGCTACAACGTCGTGGAAGGGAAGCAGGAAGTGCCGGCGCGATGGGAGCGGTTCGGCGGTTGGTAAAAGGGAGACTCCACCCACGGGGAGCCGGTGGAGCCAGAACAAAAAGCGCGTCTTGAGATCGATCGCCAGCTTGCGTCGGCGGGCTGGATCGTTCAGGACCACAAGGCGATGAATCTCGTCGCGGGTTCCGGCATCGCCGTCCGCGAGTTCCCGCTGGAAACCGGGCCGGTCGATTACCTGCTCTACGCCGGCGGCAAGGTCATCGGCGTGGTCGAGGCCAAGCCCGAGGGCCATCCGCTCAAGGGCGTGGAGATCCAGAGCCGCAAGTACACGCTGGGCGTGCCTGCGCACCTGCCGGCCTGGCGCCGGCCGCCGCCGTTCGCCTACGAATCCACCGGCGCGGTGACGCAGTTCACCAACGGCCTGGAGCCCGACGCGCGCAGCCGCGAGGTGTTCACGTTCCACCGTCCCGAGAAACTGGTGCGGCTCGCGAACATGGAAGTGCAGGTGCGGGCGCGGCTGCGCAAGATGCCGCCGCTCCTGCCCGAAGGCCTGTGGCCCGTGCAGCGGCAGACGGTGGAGAATCTGGAGCAATCGTTCGCCCGCGGCAAGCCGCGCGCGCTCATCCAGATGGCCACCGGCAGCGGCAAGACGCATACGGCGGCCGCCTTCTGCGAGCGCCTGATCCGCTTCGGCGGGGCGAAGCGCATCCTGACCGAGCGCAGGAAGAAGTGGGAGGAGGCGCAGATCAAGAAGTACGCGGAGAAGAAGCAGGCGTCGCCGAAGGGGTGGAAGGAAAAGTATCCGGAGCCGGTGAAGCCGGGGGTGGCAGGATTACCAGAACTACCAGAGGGATGGTGTTGGGCGACGCTAGATCAGTTGGCGGAGATTGGTACCGGGGCGACGCCCTTGCGAAGTGAGACACGGTACTGGGCCGGTGGCTCGATTCCGTGGGTGACGAGCGCTGTGGTCAATGCGCCATTTGTCAGAGAGGCGTCGCAGCTTGTCACCGCTTCCGCGCTTGAGGAGACCAATCTGTTCATGTATCCGGTGAATACTCTCGTTCTTGCGATGTACGGAGAAGGAAAGACACGCGGAAAGGTCTCCGAGTTGCTGTTTGAGGCAACGACGAATCAGGCTTTGGCTGCTCTCGTTTTCTTAGGTTCGTCGTCGGCATGTCGCCCCTATGTGAAGACCTTTCTCGCCAAGAGTTATGAGGACATGCGGCGCGTTGCGTCTGGCGGTGTGCAGCCTAATCTAAATCTTGGGTTAATCAGAGAGATACGAGTACCGTTGCCACCATCGGATGAGCAGGCAGAGATTTCAATGGCGATCGAGCGATTGCTATCGGTGCAAGAGCGCTTGGTGCAGGAGAGCGAGAAGTCTGCGATTCGGTCCAGCCATCTTCGTCAGTCCATACTCAAGCGCGCATTCGAGGGGAAGCTTGTGCCGCAGGACCCGAAGGACGAGCCGGCGGGGGAGTTGCTGGCGAGGATTCGGGCGGGGCGGGTGGCGGGTAAGGGGTTGATTGGGCGGGAGAAAGGGGCTCAAAAGATCCGCAAAAAGATTCGCACAAAAACGACTTGATGTTCTTATAGGCATCATGTGAATCAATGAGTTATTATTAAAAATAACTCGCATAAAGATTCGCATATTTTTGTACGAAGCTACTCACCAATTCGAGCCCTTGCTGCCGACGCTGGCGCATCCGGAACTGGAGGCGCTGGCCGAGAAGCTGTCGGCCCGGGCGTTGGAGCTGAAGGGGCTGGTGCACCCGGCGACGGGGGCGCGGATCGCGGACCTGCTGCGCGGGGTGAATGCGTACTACTCGAACCGCATCGAGGGGCAGCACACGCATCCGCGCGAAATCGAGCGGGCACTGCGGAAGGATTTCGACAAATCTCCCGAAAAGGCGCGCCTGCAGCGGCTGGCGATCGCTCATATCGACACGCAGAAGGAGATGGAGTCCTGGCTTGCCGCCGAACCGGCGCTGTCGGTGTATGCCCCGGATTTCATCGCGCGTCTGCACGCGAGCTTCTACGGCAGGCTGCCCGCCGCGGAGCGGGTTGCGGAGCAAGGCGACGCGATCATTCCCGGGGCATGGCGCAGGAAGAATGTGGAGGTTGGAGCGCATATCGCGCCGGTCTGGCAGGCGGTGCCGCATTTTCTGGATCGCGTGGAACAGGTCTATGCGGCGCAGAAGGGCGCTTCGCGGCAATTGATCGCGCTCGCCTGCGCGCATCACCGGCTCGCGTGGGTGCACCCGTTCCGCGACGGCAACGGCCGCGTGATGCGGCTCCAATCGCAGGCGGCGCTGCTTCGGCAGGGCGCGGGCAGCGGGTTGTGGGCGGTATCGCGAGGACTCGCGCGCAGCGTGAAAACCTACTACGCCCGGCTGGCCGACGCGGACCAGCCGCGCGAGGGCGATCTGGACGGGCGCGGGAATCTGTCGGAGAAGGGGCTTGCCGCCTTCGCGAAATATTTCCTGGATACCTGCCTCGACCAGGTCACGTTCATGTCGGAACTGCTGCAGTTGAAGGATCTGCGACCGCGCATGCGGGCCTACCTGAAGCTGCTCGCGGAGGCCGAAGGCGACATCCGCGTCGAGGCGGAGCCGGCGCTCTACCACGTGTTCCTGGCCGGGTCGGTGAGGCGGGGAGAGTTCAAGCAGATGACGGGTCTCGGCGCGCGAGTCGCGGACAAGGCGATCGCGGCGATGCTGAAGAAGGAACTGCTGGTCTCGGATACGCCGAAAGGGCCCGTGAGCATCGGGCTGCCGCTGGATGCGCTCGCCTTCTACTTCCCGCGGCTCTACCCGGAAGCGGCGGCCTGAGATGGCGAGCAACGCGAGGCAGCAGATCGTCAACTAGGCCTTCAGTACCGCAGGATCCGAAGGACGAGCCGGCGAGCGAGTTGCTGGCGATGTTTGGGGTGGGGCGGTTGAAGGAGAAGGGGCAACCCGGGGAGGTGGCGAAGCGAAGGCGACCGGGGACAGGGAAGGCGGTTTAGATCGGAAGTGGCTTGTAAACCATGGGTTTAGTTTTCGTGGTATCGGTAAACTGCGGTTTTGAATGGCACAGATTAGCTCAATGGGATTGAGTAAATAGTACTATTGGAAAACTTGCAGGAAGTTTGAGAATAGTAAATAATACTCAATATGGTTGAGCAAAGAAAGGATCGATTAAACCCTCTCCTGCGGCTTCTCCCGCCCGGGCAGCTGGTCTCGGCTTCGTGGCTGCGCGAGCGCGAGTACCCCACGAATCTGGTGGCGTACTACGTAGCAAACAACCGGCTGGAGTCTCCGGCGCGAGGGGTGTACCGAGTCCCCGGCCCGCCGCTGAAATGGCAGTCGGTTGTCGCAAGCCTTCAGTTGAACGAAGCTTCGTGGTCGCACGTCGGCGGCGCGACGGCGATCGTGCAGAGGGGGCTGGGACACTACGCGCGCCTCGGCGGGGCGGAAACGATCCAGTTGTTCGGGCCGGACACGCTGCCTCCGTGGGTCAACAAGCTCAAGGTGCCGGAAAAGTTCGAGCAGCGCAGCGATGCCGCGCTGTCGCCGCTGCGCGTGCGCCGGGACGAGAAAGGCGTGCTGCACCGGTTCGGCAGGGACGAGGAGCCGATTTCGCCGGACGCGCTGGGCGAGCTCGGGTTGGCCGAGATCAAGTGGGGCACTTTCGACTGGCCGCTGATTTTCTCGTCCGAGGAGCGTGCGATCCTGGAGCTGCTGGAGCACGTGCCGGAGCGCGAGTCGGTGTACGAGGCCTACGTGCTCTTGCAGGGACTGGTGAACCTGCGGCCCGAGCGCGTGTCCGGCCTGCTGCGCGCCTGCCACAGCGTCAAGGCGAAGCGGTTGTTCCTCGCCCTCGCGGCGAGGATCGGCCACGCCTGGTTCAAGTACCTCGACCTGAAAAGCGTGAACCTGGGCAGCGGCAAGCGCGCGCTTTTCCCCGGCGGCAAGCTCGACTCGAAGTACCAGATCACGCTGCCCGCGGACCTGGACGAGCACGCCCGCTAACCCGTACTACGAGCAGTTGCGCCTGCTGAATCTGCGCAAGATGACGCCCGAAGCGCGCGGCGCCGAGGTTGCGCGCCTGCAAGAAGTGCTGGAGAGCAGCGGATGAACGGCAACGCCACGCAGCAGATCGTCAACAAAGCCTGGAGCTTCGCGCACGTGCTGCGCGACGACGGCCTGTCGTACATGGGGTATACGGAGCAGATCACGTTCCTGCTGTTCCTCAAGATGGCCGACCAGCAGACGAAGGCGCCGTGGAAGCGCCCGAACATGATCCCGAAGGGGAAGAAGGGCGAGCGCTACGACTGGCAGGCGCTGCTGGAGAAAGACGGCGAGGCGCTGGAAGTCCAGTACCGCCAGACGCTGGAGCACCTGTCGCGCCAACCCGGGATGCTGGGCGAGATCTTCAAGAAGGCGCGGCCGGATATCCAGAATCCGGCCACGCTGAAGCGCCTGATCGTGGACCTGATCGACCCCGAGGACTGGCTGTCGCTGGAAGCGGACGTGAAGGGCGACATCTACGAGGGCCTGCTCTCCAAGAGCGCGGCGGAGTCGCCGAAAGGGGCGGGCCAGTACTTCACGCCTCGCGAGCTGATCAAGGCCATCGTCGACGTGATGCGGCCCGGACCGGAGGACACGGTCTGCGATCCGGCCTGCGGCACGGGCGGCTTCCTGCTCGCGGCGCACGCCTACGTGAGCGCGACGCATGGCAAGGATCTCGACCCGGACCAGAAGAAGCACCTGCGCTCGGCCTTCGCGCACGGCACGGAGCTGGTGCCGGCGACCGCGCGCCTGGCGATCATGAACCTGATGCTGCACGGCGTGGATGCCGACCCGTGCCCGGTCGTCTCCGGCGTGGACAGCCTCGCCGCCGACCCGGGCGAGCGCTATTCGATGGTGTTGACGAACCCGCCGTTCGGCAAGAAGAGCTCCATCTCCATCGTCAACGAGGAGGGCGACCTGGAGAAGGAGGACGCTTCCTACGAGCGGCAGGACTTCTGGACCAGCACCAAGAACAAGCAGCTCAACTTCCTCCAGCACATCAAGACGCTTTTGAAGCTGAACGGCCGCTGCGCGGTGGTGGTGCCGGACAACGTGCTCTTCGAGGGCGGCGCGGGCGAAACCGTCCGCCGGCAGTTGCTGAAGCAGTTCGACGTGCACACGCTGCTGCGCCTGCCGACGGGCATCTTCTACGCGCAGGGCGTGAAGGCGAACGTGCTCTTTTTCGACGCGCGCCCGGCGCAGGAAGCGACCTGGACCTCGCGCCTTTGGGTCTACGACCTGCGCACCAACATGCACTTCACGCTGAAGACCAACCCGCTCAAGCGCGCCGACCTGGACGAGTTCGTGAAGTGCTTCAATCCCGCCAAGCGCCACGAGCGCAAGGACGGGCCGGAGGACAGCCGCTGGAGCTCCTTCGGCTACGACGACCTGTCGAAGCGAGACAAGCTGAATCTGGACATCTTCTGGCTCAAGGACAGGAGCCTGGAGGACTCCGAGAACCTGCCCGAGCCGGATGTCTTGGCGCAGGAAATCGCGGACGATCTGCAGACGGCGCTGGAGCAGTTCGCCGCCATCGCGGCGGAACTGAAGCGCTAGGTTTTCTGCCAGGAATCGCGCAGCGTGACGGTCCGGTTGAAGCCGTCGCGATCCGCGATGAAGTACCCGTGCCTCTCGAACTGCACTGCCTCCGTGCCGGCCTCGCGCAGACCCGATTCGAGCTGTGCGCGGATCTTCTTCAGCGAGCCGGGATTCAGGTCGTCCTGGCCTTCGGGCTTTTCGGTCTTGAACAGGCGGTCGAGGAGGCGCACCTCGGCTTGGTGCGCGTGCTTGACGCTCACCCAGTGGATGTTGCCCTTGACCTTCACTGAGTCGGAGCCTGGCGTGCCTGAGCGTGTCTCGGGGAGATACCTGCAGCGCACGGTGTCGGCGGCTTTGTCGTAGCTGACGCATTCCACGACGTAGGCGTAGCGCAGTCTTACCTTGTTGCCCGGAAACAGGCGGAAGTAACCCTTGGGCGGCGAATCCTGGTAGTCGTCGCGCTCGATCCAGAGTTCGCGCGAGAAGGGGACGGGGCGCTTGCCCATGTCGGGCTTCTGGGGGTGGTTGGGAATTAGTAGTTCCTCAGTCTGATCAGTCGGATAATTTTCAACTACTACTTTGAGTGGATCCAGCACGGCCATGCGGCGGGGGGCGATTTCGTTGAGGTGCTCGCGCATGCAGTCTTCGAGCACGGAGTAGTCGATCCAGGAGTTTTCCTTCGCCACGCCGACGCGCTCGGCGAAGCGGCGGAAGCCCTCGGGGGTGTAGCCGCGGCGGCGCGCGCCGGCGAGGGTGGGCATGCGCGGATCGTCCCAGCCGTCGACGTGGCCCTCTTCGACCAGCTTGATCAGGAGCCGCTTGCTCAATAAAACGTGCGTGAGTTGCAGGCGCGCGAACTCGATCTGCTGCGGCAGGGGGCGCTCGAGGAGGCCGCCGTCGGCGAGCTTGTTGAGCAGCCAGTCGTAGAACGGGCGCTGGTCCTCGAATTCGAGGGTGCAGAGGGAGTGGGTGATTTTCTCCACCGCGTCCTCGATCGGGTGCGCGTAGGTATACATGGGGTAGAGGCACCACTTGTCGCCGGTGCGGTGGTGCTTTTCTTTCTTGATGCGGTAGAGGGCCGGGTCGCGCAGGTTGATGTTGGGCGAAGCCATGTCGATCTTTGCGCGCAGGACGTGAGCACCATCGGGGAATTCACCAGCTCTCATTCGCTTTAACAGGTCTAGATTCTCTGCAGTAGAACGAGAGCGAAAAGGCGAATCAACACCCGCTTGCGTGAAGGAGCCGCGGTTGTGCTTCATCTCCTCCGCGCTCTGCGAGTCGACGTAGGCGTTGCCGGACTCGACCAGGTGCTCGGCGCACTGGTACATGAAGTCGAAGTAGTCCGAGGCGTAGAGCGGCGCCGCGGCCTGCTCGCCCACCAGCCACTTCACGGAATCGACGATGGAGTCGACATACTCCTGCTCTTCCTTCTCCGGGTTGGTGTCGTCGAAGCGCAGGTTGCAGAGGCCGCCGTACTCCTTCGCCAGGCCGTAATTGAGCAGGATGGACTTGGAGTGCCCGAGGTGCAGGTAGCCGTTCGGTTCCGGCGGGAAGCGCGTGCGGATCTTGACGTGTTTTCCGGAGGCGAGGTCGGCTTCGATGACTTGCCTGATGAAGTTCGAGGTCGAACCGGGGTGCTGCGGCTTGTTCATGGGGGCATTTTATCCGCGGGGGATAATCCGGCCGCGGGGAGCCATGGGACAACGCCTTTCCGAATCGCGCGACGCCGCCGGGCGCACGACAATCGAGCTGCAGGACGAGCCGCCGAAGCTGCTGCTGCTGTGTTGCGTGCTCAGCCTCGCGCCGTTCCTTGTCTACGGCTGGGCGGCGCTGTATTTCACGCTCGCCATGCTGTTCGTGTTCGGCTCGCTCTCCACGTGGTTCACGGTCGCGCGCCGGCGCATGCGGGTAACGGTGGACGTCGCGGCGCGCACGCTGGCTGTGGAATCCGGGCCGAAGCCGCGGGTGCTGGCCCTGGACGAGGTGCGGGCCGCCCGGATCGCCGGGGGCGAGGGCCGGCCCGGGAACCAGCGAGTGGAGCTGGTGCTGCGTTCGGGCGAGACCCTTCCTTTATATGTGGGCCTGGGCGGCTTCCGGGAGGCCGACTGCCGGAGCCTCGCGGACAGAGTTCAGGGTTTGCTTCCGCTCAGTCAATCATAAGTGCATGAAATACAAAGACAAATAATGTTCTGTCCACCGTTTCCCGGGTGGCGCGTTATCGGACATGCAGGAAAAACCAACCAACCCAGGAGACGTTCAGTGAAGAAGATCCTCGCAGTCGCCGTTGCCCTCGCGTTCAGCACCGGCGCGTTTGCCCAAGCCCCGAAAGCCGCCGAGCCCGCGAAGGCGCCGGCTGCTGCGCCCGCTCCGGCCGCCGCTCCGGCACCCGCCGCCGCGCCCGCCAAGATGTCGGCCGACGAGAAGAAGGCCGCCGCCAAGGCCAAGAAGGAGAAGGCCGAAGCCGATCGCAAGGCGAAGAAGGAGAAGGCCGAAGCCGACCGCAAGGCGAAGAAAGAGAAAGCCGACGCGGATCGCAAGGCGAAGGCCGAAGCGAAGGCCGCCAAGGCCGCGCCCAAGGCGGAAGCGAAAGGCGAAGCGAAGAAGTAAGTCGCAAGCGAGACGAGCGCCAAAGAGAAAGCCCGGCCCCGCCGGGCTTTTTCTTTTAGGATCCCCGCATCATTGGGGGTTGCATGGCGCTGGGCTGGCAACGGCGGATCGAAGCGAAGGAGGTCGCGCTCACCAGCGCCGGCTCGTGGGTTGGGACGCTCCTGTTCTTCGCCATCACTGCGGGTTTGTTCCTGTTCGCGCTGTTCGCGATCCGCGATTTCGTGGCGATCCTGATCACCGGTTTCTTCGCCGCCTTCGGCGTCGGCGGCCTGGTGATGCTGGTCCGCGCCGGATCGAGCCAGCGGCGCTACGGGCCGATGCCGCTCGCGCTGGAAGGGGCGGCGCCGGCGCCCGGCGGGCGCCTGCGCGCCTCGGTGCGGCTGCCTGCGGCGGCGACCGCGGCGCCGCTCCGGCTGCGCGCGACGCTGGTCTGCTCGAGGGTGATGTACGGCGAGAAGCAATCCCGCAGCGAGGAGCCGCTGCGCGGGTTGCACCAGGACCTCGAGGTGGCGCGGAGCCCGGCAGGCGCGCAAGCGAGGTTCGAATTCGAGCTGCCGGCGGACCTCCCGCACGCCGACGATCCGGGCCAGGCGGCTGCGGCGCCGAACAAGACCTACGCGAGATGGGAGTTGAAGCTGGTTGCGCTCGGCGAGGGCGCGGACCTCTCACGCAGCTACGATATTCCGGTCGTGCGCGCGCAGACTCGCGAAGCGCTGCCGCCCGCCGCGGCGCCGTCGCAGGCGGATGGGCCCATGGAGATCGTGCGCCCGCTGGCGCGTCCCGTGGCGGCGCCGGCTGCCGCCGCCACGGATCTGGATCCGCGGGCCGCCGCCTTGCTCGCCGCCGCAGCCGCCGCGCGGGCGAGGGAGCCGGAGGCGCCCGGGCTGGTGCCGGAGGACGACAACAAGTCGCTCTGGGTCCTCGTCGCGTGCAACCTGATTCCTCTCGCCGGCGTGATCTTCTGGGGCTGGCGCGTGCACGAGGTGGTGTTCCTGTACTGGATCGAGAACCTGGTGATCGGCGCGGTGAACGTGCTGCGCATGCGCATCGCGGTGCCCGACACGCTGCCCTCGCTCGCCCGGCGCGGCGTCGAGGTTCGCGAGAGCGAGCTTTTCTGGGGCAAGCTGGCGGTGATCGGCTTTTTCATCGTGCACTACGGCATCTTCTGCCTGGTGCACGGGACCTTTCTCGCGTCGTTCTTCCCGCCGGGGCAGGGCGGCGGCCGCGAGCTGGGCGACGTGCTTCGCCACATGCTGCTCAACCCCGCGACGCTGGTGGCGATCATCGGCATCGTCCTCAGTCATGCGTATTCCTACTTCCACAACTACCTCGGCCGCGGCGAGTACCTGCAGGTGGACATGCGCAAGATGATGTTCCGGCCCTACAAGCGCATCGCGGTCACGCACCTGTTCATCTTCGCCGGGGCGTTCACGCTGAGAGGGATGGGCAGCCCGGTGGCGGCAATGCTCGCCTTCATCGCCCTCAAGGTTCTCATCGACGGCCACGCGCACCGCCGGGAGCGCGGGGCGCTGGCGGGCGCGGGGTAACATCGCGGTCATGAAAGCCGTCGGCCTGTATCGCCATCTGCCGATCGACCACCCGGAGTCGCTGCTCGATCTCGAAGTGGAGGCGCCCGTGGCGACAGGGCGCGACCTGCTGGTGGAAGTGAAGGCGGTATCGGTGAACCCGGTGGACGCCAAGCGCCGCATCGCGGGCAAGGATCAGGCCGAAACGGCGCCGAAGATCCTCGGCTGGGACGCGGCGGGCGTGGTGACGGCCGCCGGGCCGGACTGCCGGCTGTTCAAGCCCGGCGACGCCGTGTACTACGCGGGCAGCGTCATCCGCCCGGGGAGCAACAGCCAGTGGCAGTTGGTGGACGAGCGAATCGTGGGCAGGAAGCCCGCGAACCTGGCGTTCGCCGAGGCCGCGGCGCTGCCGCTCACCACGCTCACCGCCTGGGAGCTGATGTTCGACCGCATGGGCATCTCGAAGGCGGGCGCGCACGAAGGCCGCTCGGTGCTGATCCTCGGCGGCGCGGGCGGGGTGGGTTCGATCGCGATCCAGCTGGCGAAGAAGCTGGCGAAACTGAAGGTGACCGCGAGCGCCTCGCGCCCCGTGTCCATTGCCTGGTGCAGGAGCCTGGGCGCCGACGAAACCGTGGATCACTCACGGCCCATCGAGAAGAGGGAATTCGATTTCATCCTCTGCTTCCATTCATCCGACCATTACTGGAGGAGCTTTCCCGCGATCGCCAAGCCCCAGGGGCGCATCGGCCTGATCGTGCGCACCACTAGGCCCGTGGACCTCGCGATCCTGCACGACAAGAGCATCGCCGTGTGCCTGGAGGGGATGTTCACGCGCTCCACCTTTCAGACGCCCGACCTGAAGGCGCAGCACGAGGTGCTGGAGGAAACCGCGGGCCTCGTGGAGGCGGGCGTGCTCAAGGGCACCATGACGCGGAACCTGGGGCGCATCGACGCCGCCAACCTGCGCAAGGCGCACAAGATGCTGGAAGATGGGCACGTGACCGGAAAGCTGGTCCTCGAAGGATGGCCGCGGTGACGAGCCGGCGCGCGACGCTGGGAGCACTCGGCGCGGGCCTCGCGTTGCCGTGGACCGTCCTCGCGCAGCAGGCGAAGACGCCGCTGGTGGCGGTGCTGTTCATCGGCGACACCGACGACGAGGAGCGCGCGGCGCGGCCGTTTTTCGACGCGATGGCGCGCCAGGGCTGGATCGAAGGCAGGACGATCAGCTACGAGCGCCACTGGGGCAAGGGCACGCGCCAGTACGTGGAGACCATGGTGAGCCGCGCCGCGGGCAGCGAGCCCGACCTCGTGTTCGCCACCACCGGCAGCCTCGCCGCGGCGGTGGTGAAGGAGAGCCGCTCCTTGCCCGTCGTGTTCACTTCGATCATCGACCCGGTGGCCGCGGGGGTGGTGGCCTCGCTCGCCAGGCCGGGGGGCAACGCCACCGGCGCCTACCAGATGCAGGTCGACTCGGCGCCGAAGCGTTTCGCCTACGCGCGCGAGGCAATGCCGGAAACACGGCGCATGGGCGCGGTGTTCGATCGCGCGAGCCCGGACGCCAAGGCGCGCATCGCCGCGCACGTGAAGGCGGCCAGGGCGGCGGGCATCGAACTCGTCGTCCGGGAATTCACCAACTTCGAGGCGATCGCGAAGATCTTCGCGCAGTTCCGGCGCGAGGGACTGCGCGCGGCGGAGGTGACGGCCTCGTACGCGCTCACCGGGCGGCGGCGCGAAGCGGTGGCGCTCGCCGAGAGGAACGATCTGGCGCTGGTGGCGCACCGCGCCGAGTGGCCCGACGCCGGCGCGATCCTCAGCTACGGCGTGGACCTCACCGAGTCGTACCGCCGCGCGGCCAGCATTGCGCACCGCATCCTCAAGGGCGCGCCGCCGGGCGCGATCCCCGTGGAGCAGCCGGACCGCTACGAGCTGGTCGTCAACCCGCGCGCCGCGCTCGCCCTGGGCATTGCGCTACCCAAGGCCCTGGTGCAACGGGCAAGTCGGGTCGTCGCGTGAGGGTCCTCCTTGTCCTGATGCTGCTCGCCTGCGGCGCGGCCGTGGCCCAGGCGCAGCCGGCGGGCGAGCCGCGGCGCATCGGGGTGCTCGCGCCGGCCGCCGAATCGGACGCGGGGACGCGGGCCAACCACCGCGCCTTCACCGAGCGACTGCGGGAGCATGGCCTGGTGGAGGGCGACACGCTCGCCATCGAGTGGCGCTTTGCCGGCGGGCAGCCGGACCGCCTCGCCCTGCTCGCGGCCGAGCTGGTGCGCTCCGGGGCCGAGGTGATCGTCACCACCGGCACGCCCGCGACCAGCTCGGCGCGGCGCGCGACCGCGACGGTGCCGATCGTCGCCGCGAGCTTCGCCGAGCCGGTGGCGGGCGGCTTCGCGGAGAGCCTGAAGCACCCCGGGCGCAACGTCACCGGGTTCGCGAGCATGGGCGGCGCGGTGTACGAAAGGCGCCTCGAGATCCTCGCCGAGGTCGCGCCGGGCGCGCAGCGCATCGGCCTGCTCGCGAACCCGGGCGAGGAGTTCTTCCTGCGCATCCTGCCCGGCCTGCAGGCCGCGGCGAAGCAGCGGGGCAGGGAACTCGTCCTCGCATACGCGCGCGACGCGAAGGAAATCGAGGATGCGTTCGCGCTGCTACGCACGAAGAAGGTCGGCGCGCTCCTTGTCTCCGAGCACCGCGCGCTCGAGCGCCAGAGCAGTCTCATCGCCGCGCTGGCGCGCAAGCACAGGCTGCCGTCGATCTTCCCGACGCCGCGCGGCGCGGAGGCCGGCGGCCTGCTGGGCGGCGCCAGCGATCCGCGCGAGCGCTACCGGAGCGCCGCCGACTACGTCGCGCGCATCCTGAAGGGGGAAACGGCGGGCGACCTGCCCATCGTGCAACCCGTGAACCTCGAGCTCGTGCTTAACCTGCGCACGGCGGCCGCGCTCGGGATCGAGGTCCCGCCCGCGCTGCGCGCGCGCGCCGCGCGGGTGATCGAGTAGGGCGCCTCAGCGGCTCTCCACCGCCCAGGCGCGGATCGGCGCCTTGCGACCGCGCAGGGGCAACATGCCCAGATCCGTCATTTGATATTCGTTTGTTGAATCAAGAGAATCAATTGCCGCTGCCGAAGCAATGAAGCGGCAGCCCTGTTCTCGCGTCGCCTGCTCCAGCCGCGAGGCGGTGTTCATCACGTCGCCGTGGTAGACGATGGCGCGGCGCACCTCGCCCACCTCGCCGGCGATGACCTCGCCCAGGTGCAGCGCGGCGCGCAGTCCCGGCTCGGCGGCGAATCCGGCGCGGAAATGCTCCTTCTCTTCGGCGAGGAACGATTCCATCAGGAAGAAGCAGCGCAGCGGCCGCGCCTCGGGCCTGCCTTCCGACTCGCTCCAGGTGATCACGATCTCGTCGCCGATGTACTGGTAGATCTCGCCGCGGCACGCGGCCACCGGCTCGGCGACGGCGCTGAACACCGCCGACAGAAACCGGTGCGCCTGCAGCGGCCCGAGACGCTCGGCGATGGCGGTCGAGCCGACCACGTCGACGAACAGGAAAAAGCGCCGCTCGGCGCGCGGGTTACGGTAGCGTCCGAGAATCAGGTTGCGGAAGGTGCGCCGTCCAAGCAGTCCCGACACCTGCAGCGCGATGACAAAGATCAGCGTGATTCCCAGCGAAACGCCGATGGTGAGCAGCGCAGCGTGGCGCTCGAGCGGCGACTGGCCGAACAGCCGCGGCAGCAGGATCACGAACGCCGACACCACTCCGGTGTAGGCGACGGTCTTGAGCGCCACCACCGCCACGAAGGGCAGCCGCAGCAGGTGCTTCATGGCCGAACCCTCGCGCAGCAGGAAAATCTCGATGCCGGCGAGGCAGCCGGCGATACCGACGCCGTTGGCCATGCCGATGAGCATGCTGCCCCAGACCGGGAAGAGGTCCTTCGCCAGGACCGCCCCGTAGCACGACCCGATCGCGGCGCTGGCGGCGACGATGCGAAGGTAGAGCCGGAAGCGCAGACGCCGCAGCGCGGTCCGGGGCGACGCCGTTCGGTTCGCTGGAGGTGGCGACACTTCGGCTAGAGGGTACACTGCCGGTAGAATCCGCGGATCGGAAGGGGGAAGGCCATGCCGCTGATCGCCATGAACCGCGAGATCGGGTCGCTCGGGCGGGATGTCGCCGCGGGCCTGGAGCAGGCGCTGGGGATGAAGGTCCGGCATCACGAGATCGTCGACCACCTCGCCAACCGCGCGCGCATCCGCAAGAGCCACGTCATCAGCTTCCTGGAGGGCAGGCAGGGGCTGCTCGAGCGCCTCACCACCGACCAGGTGGGCCTGCGGCTGCTCACCTGCGACGAGATCCTGTCGATGGCCGAGTCGGAGGACGCGCTGATCCTGCGCGGCTGGGGCGCCACCGCGCTGCTGAAGGACGTGCCGCACTGCGTCCGCGTCTGCATCTCGGCGTCGCGCCGCACGCGGGTGAAGCGCATGATGGAGCGCCTGGACAGCTCGGATGCCGAGCGCGTGCAGCGCATCGTCGACCAGAACGACGAGGCCGCGCGCGCCGTGATGCGGCGCAATTTCCACATCGAGCCGCGCGACATCAACGAATACGACGTGGGCTTCAACACCGACCGCATGTCGGTCGAGCATTGCGTCGAGGAGATCGTCGAGATGGTGAAATCGCCCGAGTTCGCCGAGACCGAGACCTCGCGCGCGAAGCTGCGCGATGTGGCGCTCTCGCACCACGTGCGCGCCGCGCTGCGCACGCACAGCGCCACCGCGCACTGCCTGGTGCGCGTGGAGGCGAACGCGGGCCACGTGAGCCTGCGCGGCACCGTCGACTACATCGAGCAAAGCGAAGCCTGCAGCGACATCGCCAGGCGCATCAAGGGGGTGCGCGTGCTGGAGAACCATCTGCACGTGGCCGAGACCGGCGGCGCCTGAGGCGCCGGATCGCGCCCGCGGAGGATGTTCCGGCTTAGCGTTCTTTTCCTGCACGCCCGGGGGCGGATGCTGCTGTCGCTCCTCGCCATCGCGCTCGGCGTCGCGCTCGGCTACGCCGTGCACCTGGTCAACCGCGCCGCGATCGAGGAACTCGCCGCGGGCGTGCGCACGCTGGCGGGCGAGGCCGACCTGGAAGTGCGTGGCGGGAGAGCTGGTCTTCCCGAGGAGGTATACGCGCACATCGCACGGCTGCCCGGCGTCGCGGTGGCGAGCCCGGTGCTGGAGGTGGAGGCCTCGATCCCGGGCTCGCGGCAGTCGATCCGCCTGGTCGGCCTCGATGCGCTGCGCGCGGCGCTGATCCAGCCCGCGCTCTTCGCCGAGGATCCGGCGATGCGCCTGGAGCTGCTGAAGCCGGACGTGGCGTTCCTGTCGCCGAGCGCCTTCGCGCAGCTCGGGGGGAAAAACCTGAGGATCGTCTCCGGGACGCGGGTGCACGAGCTGCGCGTCGCAGGCGCGATCTCCGGCCTGCGGGGCAGCACGGCCCTCACCGACATCGCCACCGCGCAATGGCGGCTCGGGCGGCTGGGCGAGCTGAACCGGATCGACCTGCGCCTCGCGCCCGGGGCCGACCGCGAGCAGATGCGCGCGAGGATCGCCGCGCTGCTCCCCGAGGGCGCCTACGTCGCCACGCTCGACGCGGTCGAGGAGACAGGCGCCAGCCTCTCGCGTGCCTACCGGGTCAACCTGAACGTGCTCGCGCTGGTGGCGCTTTTCACCGGCGGTTTCCTCGTGTTCTCCGCGCAGGCGCTGGAAGTGGCGCGCCGGCGCCGCGAGCACGCGCTGCTGCGGGTGCTCGGCCTGCGCCGGGGCGGCGTGGCGCGGCTGGTGCTCGCCGAGGCGGCGGCGCTGGGCGCGCTCGGCGGATTGCTCGGCATCGCCCTCGGCCATGCGTTCGCGCTCGCGGCCGTACGCGTCGCGGGCGCGGACCTGGGCGCGGGCATGTTCCGCGGCATGACGCCGGAGCTGACGTTCTCCGCGGGGGCGGCGCTCGCCTACGCGCTCGGCGGCGTGGCCATCGCCGTCGCCGGCGCGCTGCCGCCGGCGCTGGATGCGGCGCGCACGGCGCCCGCGCAGGCGCTCAAGGGCGGCGACGAGCAGGCGATGTTCGCGCGCGCGGTCGCTCTATGGCCGGGAACGTTGCTGATCTCATCGGGGTTCGGTCTGACCTGGCTTGGGCCGGTCCATGGAATTCCCCTGGCGGGTTACCTCGCCATCGCCTGCCTGTTGCTCGGCGGGGTCCTGTTGATGCCGTGGGTCGCCGAAAAAGTTTTCGGCCTGGCGAACCCTGCCCACGTTCCCACGGCCCTCGCGCTCGCGCAGCTGCGCGGTGCTCCGGGCCAGGCGGCGGTGAGCCTCGCCGCCATCGTCGCCAGCTTCTCGCTGATGGCGGCGATGGCGATCATGGTGGCCTCCTTCCGCAGTTCGGTGGACGAGTGGCTGGGCGCGGTGCTGCCCGCGGACCTGTATTTCCGCACCACGGCCTCGGGCGAGACGTCCTGGGTCGACCCGGAGCTGGAAGCGCGCGTGCGCGCGCTGCCGCAGGTCGAGCGCGCGGTGTTCCTGCGCAGCTCGCGCGTCGTCCTCGACCCGGGGCGGCCGCCGGTCGCGCTGCTCGCGCGCGAGGGCGTGGATCGCGATGCCTCGGTGCGCTTCCCGGCGATGGGCGCGGCCTACGAGCGCAAGGCGGGCGATCCGCCGCCCGCGTGGGTTTCCGAGGCGATCGCGGACCTTTATGGTTTTTTCCCCGGCAGGGAAATCCGACTCCCATTGGGCGGAACAGCGCACCCGTTTGTCGTGGCGGGAGTCTGGCGGGACTACGCGCGCCAGCATGGCGCCATCGTCATCGAGCGTTCGGTGTACGCGGCGCTCACGGGCGACCGGCGCGCGAACGACGCCGCGCTGTGGCTCAAGCCCGGCGTCGAGGCAGCCGCGCTCGCCGCCGCGCTGCGCGCGCTCCCCGGAGGCGAGCTGCTCGAGATCGCCGGCGCGGGCGAGGTCCGCAGGGCGTCGCTGGCGATCTTCGACCGAAGTTTCGCCGTCACCTACGCGCTGGAGGCGGTGGCCGTCCTGGTGGGCCTGTTCGGGCTCTCCTCCAGCATGGCGGCGATCGTGCTCGCGCGCCGCCGCGAATTCGGCATGCTGCGGCACCTGGGCATGACCCGCCGGCAGGTCGGCGCCATGCTCGCCGCCGAGGGCGCGCTGCTCGCGGTGCTGGGGGTCGCGGTCGGCCTCGTCCTGGGCGGTGCCATCAGCCTGGTGCTGATCCACGTCGTCAACCGCCAGTCGTTCCACTGGAGCATGGACGTGCACCTGCCCGCGCTGCTGCTCGCGGGGCTGTCGCTCGCGCTCATCGTGCTGTCTTCGCTCACGGCGATGCTCTCGGGCCGCGAGGCGACCGGCATGGGCCCCGTACGCGCGGTCAAGGAGGACTGGTGAACCGGAGGGAGCTGCTGGGCCTGGGACTGCTCCTGCCGGTTTCGGCTCTTGCCCAGGTGAAATACCCGGAGGTCACGCCGAACCACGCGCTTTCCTTTCCGCGCGACCACGGCGCGCATCCGGACTACCGGCAGGAGTGGTGGTACGTGACCGGCTGGCTCAAGACCCAGAAGGGCGAGGATTTCGGCTTCCAGCTGACGTTCTTCCGGGCGCGGCCTGACATCGAGACCGCCAACCCCAGCCGCTTCACCCCGCGGCAGATCATCCTCGCGCACGCCGCGCTCGCCGATCCGCGCCACGGCCGGCTGCGCCACGAGGAGCGCGCCGCGCGCACCGCGCTCGACCTCGCGGGGACCAAGGAGGGGAGCACGAATGTCTGGCTGGACGACTGGTTTCTCTCCCTGGATAAGGACCTCTATCAGACGCGCATACAGGCACGGGGCTTTTCCCTCGAGCTGCAGTTCGAAGCCAAAGACAAACCGCTTCTCCAGGGTCAATCCGGCTTCAGCCGCAAGGGCCGCCGCCCCGAGGAGGCTTCCTACTATTACAGCCGGCCGCAGCTCAAGGTGCGGGGAACCGCGAACGGTCAGCCGGTGACCGGCACGGCCTGGCTGGACCACGAATGGTCGAGCCAGTACATGGCCGCCGAGGCCGCTGGCTGGGACTGGTGCGGCCTCAACCTGGACGACGGCAGCGCGCTCATGGCCTTCCGCATGCGCGGCAGGGACGGCAAGCCCGTTTTCGCTCCCCCCGGGGTTTCGTTCGAAGTCCTGAAGGAGTGGAAATCGCCCAGGACCGGAACCGTTTACCCGGTCGGGATGAAAGTAAGGGCGAAGGATCAGGTGCTGAGCCTGCTGCCCCTCATGGACGACCAGGAGCTCGATGCGCGCGCGAGCACCGGCACCATCTATTGGGAAGGCGCAGTCCGCGCGCTGCGCGACGGGCGTGAGGCAGGGCGCGGCTACCTCGAACTCACCGGCTACTGGAAGCCGATGAAACTTTAGCATCGACGAACCGCGAGCGGTTCGCGTTATCGCACCGCGAGACGGGGCGATTTCCGCAGGCTGCGGATCCGGAGTGAAACCCGTTCTCGATCGCCTCGGCGGCGGTCAGATCGCGGGCGGCCCGCCCAGCGTAGAGGTGCGGATCTTGACCGCGGCGCGGCGCAGCAAGGCCAGAAAACGCTTGCGCGCGGTGGTTTCGGTGAAACTGCCCGCGGTCAGGCTGACATTGATCGCCGCGACGACGTGACCTTCCTCATCGCGCACCGGGACCGCGATCCCGCAGATCGCGTCGTCCAGCTCCGAGTCGATCCAGGCGTAGCCTTTCGCACGCACCGCCTCGAGCGCCGTGGCCAGCCTCGCGGGCGCGACGATGGTTCGCGGCGTGAACGCGGTGAGCCGAGCGTCCCGCAGGTAGCGGCGCAGCGCCTCGTCGTCGAGGCCGGCCAGCAGCACGCGCCCCAGGGACACGGCGTGTGCTGGAATGCGGCTGCCGATGGTGAGGTTGGTGGCGAGCATCCGGCGCGCGGGGATCCGCACGACGTAGACAATGTCCTCGTCGTCGAGCACCGCCATCGCGCAGGACTCGCCGCACTCGCCGCGCAACTCTTCCAGCACCAGCTGCGCCTGGCGCCAGAAGGGGAGTGAATACAGGTAGGTGAGGCCGAGTCGCAGCGCCTTGGGCGTCAGCCAGTAGCGTCGGCCGTCCTCCCGGGCGAAGCGCTGGGCAACGAGCGTCAGCAGCAGACGCTTGGCCACGCTGCGCGGCAGGCCGCACAAACTGGCGACCTCCGCGAGAGTCTTGCGTGCGGGTCCCTGGCCCATCGCCTCGAGCACCTCGAGTCCCCGCGCGAAGCCGCGCACGTAACGCTCGGCGTCGTGGCCCGTCATCGCCCCTGCCGGGGTTGACAGATTGCCTTGGCTGGGTTCACGATGGCCATCAGACGGTCGGGAGTGTTCGCCTGGCGGTCATTCTAACTCGTTCCGGAAAAGCCATGACCAACCCCCAGGACGCGCCCCCGCACCTCACCGAGACAGACTTCTGGAAGCACCAGGCGATCCGCAAGATCTGGGACCAGATCGTCCCTGGCGAGCCGATCGAGACGCTGCCGCATACGCTGCAACTGGAAGAAATCCAGCGGCTGTGCCGCGCCGTCGGCGACCTGAATCCGCTCTACTTCGACGAGGCTTACGCGAGCAAGACGCCGCACAAGGGCATCGTCGCGCCGTCGTACGTCCATATCCTGCTGATGTTCACCTGCACGCCGATCAACTACTACATGCGCGCGCCCGGCACCATCAACGCGGGGCAGTCCTGGAGCTACAACGTGCACGCACGGCCCGGCGACACGATCACGCTGCAGGCTCGCGCGCTGGACAAGTTCATCAAGAAGGACCGCCTGTTCGTGATCCACGACAACGTGTTCTTCAACCAGCATGGCCAGGTGATCTGCTCGGGCCGCGGCTGGACCATCCGCCCGGAGTAGCCCATGAACCGGAATTTCGACAGGATCGAGGTCGGCACGGAAATCACCGGTCCGGTTTTCGCGCCCACGCGCCAGACCATCAAGGATTTCTGCGAGGCGTCGTACGATCACAACCCGCTGCACCTCGACGACAGGTACATGGAGGGCAGCTTCGGCAAGACTCAGTTCGGCGGGATCATCATGCATGGCATGTCGCATTTCAGTCTGATGAGCCGGATGCTGAACGACTGGCTGATGCCCCGGGGCGGAGTACACAAGCGCCTGGAGACGCGCTGGCTGATTCCAGTGAAACCGGGCGACACCATTCAACCTACCGGTCGCGTGAAGCTGAAGAGGCAGACCAAGCACGGCTGCTTCCTCATGATCGACATCGTCATGACCAACCAGAGGAGCGAGATCGTTGCGCGCGGCGAATCGATGGCGGAGTTCCCGCCCGCGGCGGGCTAGGTAGCGGAGCCGCGCATGTTGCTTGGCCGCGCGCTGCCGCGCAACGCGCAGTTGTACCCGGGGCGCCCGGCGATTGTCGAGGCTGGTGGGCGCACGTTGACCTACCACGAGCTGAACGGCAGGGTGCACCGCCTCGCCAACGCGCTCCTGGCGCGGGGCTTGGGCAAGGGGCAGCGGCTGGCCATCCTCGGCCGGAGCTCGGCGGCTTACCTAGAGGCCTATTTTGCCGCGGCACGCATCGGCCTGTGGCAGGTACCGTTGAACTTCCATCTGAAATCCGCCGATATCGGCCACCGGCTGTTGCACTCGGGCGCAAGTGCGATGCTGATCGACCGGGAATTCGCGCCGCTGTTCGATGGGCTAGAGCCCGCGGCGCGCGCGGCGCTGGGCGACCGGGTCTGGACGATGGATGGCGCGCACGGCATCTTTCCGAGCATGGAGACGCTCGTGGCCGAAGGCGGCGCCGTGCCGCCCGACGTACGTCTCGACCCGGAGGACATCCTCTACATTGGCTACACCTCGGGCACAACGGGGCCCGCCAAGGGCGCGCTCGTCAGTCATCGCGCGATCGTGACCGGGTACCTCTACAAGGCGCTCGCCTATGGGCTGGGTCCCGACGATGTTACGCTCGACCCGGGTCCCTTCTGGCATTCGGCGCCACGAGACTACGCCTCGCTCGCCTGCTACCTTGGCGGAACGGCCATCGTCACGCGCGGCTTCGAGCCGTCGGAGTACCTGGAACTCGTGCAACGGCATCGCGTCACGAACTCGTTCCTCGTGCCGACGATGGTGCAGATGCTGACCTCGCTCGAAGGCAATGAGCGCTACGACACCTCCAGCCTGCGCCTGGTGCTGAGCGGCGGCTCGCCGCTGCCGACCGCGGTGAAGGACCGCGCGGTGGCCCGCTTTGGCCCGATCCTGCACGAGTTCTACGGCGCGACGGAGACGCGCATGATTACCAGCGTCAGCACGCCCGAGCTCGCGGAGCGCCGGCGGACGGTGGGCCGCGCGATGAGGGACGTGGAAATTCGCGTACTGGACGAGGACGGCGAGGAGCGGCCGCGAGGGGAGGTCGGAGAGATTTTCGTGCGCGGACCGGGCCTATATTCCGGCTACCACGAGGACCCCGAGCGCACGAGGGCGGCGCAGCGGGGCGAGTGGTTTTCGCTCGGCGACCTCGGCCGCATGGACGACGACGGCTATCTGTACCTGGTCGACCGCAAGCAGGACATGATCATCAGCGGCGGTGAGAACATTTATCCGAATGACATCGAGGAAGTGCTCGCGGCCTGCCAGGGCGTGAAAGAAGCAGCGGTGATCGGGGTTCCCGATCCGACCTGGGGCGAGGCGGTGACCGCCGTCGTCGTGCCGGCGCCGGGCGCGCAGCTCTCGGCCGAAGCGCTGATTGCCGCGTGCGCCGCGCGGTTGCCGGCCTATATGAAGCCGCGCGCCGTCGCCTTCGCGGAGGCGCTGCCGCGCAACCCGGTGGGCAAGGTCCTGAGGCGCGTGCTGCGCGAGCCGTACTGGCGCCGCCAGGAGGAGAAGATCTAACTGAGCAGGAGGATGAACGAGATGAAACGGAAAAACGGAGTTATTGTGATGGCATTGATCGGCGCGCTGACCGCCGCCGCCGCATGGGCACAGACCTATCCCGCAAAGGCGGTGCGCATCATCGTGCCGTTCCCGCCGGGAGGTACGACCGATATCCTCGCGCGCGAGGTCGCGATGGCCGCGGGTGCGCGCTGGGGACAGACCGTGGTGGTCGAGAACAAGGGCGGCGCGAGCGGCACCATCGGCTCGGAGCAGGTGAAGGGCTCCGCGCCGGATGGCTACACGCTGATGATCACGGCGACGCACCATGTCATCAATCCGGGTCTGCGCAAGTCTCTTCCCTACGACACCAAGCGCGACTTCACGTCGATCGCGCTGGTGGCGACGGTGCCAAACGTGCTGGTCGTGAATCCCGCCTTTCCGGCGCAGAGCGTCGCCGACCTCGTGCGCATGGCCAAGGCGAAACCGGGCAGCATCAGCTTCGCCTCGACCGGAATCGGCGGCGCGAATCACCTGTCGGGCGAGTTGTTCAAGATCATGGCCGGGGTGGATATGGTCCACGTGCCCTACAAGGGTGCCGCGCCCGCGATGAACGACCTCATCGCGGGTCATGTTCCGGTGATGTTCGACGGGCTCACGGGCGTGCTGCCTCAGCTTGGCGCCGGGAGGCTGCGGGCGCTCGGCGTCACGACGCTGCGCCGCGTGCCGGCGTTGCCAAACGTGCCGACCATCGACGAAGCGGGCGTGAAGGGATTCGAGGTGATGTCGTGGTTCGGCCTCTACGGCCCCGCGAACATTCCCGCTGCTACGCTGCAGAAGATCTCGACCGACGTTCTCGCCGTGCTTGGTACGCCCGAGATGAAGGAACGCTTCGCGAAGCACGGCGCGGAACCAGGTGGCTTCAGCCAGCCCGACTTCACCCGGTTTGTCGAAGCCGAAATCGACAAGTGGGTCCGCGTGATCGAGCAGGCGAAGATCGCGAAGGAATAGTGACGCGGACCTGACTAGGCGCGGCGCAGCGAGGAGAGCGCCACGCCGGCGAGGATCAGCGCGATGCCGGCGCCGTGGTACCAGTGCGGGTACTCGCCGAGGAAGGCCATCGAGAGCAGCGCGGCGAGGCCGGGCATGAGGTGCATGGAGGCGCCGGCGCGAGGGGCGCCGAGGCGCTTCACCACGTAGGTCCAGCCGGCGCCGGCAAGGAGCAGGGAGCCGATGGCGGAGTAAAGCACCGCGAGAGCGCCTGCCGTGGAAAGCGTCGTTGCTCTTTCGGAAAGAAAATCAAGACAAACCCAGGGCAGGAGCCACAGCAGGCCCAGCGCGCACTGCACGGCGAGGAACTCGGGCGTGTCGAGGGTGTCGCGGCGCATGCGCAGCAGCACCGTGTACGTACCCCAGAACAGCATCGAGAGGAGAGCAAGCGCATCGCCGGCGTTGTACCCGACGAGCCCCAGGCGTCCCTGCGTGCCGATCAGCGCCACGCCGCAGAAGGACAGCGCCACGCCCGCCCACTGGCGCGGCCGGATGCGCTCGCCGAGCAGCGGCCGCGCGAGCAGCAGGATGAAGATCGGCGCGGTCGAGAGGTACAGCGTCGCGCTGGTGGCGGTGGTGTAGTGCAGGCCGAGCCACTGGAACGCGAGGTGCAGCCCGCCGCCGAAGAAGCCGATGGCGAGGAGAACGCCCTTGCCCCGCAAGCCGCCGATTTTTCCTTTCAGCCCGGAGAACGTGAACGGCAGCAGGATCAGGAGAACGACGACCAGCCGTCCCGCGGTGGCGATTCCGGGTGCGATGTCGTCGCGCACGGCGCGCGCGACGATCCAGTTGCCCGACCACAGCAGCAGGGTCGCCAGCAGCACCAGCCACACCAAGGCGCGCATGGTGCATGCTAATCTCAAACCATGCCGCAGATCGCCGTCGCCGGGCGCTCGCTCGAAACCGCGTCGATCGAGGGCGGGGAGCCCGCGCTCGTGTTCCTGCACGAGGGCCTCGGCTCGATCCGCCAGTGGCGCGATTTTCCGGAGCGCGTGGCGCGCGCCACCGGGCAGCGCGCGCTCGTCTACGACCGCTACGGTTACGGGCAATCGGATGTGCTGGCCGAGGAACGGGTCGGGGCGGATTTCATGCACCGGGAGGCGCTGGTCGTCCTTCCGGAGCTGCTCGCCAAGCTGGGAATCCGGAACCCGGTGCTGATCGGCCATTCCGACGGCGCCTCGATTGCCCTGATCCATGCCGGGTCGTTCCCGGTGCGCGGCCTGGCGGTTCTCGCGCCGCATGTCTTCACCGAGCCCTTCAACCTGAACAGCATCGAGAAGATCACCGCGGCTTTTCCAGCCAGCGGCCTGCGGGAGGGCCTCGCCCGATACCACCGGGACCCGGTGAAGACCTTTCACCTCTGGTCCGATGCCTGGCTCGATCCGCGCTTCCGCGACTGGAACATCGAGGAATTCCTGCCGAGGATCGGCTGCCCGGTGCTGGCGATCCAGGGCGAGGGCGATCAGTACGGCACGATGGCGCAGCTGGATGCCATCGCCCGCCAGGTGGCGGGGCCCTGCGAGCTATTGAAGCTCGCCGAATGCGGCCACTCGCCGCAGCGCGACCAGCCCGAGCGCACGCTCGGGGCGATTACCGACTTCGTTCGGCGGATCTGCGCCGGCTAGTGCGCGTAGCGGAAGGCGAGGCTCGCGGCGCGCAGCGCCTTGCCGCCGCCGAGGGCCTTGAGGACTTCGTTCTTCGTCATGCCGGGCTTGAGCGCGGCGGGATCGAGGTCGGTGGCGATCAGCGTGCGTGTGCGTCGACCCATGTCTCCCTCCTCGAGATCAGAACGGAAAAGGCCCCCCTCAGGCGCCGACCATCGCCAGGCCGCCGTTGCAGAGCAGGAACTGGCCGGTGACGAAGCCGGATTCGTCGCCGGCGAGGAAAAGCGTCGGACCCACCATGTCCTCGGGCTGCGCGATGCGCGCGAGCGGCGTGCGCCTGAGGACCTCCTCGCGCCGGCCGGTCTTCCAGTCGTGGCGGTTCTTGAGCGCCTCGGTTTCCATGAACGCGGCGCCCAGGGTGTTGACGCGCACGTTGGGCGCGAACGCCTGCGCGTAGGACTTCGTCAGCCCGATCACGCCGTACTTCGCCGCCGCGTACTGCGGCGCGCGCGGGCTGCCGGCGATGATCACCTGCGAGCCGATGTTGACGATGGCGCCGCCGGGCCGCGCCATCATCTTCTGGCCGACCTCGTGGATCATGAACATCGTGCCCTTGATGTCGACTTCCAGCGTGTGGGTGACGACCTTCTCGTCCATCTCGCGCCACGAGCGCTGGTCGATCGCCATGTCGCCCACGTTGTTGACGAGCACGTCGACGTGGCCGAACTCCGCGAAGGCCTTCTCGGTCATCGCGCGCACGTCGGCGAGACTGGCGATGTTGCCCTTGACGAGCAGCGTCCGGCGGCCGAGTCTGCGGATGCCTGCCGCGGTCTCCTCGGCGCCGGCGGCCGAGCTGTTGTAGTGCACGACGATGTGCGCGCCTTCCTTCGCGAAGGCGCCGGCGAGCACCGCGCCGAAGCCGCGGCCCGCGCCGGTGACGAAGACCACCTTGTCCTGGAACCGCGCCACGCTCAGAACCCCTGCCAGGCGGGCGCGGGCTTGCCGTAGGCCTCCTGCCAGCCGATGACGCGGTTGCGCAGCGTGCCAATTTTCTCGATCTTCGCCTCGATCAGGTCGCCGGGCTTGAGGTACCAGGCCTGCGGGTTGGCGCTGAAGGCGGCCACGCCCGATACCGTGCCGGTGGTCATGATGTCGCCGGCCGAGTAGCCGGCGGGCGAGAATTTGCTCACCAGCTGCGGCAGCGTGACCAGCAGGCGGCTGGTGTTGGAGACCTGGCGCTTCTCGCCGTTGACGGTAAGCAGCAGGTCGAGCTTGTAGGGGTCCGGGATCTCGTCCGCGGTGACGATCCAGGGCCCGAAAGGGCAGAAGCTGTCGATCGACTTGCTGAACACGAAGTTCTTCGACTGCATCTCGCGCCGCTGGATGTCGCGCGCGGTGACGTCGTTGAAGATCAGGTAGCCGCCGATGTGGCTGCCCGCCTCCTCGACCGACAGGTGCTTGGCGGCCTTGCCGATCACCATGCAGAACTCGAGCTCGTAGTCGAGCTCCTTCGTCAGATGCTCGGGATAGACGATGGGGTCCTCCGGGCCGATGATGGCGTCCGGGTTCTGGAAGAACATGATCCAGGGATGAATCTCGGCCACCCAGTTCGCCTTCTTGCCTTCCTCGCCGTGCTCGGCGTAATTGCCGGCGGTGTGGAAGATCTTCTTCGGGACGATCGGCGCGCGCAGGCGCACCTCGGCGAGCTTGCAGCGGCGCTTCGTCAGGCGCTGCTCGGCCGGGCCGGTCACCGGGTGGCCCAGTTCGAACAGCGTGCGCATGTCCGGCACGTCGATGACGACGAGCTCGTCGCCGTCGACGGCGCCGACCAGGGTTTCCTTGCCCACGGTAAAGGTGGCGAGCTTCATGTCCTCTCCTTGAACGATGCCTGCGGCCCGATCACTCCGGCACCACGCCGGTGTCCCTGGCGAGCTTCGCCCAGCGCGCGTGCTCGGCATCGAGGTACTGGCCCAGCTGCTCGGCGGTGCTCGCTTCGGCGATGATGCCGAGGTCGAAGAGCCTCTTCACCATCTCCGGGTCTTTCAGCACGCCGGCCAGGTCGGCGCTGAAGCGCCGCAGCGCGTCCGCGGGCGTTCCCTGTTGGGCGACCACGGCCTGCCAGCCGGAATACTCGAAGCCGGGATAGGTTTCGCTGAGCGTGGGCACCTGATCGAGGCCCGGCAGGCGCCTCGCGGTGGTGACAGCGAGCGGGCGCAGCGCGCCACGCTGCAGGTGCGCCATGGTCGCGGCGACGGCCTGGATCGTGAGCTGCGTGCGGCCGGCGACGGTGTCGAGGATGCCGGGCTGCACGCCGCTGTAGGGCACGGCGACCAACTTCACGCCCGCGGTGGCGGCAAGCATGCTCGCCATCATGCCGGAGAAGGTCTTCGGCCCCTCGGTCGCCACCGACAGCTTGTCCGGATTGGCCTTGGCGTAGGCGACCAGCTCGCGGATGCTGTTGAACCCGGTCGACGGATTGACCGCAACCACGAACCCGCTCTGCCCGACCATGCCGACCGGCACGAAGTCCTTTTTCGGGTCGTAGGGCAGGGCCTTGAAGGTGTAGGCGTTGATCACCAACGCCGCCGCCGTCGCGTGGTAGAAGGTGTAACCGTCCGCCGGCGCCTTGAGCACGGCGAGCGCGCCGACGACGTTCTGGCCGCCGGGGCGGTTTTCCACCACGACCGGCTTGTCCCAGAGCTTCGACAGGCGGTCGGCGATCAGGCGCGCGAGGATGTCGGGGCTGGAGCCCGGTGGCTGGGAGAGCACCACGCGCACGGGCCTCGCCGGCCAGGATTGCGCGGTTGCGGGAAAGGGGGCGGCGGCCAGCAGCAGGCCGGCGAGCACGAGTCTGAGCATGGTCGAGTCTCCCTGCGGGTCTTGGACTGCGCCATTCTGGGCAGCCGCGGCGGATCCGGATACGGGAATTCCCGGATAATCATTATCCAGTTAATGGATATCAGCCGGATCGACCTCAATCTGCTGGTGGTGTTCGAGGCGCTGCTCGAGCACCAGAGCGTGACGCGCGCCGGCGCGGCGATCGGGCTCAGCCAGCCGGCGATGAGCGCGGCGCTCGCCAGGGTGCGCGCGCTGTTCGACGATCCGCTGTTCGTGCGGGCCGCCGGCGGCGTACGGCCCACCGCGCGCGCCGAGGCGCTCGCCGAGCCGGTGCGGCGCGTGCTGCAGGCGGTGCGCTCGGAGGTGCTGGCGAAGGCGCATTTCGACCCGCGCGCGACATCGCGCAGCTTCACGCTGATCACTCCGGACATCGGCGAGATCGCGTTCCTGCCGAGGCTGCTGGCCCGGCTCGCGGCCGAGGCGCCGAACGCGACCATCCGGACGCTCGCGATGCCGCCGCCGGCCATCGAGCGCGCGCTGGAATCGGGCCGCGCCGACCTCGCGGTGGGGCTGTTTCCGGACCTCACCAGGGCGCGCTTCTACCAGCGGCGGCTGTTTCGCAATTCGTTCATCTGCGCGGTCGCGGCGAACCACCACTCGCTCGCGGAGCCGGTATCGCTGAAGCTGTTCCTCGAGGCCTCCCACGCGGTGGTGTCCCCGGAGGGGCGCTCGCACGACCTGTTCGAGCGCGAACTGCGGCGCCGCAACTGCGTGCGCCGTGTGCGGCTCGAAATCCCCCACTACCTCAGTCTGCCCGCGATCATCGCCGCTTCGGACCTCGTCGCCACCGTGCCGCGCGACATCGGCTTCGCTTTTGCGAAACTGGCGAAACTGCGCCTGCTGGAACCGCCGTTCAACGTATCCTTCGATGTGCGGCAGTACTGGCACGAGCGCGCCCACAAGGACCCGGTGAACGTCTGGCTGCGGAAGATGATCCACGAGCTGTTCCACGACTGATGCACGCGGCGCGCCACGACGTCCGCGTCATCGGCCTGGTCTCGCTCGCGCACGGCGTGTCGCACTTCTACCAGATCGCGACCGCGGTGCTGTTCCCGCTCATCAAGGACGATCTCGGCGTGTCGTATGCCGCGCTCGGCGCCACCGTCGCGCTCTATTACGTGGTCTCGGGCGTATGCCAGACGCTCGCCGGGTTCGCCGCCGACCGCTTCGGCGCGCGGCGCATGCTGTTCATCGGCCTCGCGCTGGCGGTCGCGGGGGCGCTGCTCGCCGGGCTCGCGCACAGCTACGCGATGCTCCTCCTCGCCGCGGTGGTCGGCGGCCTGGGCAACAGCGTGTTCCATCCCTGCGATTTCTCGATCCTCAACGCGCGCGTGAGGAAGGAACTGCTCGGCTACGCGTTCAGCTGGCACGGCATCGCCGGTTTCCTCGGCTACGCCGCGGCGCCGACCTACGCCATCGCCATGGTGCAGGCGACGGGCTGGCGCGGCGCGCTGCTGGGCGCGGCGGCGCTGGGCGCGCTGGCGATCGCCCTGCTCGCCGTACAGCGCGAAGCGCTCTACGCGGCGCCGGCCGACGGCGGCGGGCGCACCGGCGAGGGCCTCGCCGCCGACCTGAAGGTGCTCGCCTCGGCGCCGATCCTGATGTGCTTCGGCTACTTCGTGCTCATCGCGGTGGGTTTCATCGGCATCCAGACGTTCGGCGTCGCCACCATGATCTCGCTCTACGGCGTGGGCGGGCCGGCGGCCTCGGCGGCGCTCACCGCCTACCTGCTCGGCGCCGCGGCGGGAATCCTCACCGGCGGTTTCGTCGCCGCCCGCACCTCGCGGCACGACCTCGTGGCGGCGGGCGGCATGGCGGCGAGCGCCGCGTTCATGTTCGTCGTCGCCGCGGCCTGGCTGCCCGCCGTGGCGCTGCCCGTGCTGTTCGCGGCGACCGGCTTCTTCGGCGGCATGACCAATCCGTCGCGCGACCTCATCGTGCGCGCGACGACGCCGCCCGGCGCCACCGGCAAGGTCTACGGCTTCGTGTATTCCGGCCTCGACGTCGGCTCGATCCTGACGCCGGTCTACTTCGGCTGGCTGCTCGACGGCGGGCGGCCGTCGATAGTCTTCTACACGGTGGTGGCGAGCGCGGTTCTGACCATCGGCACCGTGCTCAGCCTGCCGGGCACCCGGCAGGTCACCGTCAAAGCCTAGCTGGCGAACGAAGGACGCGTCCTAGGACGCGTAGTTGCTGCCCCTGCGCTCGAGAAGACGCAGCAGCGCGGGCCAATCCTTG
>JADLES010000077.1 GCA_020845995.1 Burkholderiales bacterium | reverse complement strand
TTCTCGACGTAGGGCAGGAAGGCATCCTGCTGCGCCTTGTTGAAGCGGTGCACCTCGTCGACGAAGAGGATCGTGCGCCGGCCCGCCTTGCCTCCCGCCCCCGCGAGGGTGCGCTCGGCCGCCTGCACCGCGTCGCGGATGTCCTTGACCCCGGAGAGCACCGCGGAGAGCGCGATGAACTCGGCGTCGAACGCCTGCGCCATCAGCCGCGCGAGGGTGGTTTTGCCCGAACCGGGCGGCCCCCACAGGATCATCGAGTGCGGCTTGCCCGACTCGAAGGCGACACGCAGCGGGCGGCCGGGTCCGAGCAGGTGGCGCTGACCGACGACCTCCTCCAGGCTGCGCGGCCGCAGCTTCTCCGCCAGCGGCGCGACCGATTCCGCGGGACCCGCGCGAGCGCCGAAGAGGTCAATCCCCAAGGACGTCAGCCCCCTTGGGCGGGCTGAAGCGGAAGGTTCCTGGCTCGATCTTCGGATTGCGCACCACGTTGCTGAAGCGGAGCACGGTCGTCTGGCCGAAATGATCGACCAGCTCCATCGCCTCCACGCCACCGGTGGAGAGGCCCAGCCGCATGCGCTCGAAGCCCGCCTCCTTCTCGCGCGGCCGCGCCTCCAGCCATTCCAGGCCTTCCTTCTCGCCCAGCTCCTTCATCTCGAACGCCTCGCCGACATCCGACGCTCCCGCGAGCAGCGCCGCCGGCGTCGAGCCGAGCACGCGCGCGATGCGCCGCACGGTGACCTGGTTGAGGTCCGCGTCGTGGATCCAGACGCGCTCGCCGTCGCCGACGATGACCTGCGGCGGCTTGAGGTAGGTCCAGCGGAAGCGGTTCGGCCGCAACAGCACGAAGCTGCCGCGCGAATCCTGCACCAGCTTGCCGCTCTTGTCGTACACCTTCTGCTCGAAATCGCCGCGCGCCGACTGCGTCGTGCGCAGGTAGCTCTGGAAGCGTTCCAGGCTCGCTGCATTCGAGGCCTGAGAAACCAGAATCAAAGACAGGAAAAACAAGATCCTGTTCATTGCATCACTCCACTTTCGCCGGCACCAGGACTTCGCGGTTGCCGTTCGACTGCATCTGCGAGACAAGGCCGGCGCGCTCCATGTCCTCGATCAGGCGCGCGGCGCGGTTGTAGCCGATGCGCAGGTGGCGTTGCACGAGAGAGATCGACGGCCGGCGGGTGCGCACGACGACCTCCACCGCCTGGTCATAGAGCGGATCCTTCTCGCCGGTCGGTTCTTCGCCGGCGCCTCCCTCGGCAGCCGCCGCCGGCTCGAGCACCTCGCCGATGTACTCGGGCCTGGCGAGGCTCTTCAGGTGCTCGACCACCTTGTGCACCTCGTGGTCGGCGACGAAGGCGCCGTGGATGCGCTGCGGCAGCCCGGTGCCCGCGGGCAGGTAGAGCATGTCGCCCGAGCCGAGCAGCGCATCGGCCCCGGATTGGTCGAGGATGGTGCGCGAGTCGACGCGCGAGGCCACCTGGAAAGCGATGCGCGTGGGGATATTGGCCTTGATGAGGCCCGTGATCACGTCGACCGAAGGGCGCTGCGTGGCGAGGATCAGGTGGATGCCCGCGGCGCGCGCCTTTTGCGCGAGGCGCGCGATCAGCTCCTCGACCTTCTTGCCCGCGACCATCATCAGGTCGGCGAGCTCGTCAATCACCACCACGATGAGCGGCAGCTGCTCGAGCGGCCGCGGGTTGCCCGACTCGATGGTGGACGGATCCTCGAGGACGCGGCCGTGCTTCACTGCGTCGGCCACCTTGTGGTTGTAGCCCGAGAGGTTGCGCACCCCCAGCCAGCTCATCAGCTTGTAGCGCCGGTCCATCTCGGCCACGCACCAGGCGAGCGCGTTGGCGGCCTGCTTCATGTCGGTGACCACCGGCGCGAGCAGGTGCGGGATGTCCTGGTAGATCGACAGCTCCAGCATCTTCGGGTCGATGAGGATGAAGCGGACGTTCTTCGGCTCGGACTTGTACAGCAGCGACAGGATCATGGCGTTGATCGCCACCGACTTGCCCGAGCCGGTGGTGCCGGCGACCAGCAGGTGCGGCATCCTGCCCAGGTCCGCCACCACCGGGTTGCCGGCGATGTCCTTGCCGAGCGCGAGCGCGAGGTGCGAGTGCGCACCGTGGTAGGTCTCCGAGCCGAGGATCTCGGTGAGGCGCACCGTCTGCCGGACCGGATTCGGGATCTCCAGCCCCATGCAGGACTTGCCCGGGATCGTTTCCACCACGCGGATCGCCACCACCGACAGCGCGCGCGCGAGGTCCTTGATCAGGTTGACGATCTGGCTGCCCTTGACGCCGACCGAGGGCTCGATCTCGTAGCGCGTGATCACCGGCCCAGGGTAGGCGGCGAGCACCTTCACCGCGACGCCGAAGTCCGAAAGCTTCTTCTCGATCAGGCGCGAGGTGAATTCCAGCGTTTCCGCGCCCACGCTCTCGGCCGCCCGCTCCGGCTCATCGAGCAGCTTGAGGGGCGGCAGCGGCGTGTCGGGCAGGTGCTCGAACAGGCGCGCCTGCTTGTCGGCCTGCATCTCCTTCTTCGCGCGCTCGGATTTCCTGATCTCGCGCGGCGGCGGCGCGATCACCAGCGGCGGATGGTCCTCCTCGCGCTTGCGCTCGATGGCGACGGTATGCTCGCGCTCGTCGCGCGCCATCTCCCCGATTCGCTCGTCGCGTCGCTGCTCGAGCGCGCCGCGCGCGCGCGCATAGCCGGCTTCGAGCAGGATCCCGACGAACTCGGCGACCCCGAGCCAGGACAGCCCGGTGAGCAGGCTCAGGCCCACCGCAAGGAAGGTGAGAAGCAGCAGCGTGGCTCCGGTGAAGCCCGCGACCGCGGCCAGCGCGGAGCCCACCGAGAGTCCGATCATGCCGCCCGGCGCGAGCGGCAGCTCGGCGCGCAGGCTGTGCAGGCGCAGCGCCTCCAGCGCGGCGCTGGCGACAAGCAGGAGCGCGAAGCCGGCGAGCGAGATCCAGAGCGGGCGCCTATCGACGAGTCGCGCGCTCGCGTTGCGCCCGCGCGAGGCACGGCGCGCCTCCTCGGCCACGGGCGCGATCCGCGCGTAGCCCCAGGCGACCATCGCGCCGCAGAGCGCCACCCACCAGTACGCCGAGACGCCGAACAGGTAGAGCAGCAGGTCGGCGATCCAGGCGCCAGCGCGGCCGCCCGCATTCTGCGTCACCGCCGCGGTGGCGCTGTGCGACCAGGCAGGGTCGGACCTGTGATAGGTCGCCAGCACGAGCAGCAGGTAGGCGGCGGCCGCGGTGAGCGCCAGCCACTTCGCCTCGCGCAGCAGGCCCGCGAGCCTCGCCGGCAGCGGTGTGCCGCCCTGGTTCTTCCGTGCCGCCGCCGTTGCCATCGCCCTTGTGCCTGTCCCCTGCCGCGCCGCGCGGGGCCGGCGGGTCAGTCGCGCAGCATGATGGATTCGCGCAGCACGATGGTCGACCCGCGCGTCTCGATGTAGCCGCCCATCTGCAAGTCCTTCATCACCCGGCTCACCATCTCGCGCGAGGCGCCGATCATCTTGGCGATGTCCTGCTTGGGCAGGCGCTTGGCGACCACGCGCTGGCCGTTCTGCAACTCCGACATGTCGAGCAGGAGGCGCGCCACGCGCCCATACACGTCGAGCAGAGCGAGGCTGCCGATCTTGCGGTCAGCCTCGCGCAGGCGCCGCACCAGGCCCCGCATCACCGCCGCCGCCATCTCGGCGCTCTCGGCGAGACATTTCTTGAAGTCGCGCTTGCTGACGGCCAGCAGCTCGCAGGGCTCGATGCTCACCACGCTGGCCGAGCGCGGGCTGTCGTCGATGAGGCCCATCTCGCCGAAATACTCGCCCGGACCGATCAGGCTGAGGATCACCTCCTTGCCCTCGGCGTCGCTCATCATCACCTTCAGGCGCCCCGAGATGACGATGTAGAGCGAGTCGATCGGGTCGCCGGCCGCCATGATCACCGTGCCGCGCGTCGCGCTGCGCCGCGTGACCACGCCGACCAGGGTGCGCAGCTGCTCCTCGTGAAAGCTCGCGAACAGCGGGACCGATTTCAATACGGTGGTTGAAACGGTGGTCGCCATCGCGGGGTACAGGGCTGGTTTCGAGAGGATTCGACCTCATTATGGTAGCAGAATCACTCGCTTATACTTTCGGCATGGAAACCAGGCAGCGACATTCCCGTCTCCTCATCCTCGGCTCCGGCCCGGCCGGATACACCGCCGCCGTCTACGCGGCGCGCGCCAACCTGAAGCCGCTGCTGCTCACCGGCCTGGCGCCCGGCGGCCAGCTCACCACCACCACCGATGTCGACAACTGGCCCGCCGACGCCGAGGGAGTGCAGGGGCCGGAACTGATGGCGCGCTTCCAGAAGCACGCCGAGCGCTTCGACACCGAGATCGTCTTCGACCACATCGCGAAGGCGGACCTGGGCGCGCGGCCGTTCCGGCTCGAAGGCGACGAGGGCGCGTACACCTGCGACGCCCTGGTGATCGCCACCGGCGCCTCGGCGAAGTACCTCGGCCTGCCGAGCGAGCGGAAGTACATGGGCCAGGGAGTGTCCGCCTGCGCCACCTGCGACGGCTTCTTCTACAAGGGCAAGGACGTCATCGTC
>JADLES010000076.1 GCA_020845995.1 Burkholderiales bacterium | reverse complement strand
TGCCAGGGCCTGACCGCTCCCTCCCGCAGTGAGAGGTTTTCATTGGGAACGACCAGGCCGAAATCGACCCCGATCACCCGGCCAAAGCCGCGACAGCTCTCGCAGGCGCCCAGCGGCGAATTGAACGAGAACGCCGCCGGCGTGGGCTCGCTGTAGGCGATGTCGCAATCGGCGCAGTGCAGGTGCGACGAGAAGCGGTAGGGGACAGACCCCCCTTCCTTTGCTTTAGGGGTCTGTCCCCCTTTTTCTGCACCTTTTTCTGCGCTGGGGGTCTGTCCCCCTTCCTCAAGCCAGACATTCACCTTCCCCTGGCCTATCTTCATCGCCGCTTCAATCGCGTCGGTCACGCGCGCCTTATCCACGCCGCCCACGCGCAGCCGGTCCTGGATCACCTCCAGGCGACTGCCGGCCTTCGAGTGGATCCGGCTATAGCCCTGCGCTTCCAGCAGCTGCAGGACTTCCTTCTCCTTGAAATTCTTCGGGATCTCGACCGGAAAGGTGATGACGGTGCGGAGTTCGTTGTTTTCCTGTGATTTTTTGAGAATGAACGCATATACGGATGCCGGCGTGTCCCGGACCACCGGCCTGCCGCAGCCGCGGCAATGCAGCTTCGCCGCGCGCGCGAAGAGCAGCTTCAGGTGGTCGTTCAGCTCGGTCATCGTCCCGACCGTGGAGCGCGAGGTGCGCACCGGGTTGGTCTGGTCGATGGCGATCGCCGGCGGGATGCCCTCGATGGCATCCACCTGCGGCTTGTCCATGCGGTCGAGGAACTGGCGCGCGTAGGGACTGAAGGTCTCCACGTAGCGCCGCTGGCCCTCGGCGTAGAGCGTGTCGAAGACCAGCGAGGACTTGCCCGAGCCCGACACGCCGGTGACGACCACCAGCTCGCGGTTCGGGATCGAGAGCGTCAGGTTCTTGAGGTTGTTCTGCCGGGCGCCGCGGATGACGATCGCGTCCGCGGCGGGCGGGGCTTCCTGCTTCACTCCCGCATTTTATCCAGCAGGAAGCGCCCCCGCGCGGCTCAGTGAAACAGCCGGTCGATCTGCCCGCGCTCCAGGCCGATGTCCCTCAGCATGTGGTCGCTGAGCCGGTGCAGCTCGAGCCGTGCGCGCGCTCGCTCCTGCCGTCTGGCGATCGCGGCGAGCAGCCGCGGGATCGCGCGCCAGGCCGCGGTTCCCGCCGCAGCGATCCTCTCGATCAGCGCGAACGCCTCGAGATACTGGACCCTGCGCAGATTGATGGTGGTGGTGTCTTCCATGGTGCGCTCCTTGTTTCAGGCATCCCCGGCGGGGACATGGGCGCAGTGTGGGCGCGGCGTGTATTCGGCGGATGTGCCCGAGGAAACAGTTTGTATCCGTCCCGTCGCCTGTTACAGGATTGAAACAAGGGCGAAACCGTCCTGACATCGCCGCGCGCGCGGCGGCGCGTAGCATCCGGGTCCATGCAATCTTCGAGCGCAATCGCCGCGGGTATGATGCCGTCCATGACCCAGCGCGTGCTGATCGTCGACGACGACGCCGACATCCGCGAGACCACCGGCGAGTACCTGAGCGAGAACGGCTTCGAGGTCGCGCTCGCGGCCGACGGCGCGCAGATGCGCTCGGCATTCGCGAAAGCCGTGCCGCACGCGGTGCTGCTGGACCTCAACCTGCCGGGCGAGGACGGACTCTCGCTCACGCGCTGGCTGCGCGAGCACCACGAAGTGGCGATCCTCATGATCACCGGCGCGGGCGAGGTGGTGGACCGGGTGGTCGGGCTGGAGGTCGGCGCCGACGACTACCTCGCCAAGCCCTTCGACCTGCGCGAGCTGCGCGCCCGATTGAAGGCCGTGCTCCGCCGGGGCGAAGCACGGCGCGACGAGCTTGCTACTGTTCCTCCGGCGCGCCGGGTAAAGGTCGGCCGCTGCCTGCTCGATCTCGATACGCACCAGTTGGTGGACGAACAGGGCGGCGAGCAACCGCTGACCGGCATGGAGTTCGACCTGCTGCGCGTGTTCGTGGAGAACCCGAACCGCGTGCTGTCGCGCGACCAGCTGCTGACGCTCACGCGCAACCGCGAGTGGGAGCCGTTCGACCGGTCGATCGATATCCGCATCGCGCGCCTGCGCCGCAAGGTCGAGGCCGACCCGGAGAGGCCGGCGGCGATCCGCACCGTGCGCGGCGCGGGCTACATGTTCATCCCCGGTTGACATGGAAGACGAAGCGGGCGCGAGCGAGTCTCAGTATCGGGCGATTTTCAACGCGGTGGCCGACGCGCTGATCCTGCGCGACGCGGAGTACCGCGTGGTCGACGTGAACCCGGCGTTCCTCCTGGCCACCGGTAAGCGGCGGGAGGACGTGGTTGGCGTCGACCAGCTGATCGTGATCCCGCCGGCGGAGCGCGAGCGGCTGTTCGCGCTCCATCGGCGCGCGCTCGCCGGCGAGCAGATCCATGTCGAAACCAAGGCGGTGGGTCCCGACGGCAGGACCGCCGACGTGGAAGTGAGGGGCGTGCCGATGACGCACCGAGGGCGGCCGCATGTGCTCTACATCGGCCGCGATGTCACCGAGCGGCGCCTGGCCGAGCGCGCGCAACAGGCGAGCTGGGAGCAGTACCGGGCGATCTTCAACGCCACCGCCGATTCGCTGGTTTTGCGCGACGAGGATTTCCGCGTCGTCGACGTCAATCCGGCCTACGAGGCGATGAGCGGCCGGCCGCGCGCCGAGGCGCTGAGCCGCCAGGATGTGACCATGAGCAACCCGGAGTTGACCCCGCTCATCCGCGCCCTGCACCAGCGCGCGCTCGCGGGCGAGGTCGTGTCCTGGGAGGCGGACGCGCGCCGCAAGAGCGGCGAGGTCTTCGATATCGAGGTGCGCGGCGTGCCGATCCGGCACCAGGGCCGGCCGCACGTGCTTTACATCGGCCGCGACATCTCGGTCCGCAGGCGCGCCGAGTCCGATCGCGACCAGCTCGAGGCGCAGCTGCGCCAGGCGCAGAAGATGGAGGCGATCGGCCACCTTGCCGGCGGCATCGCCCATGACTTCAACAACATCCTGCAAGGCATCCTCGGCAACCTCGCGCTCGCGGGCGAACGCCAGGAGGCGCTGGGAGACGCCCGCCTGGGAAAGTACCTAGAGCGCGCCAGACACAGCGCGCAGCGCGCTCGTGAATTGATCGGCCAGATGCTCACCTTCAGCCGCGGCCAGCGCGGCGAGCGCCGGCCGGTGGATCTCGTCGAGCTGGTGCGCGATGCGTGCAAGCTGCTGCGCTCGACGCTGCCTTCGACGATCGAGCTGCACCAGAGCATGGAACGCGGGATACCTGTGCTGCGGCTCGACCCCGTCCAGGTCGAGCAGGTGGTGCTCAACTTGTGCATCAACGCGCGCGATGCCATGCGCGGCGCTGGCGCGATCCGTATCGGGGTGCGCGCGCCGGCGCGCGTCTGCGGCGTGTGCGCGTCCTGCCGCCAGAAGGTCGACGGCGTCTTCGTCGAGCTGTGCGTGCGCGACAACGGCCCGGGCATCGCGCCCGAGGTGATGGACCGCATGTTCGAGCCGTTCTACTCGACCAAGGCGCCGGGGCAGGGCAGCGGCATGGGCCTTTCGCTTGCGCACGGCATCGTGCACGAGCACGACGGCCACATCCTGGTCGACAGCCTGCGCGACGACCGCACCAAGTTTCGCGTCCTGTTCGACGCTTCGGCGGGCGGTGATTCGGCCGCCGCCGGCGAGGACCAGACCGTGCCGCCGGCGCGCGCGCGCGCGCGCCTCGCCGGGCGGGTGCTGGTTGTCGACGACGAGGAAGCGATCCGCGAGTTCATGACCGACCTGCTCGGCGGCTGGGGCCTGGAGGTCACCACCTTGTCCGACGGCGCCGCCGCGCGCGATGCCGTCGCCGCCGAGCCCAGGCGCTTCGACCTCGTCATCACCGACCAGACCATGCCGCAGCTCACCGGGCTGGCACTGGCGTGCGAGCTTGCGCGCCTGCGTCCGGGGCTGCCGGTGATCCTCTACACCGGCTTCGGCGAGGACCTCTCACCCCGGGACCTGCGCGATGCCTGCGTCGCGCACCTGGTGCGAAAGCCGATCGAGCCGGCGCAGTTCTTCCCGCTCCTCGCCGCGCACCTGCGCGCGGCCTAGCAACCAGAACGCAACAAATCCGCGTCGCGCGGAAATGCGCCGGTTACCTCCGGCCGCTAGCCTGCGTCCATGACATCCATCCATCCAACGGAGAAGACCATGCACGAGATCAGCGGCGCGACCGACGAAGGACTCGCCCGGTACGAGCGGGCGCTGCGCCTGATGCAGTGCCTTCGCAACGATCCCCTCGCCGAGGCCGACGCGGCGATCGCGGCCGGCCCGCGCATGCCGATGGCGCACGCGCTCAAGGCCTGGCTGCTGCTGCTCGGCACCGAGGCCGCCGCTCTCGAGCCAGCTCGCCAGGCATGGCAGGCGGCGCGCGCGCTGCCGATGAACCGGCGCGAGGCCGGCCACGTGCGCGCCATCGGCGCTCTGCTCGAGGGGCACTGGCGCGAAGCGGCGCGCATGCTGGAGGACCTGTCGATCGAATTTCCGCGCGACGCGCTCGCCCTGCAGGTCGGGCACCAGCTCGATTTCTTCACCGGCGACGCGCGCATGCTGCGTGACCGCATCGCGCGCGCGCTGCCCGCCTGGCAACCAGAAATGCCGGGTTTTCATTCGCTGCTCGGCATGCACGCCTTCGGCCTCGAGGAGTGCCACGACTACGCGCGCGCCGAGGCGGCCGGACGCCGCGCGCTGGAACTCGAGCCCGCCGACGCCTGGGCGCAGCACGCCGTGGCGCACGTTATGGAGATGCAGGCGCGGCACGAGGACGGCGTCGCCTGGATGCGCAGCAACGTCGACGCCTGGTCGCCGGACAGCTTCTTCGCCGTGCACAACTGGTGGCACCTGGCATTGTTCCACCTCGATCTCGGCGACACCGCGGAGGTCCTGCACCTGTATGACAGCCGCATCGACGCCGCAAACTCGGGCGTGGTGCTGGAGATGATCGACTGCTCGGCGATGCTCTGGCGCCTGGCGCTGCGCGGCGTCGAGGTGGGCGAGCGCTGGCAAAGACTCGCCGATCGCTGGGCGCCGCTGGCCGCCTCCGGCAACTACGCCTTCAATGACGTGCACGCCATGATGGCATTCGTCGGCGCCGGCCGGGCGGCGCTCGCGCGCGAGTTGCTCGACGCCCAGGCCGCGGTGATGCACGCGCCTGGCGACAACGGCGAGCTCACACATGATGTCGGCCACCCGGTGGCCCTGGCACTCCGCAGCTTCGGCGAGGGCGACTACGGCCGCTGCGTCCGGCTGCTGCGCAACGTGCGGCGCATCGCCCATCGCTTCGGCGGCAGCCACGCGCAGCGCGACCTGATCGACCTCACCCTGATCGAGGCGGCTGGGCGCGCCGGCGAGTGCTCGCTCGCCGCCGGGCTCGTCGCCGAGCGGGCGGCGCGCCGGCCATCGAGCCCGTTTACGCGATTGCTACTAAGCCGCAACAACTTCGCGCGCGGGCGACATGCGCGGGTAACGCGCGCCGCCTAGGCTTGCCACCACGCAATCCAACCAAGGAGAGAACGATGGACAGGATCCAGGTAAACGGCCCGATCGCCATGGCGCGCGGCAACCTGCTGCGCATCGAAGAACCCGCGGGCCTTCTCGTGCACGTCGTCGAGGGCGAGCTCTGGCTTACGCAGGACGGCAGCGCCAGGGACGACCTGCTGAGCGCAGGCCAGTGGTTTCGCGTGCGGCACGGCGGCACTGGAATCCTGCAGGCTTTCGGCCACAGCCGTGTGCGGCTGTACGCGCGGCCCGCAGAGCTGCTGCCGCGGCGCGTCACGCTGCGCAACGACGCTGTTTCGGCGCCGAAATTGCTCTTTCGCGACGCGACTCCGCGCCCATTGCGCTGGCTGCGCCGCTTCCTCGACGGCCTCGCCGCGCCTGTCACGAGCCGCCGGCCCGAGTCCTTCCAACCCCTGTAGAGGCCGGAGCGCCGCCCGGGAACGGCCGCCGCGCCGGCCATTGCGCAACGCGGGCGATGGTGGGATTCTAGGCGGGCGTGAAGCCGATTCTTTGGCTGCTGCTTGTGCTCGGGGCGATCGCCTTGCCCGGGGAGGTGCTGGCCGCGCCCGCGCCGGTAGTGGTGATCCCGATCGAGGGCGCGATCGGCCCGGCGACGGCGGACTTCGTGCACCGCGGCCTGGAACGCGCGGCGAAGGAGCGCGCGGCGCTGATCGTGCTGCGCCTCGACACGCCCGGCGGTCTCGATACCGCGATGCGCGAGATCATCAAGGACATCCTCGCCTCGCCGGTGCCGGTGGCGGGCTACGTCGCGCCGGGCGGCGCGCGCGCGGCGAGCGCCGGCACCTTCATCCTGTATGCGACCCATGTGGCGGCGATGGCGCCGGGCACCAACCTCGGCGCCGCCTCGCCGGTGGCGATCGGCATGCCCGCGGCCAGGGACGAGAAGGCGAAGTCCGGCAAGGACCAGGCCGAGGCGAACCCGGCCGACACCCTGATGCGCAAGGCGACGCACGATGCCGCCGCCTACATCCGCGGCCTGGCAGAGATGCGCGGGCGCAACGCCGACTGGGCCGAGCGCGCGGTGCGCGAGGCGGTGAGCCTGCCCGCGGCCGAGGCGCTGCGCCTGAAGGTGATCGACCTGGTGGCCGAGGACCTGCCGGCGCTGCTGCGCCAGCTCGACGGGCGCGTGATCGCGGGCCGGGCGCTCGCCACCGCCGGGGCGGCCGCCGTCACCGTCCAGCCCGACTGGCGCACGCGCTTCCTGACCGTGATCACCAACCCGAGCGTCGCCTACATCCTGGTGCTGCTCGGCATCTACGCGCTGATCGTGGAGTTCGGCAACCCGGGCCTGGTGCTGCCCGGCGTGGTGGGGACGATCTGCCTGCTGGTGGCGATGTACGCCTTCCACCTGCTGCCGGTGAACCTGGCCGGGCTCGCGCTCATCCTGCTCGGCATCGGCTTCATGGCGGCCGAGGCGTTCTTCCCGGCCTACGGCTCGCTCGGCGTGGGCGGCATGATCGCGTTCGCCATCGGCTCGGTGCTGCTCATCGACACCGACATCCCGGAGTTCGAGATCCCCTACGCGCTGATCGGCGGCATCACCGCCGCGAGCGCCGCGTTCCTGTTCGTGGTCGCCGGCATGCTGCTGCGCTCGCGCCGCCGGCCGGTGGTGAGCGGTCGCGAGGAGATGCTCGGCGCGGCGGGCGAAGCGCTTGAGGACCTGCAGGCCGAGGGCTGGGCGCGGGTGCACGGCGAGCGCTGGCGCGTGCGCTCGGCGGCGCCGCTGCGCGCGGGAGAGCGGCTGCGTGTCACGGCCGTGCACGGCCTGGTCCTGGAAGTGCGTCCTGATTTTTCGAAGGATTCAAGATGATCGGCGAATTGACGGGCATGTTCAGCTTCGGACTCGGCTTCTTCATCCTGGCGGTGGTGCTGCTGGCCTCGTCGCTGCGCGTGCTGCGCGAGTACGAGCGCGGCGTGGTGTTCCTGCTGGGGCGCTTCCAGCGCGTGATGGGCCCCGGGCTGATCGTCGTCATTCCCGGCATCCAGCAGATGGTGCGCGTCGACCTGCGCATCGTGGTGCTGGACGTGCCGCCGCAGGACGTGATCACGCGCGACAACGTCTCGGTCAAGGTCAACGCGGTGGTCTATTTCCGCGTGGTCGATCCGCAGCTCGCGATCATCCAGGTGGCGAACTTCCTCGAGGCGACCAGCCAACTGTCGCAGACCACGCTGCGCGCGGTGCTCGGCAAGCACGAGCTGGACGAGCTGCTCTCGGAGCGCGAGAAGCTCAACATCGACATCCAGACCGTGCTCGACCAGCAGACCGACGCCTGGGGCATCAAGGTGTCCAATGTAGAGATCAAGCACGTGGACCTCAACGAGACCATGGTGCGCGCCATCGCGCAGCAGGCCGAGGCCGAGCGCGCGCGCCGCGCCAAGGTGATCCACGCCGAGGGCGAGCAGCAGGCGGCCGAGAAGCTGCTCGAGGCCGCGGCGGTGCTGTCGCAGCGCCCCGAGGCGATGCAGCTGCGCTACCTGCAGACGCTCACCCAGGTGGCCGGCGACAAGAGCTCGACCATCGTCTTCCCGGTGCCGATGGACGTGCTCGGGCCGATCCTGGAGGCGGCGAAGAAGCTGAAAGGCTGAACGCCGCTACAATGCGCCGGCCATGAGCCGGGACCGCGCCATCGCCAACGCCGAGCGCTACTTCGACGAAGGCGGCTTCTTCGCCGACCTCGCGCGCCGCGTCGCGATTCCCACCGAGAGCCAGAATCCCGAGCGGGGCGCTGACCTCGCGCGCTACCTCGATGGCGAGATCATGCCGAGCCTTGAACGCCTTGGCTTCCGTTCACGGGTTTTCGAGAATCCGGTCGCCGGCGCGGGACCGTTCCTCGTTGCAGAAAGAAAGGAAGATCCCGATCTCGTCACCGTTCTTTCGTACGGCCATGGCGACGTGATCCGCGGGCAGGATGCGAGCTGGCGGGCGGGGCTCAAGCCCTGGGAGCTGAAGCGCGAGGGCGAGCGGCTCTACGGCCGCGGCACCGCCGACAACAAGGGCCAGCACACCATCAATCTCGGCGCGGTGGCAGCCGTCCTCGCCACGCGAGGACGGCTGGGATTCAACCTGAAAATCCTTCTGGAAACCGGTGAAGAGGTCGGTTCTCCGGGCCTCAAGGAGTTCTGCGACCGGAACAAGAGCCTCTTGAAGGCGGACGTCCTCATCGCATCGGACGGGCCCCGGCTGCAGCCCGACCGGCCGACGGTGTTCCTCGGCACGCGCGGCGCGCTCAACATGGACCTCGTCGTCGACCTGCGCGAGGGCGGGCACCACTCGGGCAACTGGGGCGGGCTGCTCGCCAACCCGGGCATCGTCCTCGCGCACGCGCTGGCGACCATCACCGGTCCGAAAGGCAAGATCAAGGTGAAGGAATGGCGCCCGGACAGCCTCACGCCCTCGGTTCGGGAAGCCCTGGCGGGACTGGAGATCGACGGCGGCGAGGGCGGGCCAGCAGTGGACGCGGACTGGGGCGAGCCCGATCTCACGCCCGCCGAGCGAGTGTTCGGCTGGTCGAGCTTCGAAGTGCTCGCCTTCGTCTGCGGCGACCCGGCCAAGCCCGTCAACGCCATCCCGCCGCGCGCCAGCGCGCACGTGCAGCTGCGCTACGTGGTCGGCGTCGATCCGGCGGACATCGCGCCGGCGCTCCAGCGCCATCTGGAGGACGCGGGCTTCCCGATGGTCAAGGTCACTGCGGCGCGCGAGGGCTTCTTCCCCGCGACGCGCCTCGATCCGAAGCACCCCTGGGTGGTCTGGGTCAAGAATTCGCTGGAAAAGACCAGCCGGAAGCCGACCGCGGTGCTGCCCAACCTCGGCGGCTCGCTGCCGAACGACGTATTCTCGGAAACGCTCGGCCTGCCGACCGTCTGGATCCCGCACTCCTACGCTTCCTGCAGCCAGCACGCGCCCAACGAGCACCTGCTCGCGCCCATCGCGCGCGAGGCGCTGCGGCTTATGGCAGGCGTGATGTGGGACCTGGGGGAGCCCGGTACGCCCCGATAAACAGGGACAGACCACGTTCTCCCAATTCAGGCGAGGAGCATTCCCGCTTTCCGCGCGGCGCGCTCCAGGCGGCTGTCCTGCGTGGCGAGCGGCAGCGCCCGCCGGCGGGCCAACTCCAGATAGGCGGCATCATACGCAGAGAGGGCGTGACGTTCAGCGAGGTCGAACAATCTTTGCGAAGGCACCGCTTCACGGTCCACGCTGAGCGGCAAGCGCTCGGCGTGGCGAAACACCGTCGCCGCCTGGTGCCTTGGGAGGAGGCCACGCTTCACCAGCACCAGCATCACGTTCGCGAACTCGGCCTCCCAGAGCGAAGGGGCGAACAAGGCCTCGCGCCGGGCCCGTTTGTAGCACCGCCTGCTATAGACGGTCGCTTGCGACGGGACGAACCATGCGACCACGATCGAGTTGTCCACGACGAACGCCATTACTTTCTGCCGGACTCGATCATCCTGCGCAGGTTGAAGCGCCTGGTCTTGACCGTCCTCGAGAAAGCCTCGATCTCGTCGAAGATCGCCGAGCGCCTCGCCGCGTCGTCCTTTGCCCGCACGGGTACGATTCTCGCGACCGCCTTGCCGTGCCTGGTCAGAGTGACCTCGTCGCCGGCTTCGGCGCGTTCGACCAGCTCTGACAAACGCGCCTTCGCTTCGAAAATGCCCACCTGTTCCATGCCGGCCTCCGGCCCCTATTCTGGTTAGCCAGATTCTACCCCGCGGGCAGGGCCTCAGGAAGGGGTCAGTCCACGTTCTTCTCGTCCTTGAACATGACCTTGTGGCGCTGCGTCGCCACCCACTCGTCGATCTGCGCCTCGGTCATCGCGTGCGCGGGGTCGAAGCGGTTCCAGTTGACGATCTCGGCAAGGGACTTCTTCCAGCGCTTGTAGGGCGCCTTGGCGGGCGGGCCGAAGCACATGATGTCAAGGACTGACAGCTCCTCGGGGATGCCGAGTAGCGGCTTCATCGCATTTTGCGCCGCCTCCTGACCGATCGCGGTGACCCACCAGACGTTGTAGCCGAGCGCCGCCGCCGCGAGGTGCGCCGACATCGTCGCCGCGGCGACGCTCTGCAGGAGAATCCGCTCGGCGTTTTCCTTATACATGCGATCGAGCTCCGAGCCGTCGTTCAGCACCGGAAACGCGCGCACCCAGCGGAAGTCGCTCGCCACCACGATCATGCCGGGCGCGGTGGCGAGACCGCGATAATCCGGCGTGGGGAACTTCATCTTCAGCTTCGCGCGTCGCACCTGCTCCTCGCGGAAGTACTCCATGATCTTCTGCTTGAGCGCGGCCTCGGTGATGACGATGAAATGCCACGGTTGCGCATTCGCTCCCGAAGGGCTGTGCCGCGCCGCCTCCAGGATCAGCTCGTAGTGCTCGCGCGGCACCGCATGCGCAGGGTCGAAGGCGCGCACGGTCATGCGGCTGCGGATCACCTCCATCAGCGCGTCGTAGCGCGCCTGGTCGTCGGCGGGCATGCTTTCTCCCATTGTTCAGAGCGTGTAGGGCACGAGCACGAAACGGTGGACGCCGGGTTTGAAATCGCGGGTGTCCCGGGTGGCGAGCCTGAGCCGGTGTTTGCGCGCGAGCGCGGCCTGGAAGGCGTCGGGCAGCTTCCAACGGTGCCGCCGCCGCAGCGCGGCGGCCCGGTCCGCGATGTCGGCGGTCACGTCCAGGTTCTGGAACGCGTCGAGCAGGCGCCGGACCCGGGAAAGCGAGCGGGGCTTGATGCCCGCGAGCACCTCGGCTCGCGTTACCACCGAGACAGCGAGGCGTCCTGCATTTCGGGAGATGAACTGCGTCGCGCGCTCGATGCCGTTCAGGTGATCGAT
>JADLES010000075.1 GCA_020845995.1 Burkholderiales bacterium | reverse complement strand
TTCCGCGCGCTGGCAAGGCGCGCGGGCTTCAGGGGAGAACAGCTCTGGCTCGACCGGCAGGGCCGCTTCGCCCTGCATGGCCTGGCGGCAACCTAGTCACGCCGCGCTGATGCGCGCGGCATCCTTGCGGTGGCCGATGGCATGGCCGATGCGCTCGGCGGATTCCTTCACCAGGGGTCCCCAGGTCGGCTTCATGCGGTCGGCCGGCGAGGAAATCGAGAGCGCGGCGATCAGCATGCCGGCATCGTTGCGCACCGCCGCGGCCACGCAGCGCACGCCGATCTCGGCCTCTTCGGCGTCGGTGGCCCAGCCCTGGCGCTGGATGCGCTCGAGCTCGCGCTCCAGTTGCGGCAGCGCGGTGATGCTGTTCCTGGTGTGGCCCGCAAGGCCGGTGCGCCTGGCGTACTCGCGCAGCTTCGCAAAGCCTTCCTCCAGCAGAAAGAGCTTGCCCGCCGCGGTGATGTGCAGCGCGGCGCGCGCGCCGATCACGTGCACCACGCGCATCGCCGAGCGGCCCGAGGAGGTGCGCTCCACGTACACGATCTCGTCGTCGTGGCGCACCGAGAGGTTCACGGTCTCGCCGGTTTGCGCGTGCAGCTCGCGCATCACCGGCAGCGCCATCTCGCGCACGTTGATGCGCGACTTGACGAGGTTGCCGAGTTCGAGCAGGCGCATCCCCAGCCGGTAGCTGCCCGGCTCGATGCGATCGACGAGCCGGTCGGCCGCGAGCGCCGCAAGGATGCGGTGCGCGGTGGACGGGTGCAGGCCCGTGTATTGCGCCACCTGCTTCAGGCCCAGCGGCTCGGGGTGCGCCGCGAGGACATCGAGGAGCTTCATCATCCGCGCGACGACCTGGATGGGATTCTTCTGCGCGTCTCTGGCGGCCAGCATGGGGGTGGCATTGTATCCCACGATGTGAAACACTCTCCGCTCGTTCCGGAGCTCCCATGCCCGTCGTCACCTGCATCGAAGACCTGCGCCGGATGGCCGAGCGGCGGGTCGCCAAGGCCATCTTCGACTATGTCTCGCGCGGGTCGTACGACGAGCTCACCCTGCGCGCCAACCGCGACGAGCTGGAGGCGCTCAAGCTGCGCCAGCGCGTGGCGATCGACGTCGATCAACGCTCCACGCGGAGTGCGCTCGCCGGGCAGGAGGTGGCGATGCCGGTCGGCATCGCGCCGGTCGGCCTGACCGGCCTCAACTGGGCCAACGGCGAGATGCTGGGCGCCCGCGCCGCCGAGAAGTTCGGCATCCCGTTCACGCTGTCGACGATGTCGATCTGCTCGATCGAGGACGTGGCGAGCGCGGTCACCAGGCCCTTCTGGTTCCAGCTCTACGTGTTCCGCGACCGCGGCTTCGCCGCCTCGCTTATCGACCGCGCCAAGGCGGCGAAGTGCTCGGCGCTGATGCTCACGCTCGACCTGCAGATCCAGGGCCAGCGCCATAGGGACCTGAAGAACGGCCTCACCGTGCCGCCGCGGCTGACGCTGGCGAATTTCGTCGATGCGCTCTGCAAGCCTGCGTGGACCTTCAACGTGTTGCAGAGCAAGAGGAAATCCTTCGGCAATCTCGAGGGCCAGATCAAGGGCGCCGACAACCTGCTCACCCTTTCGCAGTGGATCGCGGGCCAGTTCGACCCGACGCTGTCGTGGAAGGACGTGGCCTGGGTGAAGGAGCGCTGGGGCGGCAAGCTGATTCTGAAGGGCATCCTCGATGCCGAGGACGCGAAGATCGCCGCCTCCACCGGCGCCGACGCGCTGGTGGTTTCCAACCACGGCGGCCGGCAGCTGGATGGCACCGTGTCCTCGATCCGCGCGCTGCCCGAGGTTGTCGACGCCGTGGGCGGCCGCGCCGAGGTCTACTTCGACGGCGGCGTGCGCTCCGGACAGGACGTGCTCAAGGCGCTCGCGCTGGGCGCACGGGGGGTGTTCATCGGCAAGGCTTTCGCCTGGGCGCTGGGCGCGATGGGGGAGCAGGGCGTGTCGCTCGCCCTGGAGATCATCCGCAAGGAACTGGATGTCTCGATGGCCCTCTGCGGCCTGCGGGATGTGAAGGACGCGAGCCCCGCGATATTGCGGCGGGGCTGATGCTGCAGCGCTACGCCTGGCTTTCCGTGGCGGCCGCGCTCGCCGCCATCGCGCTCAAGACCTGGGCCTGGCAGCTCACCGGCTCGGTGGGCATGCTTTCGGACGCGCTCGAATCACTGATCAACCTCGCCGCGGCGCTGCTTGCGCTGTCCATGCTGCGGCTGGCCGCCGTGCCGCCCGACGCCGCCCACCCGTACGGCCGCTTCAAGGCCGAGTATTTCGCCAGCGGCATCGAGGGCGCGCTGATCGTGCTCGCCGCGGCGAGCATCGCCTGGGCGGCGGTGCCGCGGCTCGCCGACCCGCGGCCGATCGCGGCGCCGCTCGCCGGCATCGGCGTCTCCGTGCTCGCCTCGGGCATCAACCTCGCCTGCGGCCTGCTGCTGATCTCGGCGGGCAGGCAGCTGCACAGCATCGCGCTGGAGGCCGACGGCCACCACCTGATGGCGGATGTCTGGACCTCGGCGGGAATCGTCGCCGGCGTGGCGCTGGTCGCCGCCACCGGCTGGCACATCCTCGACCCGCTCATCGCGCTCGCGGTGGCGGCGCACATCGTGATCACCGGCTTCATGCTGATGCGGCGCTCCTTCGCCGGGCTGCTGGACGCGGCGATCCCCGCGGCCGAGCAGGCGGAGATCGAGACAGTCTTCGCCGAGTACCGCGGGCGCCACCAGGTGGAGTTCCACGCGCTGCTCACGCGCCAGGCCGGTGCGCGCCGCTTCATCTCCTTTCACCTGCTGGTGCCGGACGCCTGGAGCGTGGAGCGCGCGCACGCGCTCGCCGAGGAGATCGAGGAGCGCATCCGGCGCCGCGTGCCAAACGCGATCCTGATATCGCACATCGAGCCGATCTCGCATCCGGCCTCCTACGACGACGTCAGGCTGGAGCGCTGGTAGTTGCTTTCCTCGCGCTTCTGAGCGCAAACCGGCCCGGATCGACCGCCGCGGCGAGCTTGCGCTCGACCGGCAGCGGCTCGCCCTCGAGCATGCTCGCGACGATTTCTCCCGCCAGGCTCGCCCAGAGCATGCCGCGCGAGCCGTAGGCGAACGCGCCATACAGGCCCGGCCCGCGCGTGTCCTGCATCGGCCCGACCAGCGGCAGCCGGTCGCGCACCACGGCGCGGAAGCCCACGCGGCCCTCCAGCTTTTCCGGGTCCAGGCGTCGCGACGCGCCGGGCAGCATGCGCTCGAGCCGCTGCAGGTTGCCGGCATGACTGTCGGCGCGGACGGCCGGGTCGGCATCGTCGATGTCGTAGCTCGCGCCGACCACGGAACTGCCGTCGATGCCGGGCAGCGCCATGCCGCCGCGCAGGAGCACGTGCTCCAGCCCCTCGATCGCCGGGACGAGCGTGATCTGCCCGCGCACGCAGCGCAGGCGGATTTCCGGCTGCGGCGCGAGGCGCAGCGCGTCGGCCGCATTGGCGAGGATCGCGACGGGCGCGCAGGCAATGACGCGTTGCCGGGCGTCCTTCGCGCTCCAGAGGTTGCCTTCGAACGAGACCGATTCGACCTGCGTGCCGAACCTGCGTTCGATCGGAAATCGCGTCAGCAACGCATGCACCAGGCTCGGCGGCTTCGCCCAGCCGCTCCGCGGGAACCAGACGCCGCCGCGGGCGGCGTCGAAGGACGCGTATTCCTCCGGGTAGCCGAGCGTCGCGAGCGCGCGCCGCTGCGCCTCGAGTTCGCGCTTGTCGCGCGCGCATTGCAGCACGCCGCAGCGGCGCCATTGCAGGCCGGCGAGCCCCGCCCAATGGCCGAGGAGAAAAAGAAAACAGGCGCGCGTAAAGCGCGCGAACAGGCTGTCGTCGGGAGAGACGACGGGGTGGAAGGCGCCCGCCGGATTGCCGGAAGCCTCTGCGGCCGGACCCGCTTGCCGCTCGATCACCGTGACCTGCCAGCGGCGGGCGGCGAGGCGTTCGGCGACCGCGGCGCCCGCCACGCCCGCGCCGATGACCAGGGCGGAGCGGGCAGGTTGTTCTCGCGGCGGCGATTTTCTCCTCTCAATCAGGTCCGCCCTGAGCATTTCCCGCTTTGCGCCGAACCCCGCGGACTTCTCGACGGCGAAGCCGGCGCCTTCGAGCGCCTCGCGCGCCGGGGCGGCGACGCTCCAGGTGGCGGCGGTCGCGCCCGGCGCGGCGAGCCGCCCGAGGTGCCTCAGCAGGCGCGCATCCCACATCGCCGGGTTCTTCGCCGGCGCGAAGCCGTCCAGGTAGATCGCGTCGGCCGCAAGCTGCAATTGCGGCAGCCCGTCGACGATGTCACCGAGGAACAGCGTCAGAACAACGCTGCCATGGTCGAATTCCAGGCGGTGCATGCCTGGCAGGAGCATCGGCCAGCGCGCGACGAGTTCTTCGCCTTTCAGCTCTTCATATCTATTCAACAGCAATGAAAGATCCGAGGCCGAGAACGGGTGCTTCTCCACCGATACGAAATGAAGCCGTTCGCAGTGCGCAGAATCTTCTCGCCATGCTCGCCAGGTGGCGAGGAAATTCAGTCCGAAGCCGAAGCCGGTCTCGAGGATCGTGAATGTCCGCCTGCCGCGCCAGCGCTGCGGCAGCCCGTTGCCGCGCAGGAACACGTGCTGCGCCTGCGCAAGGCCCGCGCCGGCGCTGTGATAGACGTCGCCGTAAGTCTCGGACCGCGGCGTTCCATCCGCCGCGTACCAAAGGCGCGCGGGAAGGAGCGGCGCGGGCACCTGCGGGCGCTCAGGCGCGCGATTCGATCATGCGCACTTCGCGCTGGGGAACCGGGGCGGCGATCCTGCGCTGGCGGAAGGCGCCCAGGATCGCCTGGTTGACCTCACTGGTGGCGTTGCCGTAGTCGGGCACCCTGACCCAGGGGCCGACGAAGATCGAGACGCCGCCGGCGAGCCGGTTGACGAGCACCGCCGGCGCGGGATCCTTCAGGATCCGCGCGTTGTCCCGCAGCACTTCCGCGATCGCCGCCTGCGCGGCGGCGAGGTCCGAGTCGAGCGCGATGCTCACCTCCACCGCGAGCTGCCGGATCTTGCCGTAGTTGTGCAGGATCTCGCCGACGATCTTGCGGTTGGGAATCACCACGCGCGACAAGTCGGCATGGCCGAGCACGGTGCTGGAGAGGCTGATGTCCAGCACCTCGCCTTCCTCCTTGGCGATCGACACCCAGTCGCCGACCTTGAACGGGCGCGTGAAGATGATGGTCAAGCCGGCGACGAGATTGCCGAGCACGCCCTGCATCGCGAGCGCGACGCCGGCGCCGGCGACGCCGACGCCGGCGATCAGCGGCAGCAGGTCGACGCCCAGGTTCTGCAGCGCCATGATCACGAACAGCGCCAGCACCAGGATGCGCACCCCACGCTCGATGAGGTTGCGCACCGGCGGCTCGAACTGCAGGCGCGAGAGCATGCGCCCGGTCGTGCGCGCCATCCAGCCGCCGACCAGGTGTCCCACGAACAGGATCAGCACCGCCACCACCAGCTTCGG
>JADLES010000074.1 GCA_020845995.1 Burkholderiales bacterium | reverse complement strand
TCCGCTTCTGTTCCGGCAGCTGGCACGACTGGATCAGGCCGCGGTCGTTGCGCGCGCGCCACGCGCGTCTCTTCCGAACTGGGAGGGTCGACCAGCATCACCAACGACTACCGGTTCATCGTCAACTATGAGCAGGTGCTGAATCTGTAGCGTGGTCTTGGTAGAATTAGCCCTCATGTCATCGCTCCTGTCCCGGCTGCTGGTTACGCTCGCGGCCCTCGTTTGGCTGCCTGCAAGCCTCGCGCAAGCCCCGGCCAAGCCGGCGGCCCAGGCGCCGATCTTCAAGCCCGAGGAAATCGAGCAGCTGGTGGCGCCGATCGCGCTCTACCCGGATGCGCTGGTCGCGCAGATCCTCATGGCCTCGACCTATCCGCTCGAGGTGGTTTCAGCCGCGCGCTGGCAGAAGTCCAACCCCGGCCTGAAGGGCAAGCAATTGGACGACGCGCTGCAGCAGCTGCCCTGGGACGCAAGTGTGAAGGCGCTCACCTCGTTCCCGCAGGTGCTGACCATGATGGATTCCAAGCTTGACATGACGCAGAAGCTGGGCGACGCCTTCCTCGCCCAGCAGAAGGACGTCATGAATGCGGTTCAGAAGCTGCGCGCCAAGGCCGACCAGGCGGGCAACCTCAAGTCGAGCAAGGAGCAGGTCGTCGAAAAGGTGCAGGAAGGCGGCAACACCTACATCACGATCGAGCCCTCCGATCCGCAGACGGTCTACGTGCCGACCTACAACCCGTCGGTGGTCTACGGCGCGTGGCCGTACCCGGCGTACCCGCCCTATTACTACTATCCGCCCGGCTACGTGCCGGGCGCGGCATTCTTTGGGTTCGCGGCCGGTGTTGCCATTACCGCTGCCTGGCATAACAACGGCCACGGCAACTGCGACTGGGGGAGCGGCGACGTCAATATCAGCAATACCAATAGCTTCACCAGCAACAGGGAAAAGAACGTTGACCGGGGCGACAAGGGGGGCAAAGGCGGGGACAGGGGCCAGGGCGGCAGGGGGGACAGGGGCCAGGGCGGCAACAAGTGGACCCACAACCCGGAGCATCGCCAGGGCGCGGGCTACCGCGACCAGGCAAGTCGCGACCGCTTTGGCGGCGGGCAGCAGCGCCCGGGCGCCGACACGCGCGAGCAGTTCCGCGGGCGCGCCGACCAGGGGCGCCGCGACATTCAGGCGGGCGGCGTTTCCGACCGGATGGCCGGCGGCGGCGACCGGGGCGGGTTCGGCGGCGGCGACCGGGGCGGAGTCGGCGGAGGTGACCGGGGCGGGTTCGGCGGCGGCGCCGGAGGGGGCGGCCGGGACTTCGGCGGCGGCGGTCGGCCGTCGCAGCAGCCGTCCTTTGGCGGCAGCGATCGCGGAGGCTTTGGCGGCGTAGGCGGCGGCGGCGCGCAGACGCGCGACTTCAGCAATCGCGGTTCGAGCAGCCGCGCGAGTTCATTTGGCGGCGGCGGCGGTGGCGCGCGCGCTGGCGGCGGAGGTGGTGGTGGTGCGCGCGCCGGCGGCGGAGGTGGTGGCGCGCGGGGCGGAGGTGGTGGTGGCGGACGTGGAGGTGGTGGTGGCGGACGCGGTGGCGGAGGCAGACGATGAGAAGCTGGCTCTCGACCAGGTGGGTCGCGCTCATTGCGGCGTGTGCGTTCAGCGCGGCGGCGGCGGGCGCGACGGCGGCCGCGCCGAAGCAGCAGACGTTCGGCTCGCCCGACGAGGCGGTCAAGGCGCTCATGGCTGCGGTCAAGGCGCACGACGAGAAAACCATGCTCGCCGTTCTTGGCGCGGGGGCGAAGAACGTGATCAACTCCGGCGACAAGGTCGCCGACCGGGCAGGGCGCGAGAAATTCGCGGCGGCCTACGAGGAAGCGAACAAGGTTGAAATGCAGGGCGACGCGAAGGCGGTTCTCGCGGTTGGCAAGGACGCCTGGCCGTTCCCGATCCCGATCGTGAAGGCGGGCGACGCCTGGCGCTTCGACTCGAAGCTGGGCGCAGAAGAGCTCCTCAACCGCCGCATCGGGCGCAACGAGCTCTCCGCCGTCCAGGCCGCGCAGGCCTACGTGGACGCGCAGCGCGAGTACTACCTGCTCAATCCGGCGAAGGACAAGCTGCTGCAGTACGCGCAAAAGATGGTCAGCAGCAAGGGCAAGCGCGACGGCCTCTACTATCCGACGGGCGCAGGCGAGCCGCAGAGTCCGCTCGGCGGAATCTACGCTCGCGCCACTGCCGCGGGGTACAAGGCCGACGAGGGCGGCAAGCCGATCCCGTATTTCGGCTACTACTACCGCATCCTCACCGGGCAGGGGCCGGACGCGAAGGGCGGCGCCTACAGCTACCTCGCGCACGGCAAGATGATCGGCGGCTTCGGGCTGATCGCCTATCCGGCGAGCTACGGCAACTCAGGCGTGATGAGTTTCATCGTCAACCAGGAGGGCGTGGTCTACGAGAAGGACCTGGGCCCGAACGGCGCTGCCGCGGCGCAGAAACTCAGCCGCTACAACCCGGACAAGACCTGGAAGAAGCACTGAAGGAAGTACGTGGCGGAGGTCTCCAAGGACGCGGGAACCATCGCGGTGCTGGCCAAGCGCATGGTCGAGGAGCGCCTGCCGAAGGCGCTGGCGCTGAAGGAACGCATCGACAAGGGCGACGTGCTGAACGATCTGGATCTCGCGTTTCTCGAGCAGGTCATCGCCGATGCGGGCCGGATCAAGCCCCTCATGGAGAAGGACCCCCGCGTGCTCGAGATCGCCGGGCGCATGACCCAGCTGTACAAGGAAATCACCGAGAAAGCGCTCGAGAACGAGAAGAAGCGCGCCTGAGGTCGTGCTGAAGGGGAAATCCGCGGTCGCTACCGGTTCCACCAGCGGGATCGGGCCCGGCGTTGCGCGCGCGCCCTTCGCGACGCTCTTCTCGAACGTCGCCTCGAGGCTGTTCGGCGGGTCCGTGCCCGCCGCCGCCGGCGCGGTGGAGCCCGAACTCGTGCAGAACGCGGTCGAGGCGATCGTCGACGCGGTGGAACCGCGCCTGCGCAGCGTTTCGCGCTACCAGGCGAAGCTCGCGCCCGCGGCCGAGCGCGCGATCCTGCACCTGCGTTCGCTCGCGCCCCGTCTGCCCGAGCCGATCGCGCTCTCGCGTGCGGCCTGGTCTACGGACCCGCTGCTGAATGCGTTCTTTGCCGCGCCCGCGGAGGTGCCGGCGCTGCTCGGGCGCAGCGAGGAGCTGCGCGCGTTCTTTGCCGAGCCCGGCAATGCCGCCGTGGCCGAGGCGCATGCCCTTCTCGGAATGATGAAGACCGAGCGCGGCGTGTTTGCCCCCGCGATCGTCGACGGCGCGCTGCGCCAGGACGTGGCACAGACCACGGTGAGCTTCGATAAGCACCGGCTGCTGGCCCCGGCCGCGGATCTGCCCGGTTGCCGGCGCGAGGTCGGCATGCTGATCCTGAGGCGCATGGCGGCGCTCGCGCTCGAGCGCATCACCGCGCAGGGCGAGCGCGCGACCGGGCTCGAGCAGCGCAAGGCGATGCTTGGCTCGCGGCTGCGCATGCTGAGCCTGCGCCGCAACGGCCTGGAGGAGATCGCCGGCGACGCGGCCGTCGAGCTTGCGGCCGTGGAGGCGGAATTCAAGGCGACCGCCGGCGATTTCCAGGAAGCGAAGGCCAGTCTCGCCACGCTGGATTCGCGCATCGGGCACATCAACGCCGTGTTCGGCGCGCCGGCGGACCACGTCGGGCTCGCGCGCACCGAGCTGCGCGTGAACCGCATGGGGTTCAAGGTGACGGGGAATTCGGACGAGGCGGTCGCTCCCATCGCGCTCACGGAGCTCTCGATCGGCAGCGGCCTCACCGTCGCGATCGCGTTCGTGCGCTGCCCGCGCGCCGAGCTGCCGCCGAAGGAAGACCTGCTCGCGCGCGCCGCGCGGGAACTCCTGTAGGCCTGGAAACTCCTTAAAATTGGGGCCCTTCCACGACAGGTTCCCGATGAACGCGCCATCCGCTCCCGCCATTCAGTTCGACCCGACCGCCGCCCAGTTCGGTTCTTCGCGCTCGCAGAAGCGCCTTGAGGACCAACGCCTCCTCACCGGCCAGGGCCGCTACAGCGACGACCAGGCGCTGCCGCGCCAGGTCTGGCTGGTGTTCGTGCGCTCGCCGCACGCGCACGCGAGGATCGTCTCGGTGGACCTCGCCGCGGCGCGCGCCGCTCCGGGCGTGCTGGCGGTCTGGTCGGGCGCCGACGTCGCCGCCGACGGCGTCGGGCCGATCCCCTTCCCGCCGCTTTTCAAGCGCGCGGACGGCTCGCCGATGGCGGCGCCGCCGCGCACGCTGCTTGCCGAGGACAGGGTCTACTACGTGGGACAGCCGGTGCTGGCGGTGGCCGCGGGCACGCGCGAGCAGGCGCAGGATGCGGCCGAGCTTGCCCAGGTGGAGTACGAGGAGCTGCCCTGCGTCACCGATCCGCGTCGCGCGCTGGAAGCCGGCGCGCCTCTCCTGTGGGAAGCGGCGGCGGGCAACATCTCCGCGGAAATGCGCTACGGCGACGCCGCCCGGATCGATGCCGCCATCGCGGGCGCGGCGCATGTCACGCGCCTCGCGCTGCATAACCAGCGCCTGAACGCGCTCGCGATGGAGCCGCGCTGCGCGCTCGCCGCCTACGAGGGCGGCCGCTGGACGCTCACCACGCAAAACCAGCAGCCGACCGGAACCCGCGAGGGACTCGCGGCCGCCTTCGGCGCGACGCCCGAGCAGTTCCGCGTGATGGTCGGCGACCTGGGCGGCGGCTTCGGCATGAAGACCGGCCTCGCCAACGAGGAGGCGGCGGTCTGCTTCGCCGCGCGCAAGCTCGGCCGCCCGGTGAAATGGCGCGCCGAGCGCAGCGAGGAGTTCCTCGCCTCGCACATGGGCCGCGACCAGCACTACGAGGCCGAGCTGGCGCTCGACGCGCAGGGGCGGATTCTCGCGCTGCGCATCCGCGTTACCGCCAATTTCGGCGCGGCGCCGGTGGGCTCGACCGCGATCATCCCGCTCGTGCTCGGGCCCAAGGTGCAGACCACCGTCTACCACGTGCCGGCGGTGGATTTGCACGTGCGCGGCGTGCTGACCAACACCATGGCGACCGGCGCGTACCGCGGCGCCGGGCGGCCGGAGGCCAACTACCTCATGGAGCGCCTCATGGAACAGGCGGCGAGGGAGCTGCGCATGGACCCCGCGGAGCTGCGCCGGCGCAATCTCATCGCGCGTGCCGCGCTGCCCTACCGCACGCACCTCGGCGATACCTACGACTCGGGCGATTTCGCGCGGATTCTCGACCGAGCGCTCGCCGCTTCGGATTGGAACGGCTTTGCGGAACGAAAGCGCAAATCGAAGGAGAACGGAAAACTGCGCGGGCGAGGGCTGTCCCTGTACCTGGAATGGACCGGCGCGATCCCGACCGAGACGGTGGACATCGAGGTTGCCGCCGACGGCACGGTGACCGTGTTCTCCGGGACCATGGCGATGGGGCAGGGGCTGGAGACGAGCTACACGCAACTGGTGGCGGAGGTTCTGGGGGTCTCTCTTGCAGCAATACGAATCGTTCAAGGCGATACCGATCGGGCAAACGGCGTCGGCAGCGTCGGTTCGCGCTCGGCGTTCGTCGGCGGCTCGGCGGTGGTATCGGCCGGCCGCGCCGTGATCGTGCGCGGCAAGGAGCTCGCCGCCGAGGCGCTGGAGGCGGCGGCGCGCGACATCGAATACCGCGACGGGCGCTTCGCCATCGCCGGCACCGACCGCGCGATCGAGCTGGCCGCGCTCGCCGCCCGCCAGCCCGAGCGGCGCATCCGCGTCTCGGCGACCGAAACCCCCTCGGGACCATCGTGGCCCAACGGCGCGCAGGTCTGCGAGATCGAGATCGACCCGGAGACCGGTGTGACCGACGTGGTGGCGATCACCAGCGTGGACGATGTCGGCCGCATCATCAACCACATGATCGTCGAGGGACAGATCCACGGCGGCATGGCGCAGGGCATCGGGCAGGCGCTCTACGAGCAGGTGTCCTACGACGCCCAGTCGGGCCAGCTGCTGACCGGCTCGCTGATGGACTACGGCGCGCCGCGCGCCGACCAGATGCCGCCGATGCGCTGCGACTTCGAGGAAGGCGCGCCCTGCCAGACCAACCTGCTCGGGGTGAAAGGGTGCGGAGAACTGGGCACGATCGGCGCCACGCCCGCGGTGGTGAACGCGGTGCTCGATGCGCTGGCCGGGCACGGCGTGAAGCACATCGAGATGCCATGCACCCCGGAGAAAATCTGGCGGATCCTGGGAGCGCGGGCCTAGCAGCGGGCCAGGCGCGTCTCCTCGCGCTGGCGGGGCTCGCTTCGCTCGCGCTGCACGCGTTGCTACTGTACGCGCTGCCGGCCCTGGAGCGCGCGATCAGGGCGCCGGCGGCTCCGCGCCTGACCGCGCGGCTCGCCACGCTGCCGCCGCCCGTCGCGGCGCCGCCCGCGCCGGCGCCTTCCTCGGTGCCCGCTGCGGCCGCGCCGCGGCGGGCCCTTGCACCGCGCGCTGTCGAATCAACGCCGGTGGTGGCGCAACCGGGCGAATCCAGACCAAGGCTGGACGCGGCGCCGGCAATTCCAGGGACAGTTTCGTCTCCCGCCCGGCAATCCGCGCCCATGGGCCATGCGCCGGCGGCCGCGGCTGCGCCGGCTCCGGCGGGACCTGATCCGGGCAGCGTCGCCCGTTTCCGGCTCGAGCTGATGGACGCCGCGCGCCGCTACAAGCGCTACCCGCGCGTGGCGCAGGACAACAACTGGGAGGGCCGGGTGGAACTGCGCGTCGCGTTCGCCGAGAGCGGCGCGATGTCCTCGCTCACGGTGAAGAAGGGCGCCGGGCGCGCGGCGCTGGACGACGCGGCGCAGGCCATGATCCGCAGCGCGCAGTCGCAGACGCCGGTGCCGCCCGGGCTGCGCGGCAAGGCGTTCGTGGTGGAGATCCCGGTGGACTTCCTGCTTCGGGACGAAGTACGCTGAGTTCAGTGCCGCGGCGCCGCCGCCGCTTCGGGCGCGAAGGCGACGACGTGGTCCACGTCCAGCCGGATGCCGATGCGCTCGCCGAGCGCGTGGTTGTGGTGGCTGGGGACCAGCGCGAGCACCTTGCGGCCGCTCGCCAGCCTGAGCGTGTAGAGGATCTCGGCGCCGCGGAAGGACTTGTGCACGACCTCGGCCCGCGTGGGCGCATGATCGTCGTGGACGACGTCGTCGGGCCGCAGCAGCACGTCGGCAAGGCAGCCCTTGCCGCAGGTCGCGCAGCCGACCTGGCAGGTGTGCGGAATGGCGCCGTCGAGCACGCCCAGCTCGATCTCCACCTGCCGCGGGTTGAGCACGCGGGCGGGCAGCAGCACGCCCTGGCCGACGAAATCCGCGACGAAGCGGTTCGCGGGCCGGTGATACAGGTTGTAGGCGACGTCCCACTGCTCGATACGGCCCGCGCGCATGACGCCGATCTCGTCGGCGATCGCGAACGCTTCGTGCTGATCGTGGGTGACCAGAACCGCCGTGGTGCCGGCGGCCTTGAGGATGTCGCGCAGCTCGAGCGACAGGCGCTCGCGCATGTCCGAATCGAGATTGGAGAACGGCTCGTCGAGCAGCAGCAGCTCCGGGCGCGGGGCGAGCGCGCGCGCGAGCGCGACGCGCTGCTGCTGGCCGCCGGAGAGTTCGTGAGGGTATTTTTCGAGGAGTTCCGTGATGCCGGCGAGCGCCGCGAGCTCCCGCACGCGCGCGCGGGATGAGTTCTCGTCGGCAAGGCCGAACGCAATATTCGCCGCGGCGCTCAGGTGCGGGAAGAGGGCGTGCTCCTGGAACACCATGCCGATGCGCCGCTTTTCCGGTGGCAGGTTGTGCCGCGCCGAGGAAACCACCGCGCCGTTGAGAAGGATGCGTCCGGCCGTCGGCGTCTCGAAGCCGGCGATGCAGCGCAATACGGTGGTCTTGCCGCAGCCGCTGGGGCCGAGCAGGCAGCCGATGACGCCGCGCGCGAGCGCGAACGAGACGCCGCGCACCGCTTCCTGCCGCTCATAGGAGTGCTGCAGATCCTCGACCCGAAGCAGGGGATCCATGACGTATTCTATCAAGAACAATTCTTGTTAGAATCAGGAGTGCTTTATTTTCAAAGGGTTGGATTTCTCGGTGGCATTTCGCTCGCAGCCGCCGCGCTGATCCTGCTGCCGATCGCCGCCGTTCTCGGCTCGGTGTTCGGCGCTGCCAGCGACACTTGGGCGCACTTGCTGCGCACGACGCTCGGCACCTACGTGCTAAACACGGCGGTCCTTGTCGCCGCCGTCGCCGCCGGGGTGATCTCGATGGGCGTCTGCAGCGCCTGGCTGGTCACCGCCTACCGCTTTCCGGGGCAGCGCGTGCTCGAATGGGCGCTGATGCTGCCGCTCGCGATGCCCGCCTACGTGATGGCCTACGCCTACACCGACTGGCTGCAGTTCACCGGGCCGGTGCAGGAGACGCTGCGCGCGCTCACCGGCTGGCGCGCCCGCGAATACTGGTTCCCGGAGATCCGCTCGCTGGGCGGCGCCGCGCTGATGCTCTCGTTCGCCCTCTATCCCTACGTGTACCTCCTTGCGCGCACCGCGTTCCTCGACACTTCGCGCAGCGCGCTGGAAGCGGGGCGCCTGGCCGGGCTGGGCGCCTGGGGCAGCTTCTGGCGCGTCGCGCTGCCGATCGCGCGCCCGGCGATCGCCGCCGGCACCGCGCTCGCCCTCATGGAGACGCTCGCGGACTTCGGCACGGTCTCGTATTTCGGGCTGGAGGTCTTCACCACCGGCATCTTCAAGGCCTGGCTGTCGATGGGCGACCGTCTTGCCGCCGGGCAGCTGTCCGCCTGCCTGCTCGCGTTCGTGGTCGCGGTGCTCGCGCTGGAGCGCGCGAGCCGCGGCCGCGCGCGCTATGCCGGCGCGATGCGCGGGCCCGCGCGGCCGCAGCGGCTCTCGGGCGCCGCCGCGGCGCTTGCGTTCCTCGCCTGCGCGATGCCGGTGCTGCTCGGCTTCCTGCTCCCGGCGGCGCTGCTCGTGCATCTCGCGTGGCCGGAACCGGATGCGCGCGCGAGCGCGCGGCTGCTGGTCCTGATCGGCAACAGCTGCATCCTCGCCGGCCTCGCGGCCGCGGCGGGCGTGCTGCTCGCCACGGCGATGGCCTACGCCGCGCGCCTCTCCCCCGGCCGCCTGATCGCGGCCGCGAACCGCGCGGCGTCGCTGGGCTACGCGATCCCGGGGGCGGTGATCGCGGTCGGCGTGCTGGTGCCGCTGGGGCGGCTGGACAACTGGATTGCCGGCGGCCTGGAGGCGGCGCTGGGGATGAAGCCCGGGCTGCTGCTCACCGGCACCATCGTAGCCCTCGTCTACGCCTACCTCGTGCGCTTTCTCGCCGTGGCGCTGCAGACCATGGAGGCCGGGCTCGCCAAGGTGACGCCGCGCATGGACGATGCGGCGCGCAGCCTCGGCGCGACGCCGGCGCAGGCGCTCGCGCGGGTGCACGCGCCGCTGCTCGCCTCCAGCCTGGGGGCGGCGGCGCTGCTGCTGTTCGTCGACGTGATGAAGGAGCTGCCGGCGACTTTCGCGCTGCGGCCGTTCAACTTCGACACGCTGGCGATCGAGGCCTACAACCTCGCCAAGGACGAACGGCTGGCCGAGGCCGCGACGCCCTCCCTCGTGATCGTGGCGATCGGCCTGGTGCCGCTGCTCGCGATCACCCGGCGCTATTTCCAGGCGACCCGGTCGTAGAGCTTCTGCGACTCCGGCTGGTTGCGGCCGAGCACCGCGACATTGAGCTGGTCGCGCTTGAATTCGCCGAGCCCCTTCAGGACCGGATTGTCGGTCTTCACGCCGGCGACCACGGGCCATTCGTTGTTGCCCTCGGCGAAATAGCGCTGCGCCTCGTCGCTCGCCAGGTACTCGAGGAACCGGACCGCGGCCTCGCGGTTGGGGGCGTTCTTCATCACTCCCGCGCCCGAGATGTTGACGTGCGTTCCCCAGCTCGCCTGGTTCGGAAACACCACGCCGAGCTTCTCGCCCACCGCGCGTTCCTCCGGCTTGGCCGAGCGCAGCAGGCGCGCGTAGTAGTACTGGTTCGAGATCGTCACGTCGCACTCGCCGGCGGCCACGCTCTTCAGCTGGTCGGTATCGCCGCCCTTCGGCTCGCGGGCAAGGTTGTCGCGCACGCCCTGCGCCCAGGCCTGCGCCTTCCGCTCACCCAGGTGGTCGATCATCGCGCCCATCAGCGACAGGTTGTAGATGTTGGTCGAGGAGCGCATGCACACGCGCCCCTTCCAGCGCGGGTCGGCGAGCGATTCGTAGGTGGCCAGCTCCCCCGGCTTCACCTTGTCCTTGTGGTACGCGATGAGGCGCGCGCGCATCGAAAAGCCGAACCACAGGCCGCCGGGCTCGCGCAGGCTGGCCGGAATGCGCGAATCGAGCAGCGCCGATCTCACCGGCTGGAAGAAGCCGAGCTGCTCGGCGCGCCAGAGGCGGCCGGCGTCGACCGTGATCAGTACATCGGCGGGACTGCGCGCGCCCTCGTTGCGGATGCGCTCCATGAGCGCGTCCTCGCCCGCTTCGATGCGGTTGACGCGGATGCCGGTCTGCCTGGTGAAGCCTTGGTAGAGCGCCTCGTCGGTCTGGTAATGGCGCGACGAATACAGATTGACGACCCTATTGTCCTGGGCCAGCGCCGTGCTCGCGAAAAACGAAATCACGATCGATAAAATCGTTGTTATATCAAGCACGTATAATCCTTATGGGAATAGATCACAAATGATAGTACTTCTCATCGATTATATTCAATGAGAAGAATTATCAATTGATCTGCATCAAGTTCCGGGCTCGACCCTGCGTGCGCCGTTGAAGCGCGTCTTCCAGTAGGCGCTCTGCAGCGATTCGACGCGCACCTGCGCGCCGGATCTGGGCGCGTGCACGAACTTGCCTCCCCCGAGGTAAATGCCGACGTGGGAGTACGGCCGCTGCAGCGTGTCGTAGAAGACGAGATCGCCCGCCTGGAGTTCCGCTAGACTGACCGGAACACCCGCCTGGCTTTGCGCGGCCGTCGTCGCGGGCAGGCGGATGCCCCAGGCTTCCTGGTAGACATAAGCGACGAGACCGCTGCAATCGAAGCCCGTGGCCGGGGATCTGCCGCCGCGGTTGTAGTCGATGCCGATCGCGAGCAGAGCCTGGAGCAGCGCCTCGGAACGTTCGGCGATCTGCGGCGCGGGCGCGGGGGATGCCTCGGGAGCGCTGGGAGCGAGGCTCGCGCAACCATATAAAGTAAAGCATGTAAATACGCTTAAAAACAGAATATTGCGATACATAATTAATGTAATTTAATGCTGATGAAAAAGGAAAGCAACTGCTCACCTTTGCGCTGGTTCGGCTGGCTCTTCTGGCTGCTTGCGCCGGCGGCGCTCGCGCAGGGCAGCCTCGAAGTGATCTCGTTGCGCCACCGCACGGCGGACCAGGTGATCCCGGTCCTGCAGCCGCTGCTCGAGCCCGGCGGCGCGCTCTCGGGCCAGTACAACCAATTGATCGTGCGCACCAGCCCAGCCAACCTCGCGCAGATCCGCGCCGCGCTGGAGGCCATCGACCGGCCGGCGCGCCGCCTCAGCATCTCGGTGCGCTTCGACTCCGCGCAGGATGCGATGCGCCGCGAGGTGCAGGGCGCGGCGCGCATCTCCTCGCAGGGCAATTCGAGCGCCGCGGTGCGCGTCGAAAACGCGACTTCGCGCCAGGACGAGCGCGTCGACCAGCGCATCCAGGTCCTCGAGGGCGGCCGCGCCACCATCGCGACAGGGCAGTCGCGCCCGATCCGCACGCGCGAAGTGATCCAGACCCCGGGTGGCCCCGTCGTGCGCGAGTCGACCGAGCTGGCCGGCGCCGCGACCGGCTTCGAGGTGGTGCCGCGGCTGGCGGGCGGGGAGGTGATCCTCGACATCGCGCCGCAGCGCGAGCGATTCGTGGGCCGCTCCGGCGCGATCCAGTCCGAGCGCATCGAGAGCAGCGTGCGCGGCCGCCTGGGCGAATGGATCGAGCTGGGCGGCGCGGCGACCTCGTCCTCCGGCGCGGAGTCCGCGGTGCTTTCCTCCCGCCAAAGGTCGGTGGTCGGCGACCGCCGCGTATGGGTGAGGGTCGAGGAGATCCGCTGAACGAGCTGAAACGGGTTTTCGCGCCCGGCGGGCCGCTCGCGACGCGCGTCCCCGGCTACCGGCCGAGGCCGCAGCAGCTCGAGATGGCGCGGGCGGTCCTCGATGCGCTCGAGACGGGCGGCTCGCTCGTGCTGGAGGCGGGCACCGGCACCGGCAAGACCTTCGCCTACCTGGTCCCGGCCCTGCTCGCCGGCGGCAAGGTCATCGTTTCCACCGGCACCAAGACGCTGCAGGACCAGCTCTACGACCGCGACCTGCCCGCGGTGCGCGAGGCGCTCGCCTCGGGCTCGGTCGCGGCGCTGCTCAAGGGCAGGGCGAACTACCTGTGCCTGTACCGCCTCGAGCGCGCGCGCGCCGAAGCCCGCCTGGAAACGCGCGAGGACGCGGCGCGCCTGCGGCTCATCGAGCGGTTCGCGGCCGGCACGCTGAGCGGCGACCGCGCCGATCTCGCCGAGGTGCCGGAGGATGCGCCGGTCTGGCAGCACGCGACCTCGACCCGGGAGAATTGCCTGGGCCAGGACTGCCCGAAGTACAAGGACTGCTTCGTCATGCGCGCGCGCAAAAACGCGCTTGCCGCGGACCTCGTGGTGGTCAACCATCACCTGTTCTTCGCCGACGTGGCGCTGCGCGACGAGGGCATCGCCGAGCTGCTGCCCTCGTGCAACACGGTGATCTTCGACGAGGCGCACCAGCTGCCGGAGACCGCGCGCATGTTCTTCGGCGAGACCGTCTCGAGCGCGCAGCTGGTCGAGCTCGCGCGCGACACCCGCCTGGAGCTGCGCGCCGCGGGCGGCGCCTCGCCGGCGCTCGATCGCGCCGCCGCGAAACTGGAAAAAGCCGCGCGCGATCTCCGGTTGTGCTTTCCGAAGGAAGGCCGTCTCGCCTGGAAGCAGGCCCTGCAACAGGGGCAATGCGCGCAATCGCTCGCGACGCTTTCCTCGGCGCTCGAGGCGCTGCGCGACCCGCTCGCGGAGCAGGCCGAGCGCAGCGAAGGGCTCGACGCCTGCGCGCGGCGCGCGGCGCAGGCGGCCGCGCTCCTCGAGCGGATCGGCGCCGAAGGCGGCAGGGACGAGGTGCGCTGGATCGAGGTGTTCGGCCAGTCGCTGCAGCTGCACGTCACGCCGCTCGTGCCGGCCGAACTGTTCCGGCGGCAGATGGCCGATCATCCGCGCGCCTGGGTGTTCACCTCGGCGACGCTGGCGGTCGGCGAGGACTTCTCGCACTTCCGGCGCGAGCTGGGCATCGAGGAGGCTGCGGCGCGCGCCTGGACGAGTCCCTTCGACTTCGCGCGGCAGGCGCTGCTCTACACGCCCAAGGGGCTGCCTGCCGACCCGAACGATCCGCGCTACACCGACGCGGTGGTGGCCGCCGCGCTGCCCGTGCTGGCGGCGAGCGGCGGACGCGCGTTCCTGCTGTTCACCTCGCACCGCGCGCTGCGCCGCGCGCACGAGCTGTTGAAGGAGCAACCCGGGTTCGACTATCCGCTGCTGGTGCAGGGCGCCGGCTCGCGCAGCGAACTGCTGGTGCGCTTTCGCCGCCTGGGCAACGCGGTGCTCCTGGGCGCGGCCTCGTTCTGGGAAGGCGTGGACGTGCGCGGCGAGGCGCTGTCGGTGGTGCTCATCGACAAGCTGCCGTTCGCGCCGCCCGACGACCCGGTGCTCGCCGCGCGCATCGAATCGCTGCGCGAGGAGGGCGGCAACCCGTTCCTCGAGGTCCAGCTGCCGCGGGCCGTGCTGCAGCTCAAGCAGGGCGCCGGGCGCCTCATCCGCGACGAGGACGACCGCGGCGTGCTGGTGCTGTGCGATCCCCGGCTGTACGCGAAGAGCTACGGCCGCACGGTGCGCGCCAGCCTGCCGCCGATGCGGCAGACGCGCGAGCTCGCGGACGTGCGGGCGTTCTTCGCCGGGAGCGGCGCATGAAAATCCTCATCACGGGCGGCGGCGGCTTCCTCGGCTTCCGGCTCGCGAGGGCGCTGCTCGCGCGCGGGACCCTGGGCGGACGGGAGATTTCGAGCATGACTTTGCTCGATGGCGCGTTCCCTCCCGGGGTGGAAAACCTGAAGACGGCAACGGCAGTAACCGGCGATGTATCCGACGCAGCCACGGTCGCGACGGTCTGCACGCCCGGCACCGACGCCGTGTTCCACCTCGCCGCGGTGGTGAGCGGGGCGGCGGAGGCCGATTTCGAGCTTGGCATGCGCGTCAACCTGAAGGGCATGGAGCTGCTGCTCGCGCAGTTGCGCCGCGTCGCGGCGGGCGGCGCGCGCCCCGCGCGCCTCGTGTTCACGAGCTCGATCGCGGCGTTCGGCGGCGATCTGCCGGCGGTGCTGGACGACGCCACCATCGCCAACCCGCAGACCTCCTACGGCGCGCAGAAGGTGATCGGCGAGGTCCTGGTCTCCGATTACACCCGCAAGGGATTCCTCGACGGGCGCTCGCTGCGGCTGCCGACCGTCGTGGTGCGCGCGGGCAAGCCGAACGCAGCGGCCTCCTCTTTCGCGAGCGCCATCATCCGCGAGCCGCTCCACGGCGTGGTCTCCGAATGCCCGGTCGGGCCCGAAACCGGCATCTGGCTGCTGTCGCCGGGCAGGGTGGTGGACGCCCTTATCCACGCCTGGGAGCTGCCGCCGCAGGCCTGGGGCGCGCAGCGCTGGCTCAATCTGCCGGGCATCACGGCGACGGTCGCGCGGATGGTCGAGGCGCTGCGCCGCGTCGCGGGTGACGCCGTCGCACGGCGCGTGGTCTACAAGGCCGACGCGCGCATCCAGGCCATCGTGAAGACCTGGCCGGTGAATTTCCGCACCCCGCGCGCTCTCGCGATGGGTTTCCGGCCCGACGCCGACGTGGAATCAGTGATCCGCGCTTACGTCGCGGACGAGAACATCAAGATCTAGGTCTTACCAATCGGGATCCCAGAGCTTCCACCAGGGGGCGCTGCGCGTGGCCTTGCCGGTGAGGTACTTGCTCTCGGGAAAATTCTTGCGCATCACGCGGTCCGCGGCATCGCGCAGGTCGGCCATGCCGAGCGCGTCGTAGGCCTTGACCATGATGAATACCGCTTCCTCGATGGCCGGCGCCTGGGGATAGTTCACCACCGCGTACTGGGCGCGGTTGGCCGCGGCGACATAGGCGGTGCGCTTCATGTAGTAGCGCGCGACGTGTACTTCGTATTGGGCGAGCGAGTTCACCAGGTAGCGCATGCGCGCGCGCGCGTCGTCGGCATACTTGGACTCGGGGAAGCGCAGCACCAGTTCCTTGAACGCCTCGAACGACTCGCGCGTGCCTTTCGAGTCCCGCTCCGAAAGGTCCGGGCTGTCGATGATGCTGAACAGGCCCTGGCTTTCGTTGAAGTTGATGAGTCCCCGCAGGTAGTACGCGTAGTCGACGTTGGGGTGGTTGGGATAGAGCTTGATGAAGCGATCGGCGGCGGCGATGCCGGAAGCGCGCTGGCCGTCCTTCCAGTAGCAGTAGGCGACGTCGAGCTGCGCCTGCTGCGCGAAACGCCCGTACGGATAGCGGGCCTCGAGCTTCTCCATGTAGCGGATGCACTTGTCCCAGACCTTGTTGGCCATGGAGTCCTTGGCCTCGCCGTACAGCTTTTGCGCCGACCAGCCCGCCGTCTCGTCGGCCTCGCCCGCGGATTTGCAGCCGCCGAGCAGCGCGGTGGCGAGCGCGAGCAGAGCAAGTACACTGCGTTTCATGGCGCAAGATTATACTTCCGGCGCGCATTCCCTCGCCGTTCCCCTTGCGTTCGCCGGGCTGCGCCTCGATCAGGCGCTGGCGAAGATGTTTCCCCAGTATTCGCGCAGTCGCCTGCAGGCCTGGCTGGATTCGGGCCACCTGCTCGTTGACGGCGAGCATGCCGAGCGCAGCGCGCGCGCGACCGGCGGCGAAAGGATCGAGCTCAGGGTGCCGGCGGCGGCCGATGGGGCGTGCCCGCCCGCGCAGGCGCTGCCGTTGAAGATCGTCTTCGAGGATGCCGATCTGATCGTCATCGACAAGCCCGCCGGGTTGGTCGTGCATCCCGGCGCCGGCAATCCGGACCGCACGCTGCTCAATGCCCTGCTCGCGCACGCGCCGGGGCTGCGCCGGGTGCCGCGCGCGGGCATCGTGCACCGCCTGGACAAGGACACCACGGGCCTGCTGGTGGTGGCGAAGAACCTCGCCGCGCAGGCGCATCTCGCCGCGCAGCTCGCCGCGCGCAGCGTGCGGCGCACCTACCTCGTGCTGGTGCACGGCCAGCCGTCCGAGGCCGGCGCGATCGACGCGCCGGTCGGGCGCGACACGCGCGCGCGCACGCGCATGACGGTAACGCGCCGCGGCAGGCCCGCGCTTACCCGCTATCGGCTGCTCGAGCGCTTCGGCGCGGGCGGGCGGAGCGGCTTCGCGCTGCTCGAATGCCGGCTGGAGACCGGGCGCACGCACCAGATCCGCGTCCACCTGCAGCACCTGCGCCACCCGGTGGTGGGCGATCCGGTCTATCGCCGCGGGGCGGGCGCCGGCCCGGCATTCCCGCGCCAGGCGCTGCATGCGGCCGCGCTCGCGCTCGTGCATCCGCGCACCGGCAGGCGCAGGGCCTGGAAGGCGCCGCTGCCCGCGGACATGAGGAAGCTGCTGGCGGGCCTTCGCCGTGGCGGCTGAGCTGATCGCGCCGGACTGGCCCGCGCCGCGGAACGTGCGCGCGCTCGTGACCACGCGGGACTTCGGCGACCTGAAGAGCGAATCGTCCCGGGCGAGGCTGCGCGCCCTCTTGCCCGCGGACCCGCGCTGGCTCAGGCAGGTGCACGGCACGGGCGCGGTCGACGCGTCGCTCCGCGCGGGCGCGGTCGAGGCCGATGCATCCTTCACGCGGCGGCGCCACGTGGTCTGCGCCGTCATGGTCGCCGATTGCCTGCCGGTGCTGCTTGCCGAGGAGCGCGGCGAGGTGATCGGCATCGCGCACGCGGGCTGGCGCGGCCTTTCGGCCGGCGTCATCGAAAGCACCGTGCGCGCGATGGACGTGCCGCCGGGGCGGTTGATCGCATGGCTGGGCCCGGCGATCGGTCCGGAGGCCTACGAGGTCGGCGCCGAAGTGCGCGAGGCCTTCCTCGCGAAAGACGAGCGCGCCGAAGGCGCCTTCGCGCGCACGCGGCCGGGTCGCTGGCGGCTCGATCTCTACGCCGTCGCGCGGATGCGTCTTGCGGCCGTCGGTGTCGCGCGTGTTTCGGGCGGCGGCTTCTGCACGCACACCGAAAAGGAGCGCTTTTTCTCGTATCGGCGAGACGGCGCCGCGCAGCGCATGGGCGCCGCGATCTGGCTGGCCGAGTAGAATTCCCGCCCCCATGTCGGCGCTCGGCTGGATCGTGGTCGCGAGCATCGCCGGCGGCGTGCTGTCCGCCGCCGCCGCCTCGCTCGCGCTGCTCCTGCGCGCGAGCTGGGTGTCGATGCTGGTGTCCTTCGCCATCGGCGCGCTTCTGGGCGCGGCGTTCCTGGAGGTGATCCCGCAGGCCTTCGCGCACGGCGAGCCGCGATCGGTCGCCGCCGCGATCCTCATCGGCATCCTCGCGTTCTTCCTCATGGAGAAGCTGCTGCTGTGGCGCCACTCGCACGATCACGACGAGCAGTCGCACACGCACGACCATGGCCGTTCGGGCGCGCTGATCATGGTGGGCGACACCGTGCACAACTTTCTCGACGGCATCCTCATCGCCGCGGCCTTCCTGCAGAGCACGCAGCTGGGAATCGTCGCCGCCCTCGCCATCGTCGCGCACGAGATCCCGCAGGAGGTCGGCGATTTCGTCATTCTGCTCAACTCCGGCTACACGAAGGTGCGCGCGTTCACGCTCAACATCGTCTCCTCCGCGGCCACCCTGGCGGGCGGGATGCTCGGATACTACGCGCTGCAGGCGGTCCAGGGCTGGATGCCCGTCCTGCTCGGCATCGTTGCCGCCAGCATGATTTACGTGGCGGTCGCCGACCTGATCCCCGGCCTGCACCGCCGACCCGAGTTGCGCGCCACCGCCGCGCAGTCCGTGCTGATCGCCCTGGGCATCGGCGCAATCGTGCTCGCGCGCGCGATTCTCGGGGACTTGCATTAGCTTTTTGTGCGGCGCAAAATAGGCTAATTTCGCGACCGGCAGAGGTCCCACTGCAGCACCTGTTTTCCAGCGCCCCGGGCGCACCGGGTCCCGCGCAGCTGATTTCGAGCCTGACGCAGGATCCGGCGCGATTTGCTGCGCTGCAGTCCGGCTTTGCGGCGAAGCTGGCCGAACTCTGGTCGGCGCTTCTGGGCGAGCAACGCGAGCCGCTGGTCGCGGCCGAACCGGGCGATCGGCGTTTCGCGGCGCGCGAATGGCGGGACAACCCGTACTTCTCCTACCTCAAGCAGTCCTACCTGCTTGCATCGCGCTTTCTCGCCGATTGGGCCGAAGCCGCCGAGCTGGAGCCGCGCGCCAAGGAGCGCCTGCGGTTCGCGGTGAAGCAGTGGTGCGATGCGATGTCGCCCGCGAACTTCGCGGCCACCAACCCGGCGGTGCTGCGCGAAGCGCTGGAGACGAAGGGCGAGAGCCTCACGCGCGGCCTCGCCAACCTGATCGCCGACACGCGCCGCGAGCGCATCCTGCAGACCGACGAGGCGGCGTTCGAGATTGGCCGCAACCTCGCGGCGACGCCCGGCGACGTGGTCTACGAGAACCAGCTGATGCAGTTGATCCAGTACCGCGCCGCGACGCCGGAGGTGGCCGCGGTGCCGCTGGTGATGATCCCGCCCTGCATCAACAAGTTCTACATCCTCGACCTGCGCGCCGAGAACTCCTTCGTGCGCCACGCCGTCGCGCAGGGCCATACGGTGTACATGGTTTCCTGGCGCAACGTCGGCCCGGCGGAAGGGGGCTTTGACTGGGATGACTACGTCAACTCGATTTTGCGGGCGTTTGAAGTCGCGAGAACCATCAGCCGGTCCGGCCGCGTCAACGCGCTGGGCTTCTGCGTCGGCGGCACGCTGCTCGCCGCGGCGCTCGCGGTGCTCGCGGCGAGGGGCGAGGATACGGTCGGGAGCGTGACCTACCTCGCCACCATGCTCGACTTCGCCGAGCCCGGGCAGATCCGCGTGTTCATCGACGAGCAGGGCATCGCCGCGCGCGAGGCGCGGATCGGCAAGGGCGGCATCCTGCCCGGCGCCGAGCTCGCCGCCACCTTCAACGCGCTGCGCGCCAACGACCTCGTGTGGCCCTACGTGGTCAACAACTACCTGCTGGGCGGCGCACCCTCGGCGTTCGACATCCTGTACTGGAACGCCGACAGCACCAACCTGCCCGGGCCGATGTACTGCAGCTACGTGCGCAACACCTACCTCGAGAACAGGCTGCGCGTTCCCGGCGCGGTGCAGAACTGCGGCGTCGCGGTGGACTTCGGCCGCGTCGAGCGTCCGAGCTTCATCCTCGCCACGCGCGAGGACCACATCGTGCCCTGGCGCGCCGCGTACCGTTCGCTGGAGCTGCTGGGCGGCGAGAAGACCTTCGTGCTGGGCGCATCGGGACACATCGCCGGAGTCATCAACCCGCCGGCCGGGGGCAGGCGCAGCTTCTGGACTTCGGAGGATCATCCGGCAAGTCCGGACGACTGGCTCGGGCGGGCGAAGGAGGAGCGCGGCAGCTGGTGGCCGCTGTGGTGGCAATGGCTGGAGCGGTTTAAGGGCGGCGCGTGCGCGAGCCCGGCGCGAACCGGCAGCGCGCAATATCCGGCGATCGAACCTGCGCCCGGACGCTACGTGAGACAGAAGGCAAACCAGGCTTAACCAGGAGACAGACATGGAAGACATTGTCATCGTAGGCGCGGCGCGGACCGCGATCGGCAAGTTCGGCGGCTCGCTCGCCGGTGTTCCGGCGGCCAGGCTCGGCGCGCACGTCATCCGCAAGGTCCTCGAGCGCGCGGGCGTCGCGCCCGACCAGGTATCCGAGGTCATCATGGGGCAGGTGCTCGCCGCGGGCGTAGGCCAGAACCCGGCGCGCCAGGCGGCGATCTGGGCCGGGCTGCCGGACATGGTGCCGGCGATGACCATCAACAAGGTCTGCGGCTCGGGCCTGAAGGCCGCGATGCTCGGCGCGCAGTCGATCGCCGGCGGCGACGCCGACATCGTCGTCGCCGGCGGCCAGGAGAACATGAGCGCCTCGCCGCACGTGCTCAACGGCTCGCGCGACGGTTTTCGCATGGGCGACGCGAAGATGGTCGACTCGATGATCGTCGACGGGCTGTGGGACGTCTACAACCAGTACCACATGGGGGTGACGGCCGAGAACGTGGCCAAGGAGTACGCCGTCACGCGCGAGGAGCAGGACGAGTTCGCGGTGAAGAGCCAGAACAAGGCCGAGGCCGCGCAGAAGGCCGGCAGGTTCAACGAAGAGATCGTTTCCTACGAGGTGCCCTCGCGCAAGGGGCCGGTGGTATTCGGCGCCGATGAGTACCCGCGCCACGGCGCGACGCTGGAGGCGATGAAGGGGCTCAAGCCCGCCTTCGACAAGAACGGCACCGTGACCGCCGCGAACGCGTCCGGCATCAATGATGGTGCGGCGGCCGTGGTTCTGGCATCGGCGAAAAAGGCGAGGGAGCTGGGCCTGAAACCCCTCGCGAAAATCAAGGCCTTCGCGTCCGCCGGCGTGGATCCGAAATACATGGGCATGGGACCGGTGCCGGCCTCCAAGCGCTGCCTGCAGCGCGCCGGGTGGGCGCCGAAGGACCTCGACTTGATGGAGATCAACGAGGCGTTCGCCGCGCAGGCGATCGCCGTCAACCGGCAGATGGGCTGGGACCTCGCCAAGGTGAACGTCAACGGCGGCGCGATCGCGCTCGGCCACCCGATCGGCGCCTCGGGCTGCCGGATCCTGGTCACGCTGCTGCACGAGATGCACAAGCGCGACGCGAAGAAAGGGCTCGCGTCGCTGTGCATCGGCGGCGGCATGGGCGTCGCGCTGGCCGTGGAACGTCCATAGGGAAGCGCGATGCGGGTGGCATCGCCGCTGCGAACATCTCCGTCGACGGCGGCAGGCGCATGATGTAGTAGACTGAATTCGGATCGCGAAACCGTACCGGGAGGAGGACCAACGTGGCGCAGAAGCAGCTGGCAGTGATCACCGGCGGCATGGGCGGGCTGGGCGAGTCGATCAGCACCAAGATGGCCGACGCGGGCTACAAGGTCGTGGTCACCTACTCGCCCTCCAACACCAAGTACAAGGCCTGGCTGGACGAGATGAAGGGCAAGGGCTACGCTTTTTCCGCCTACCCGGTGGACGTGGTGTCGTTCGACGACTGCGCCGCCAAGTGCGCGCAGATCCGGAAGGAGTGCGGTGACATCGACATCCTGGTCAACAACGCCGGCATCACGCGCGACATGACCTTCAAGAAGATGTCCAAGGCCGACTGGGACGCCGTCATGCGCACCAACCTCGACTCCTGCTTCAACATGACCAAGCAGGTGATGGACGGGATGCTGGAGCGCAGCTGGGGCCGCGTCATCAATGTCTCCTCGGTGAACGGGCAAAAGGGCGCCTTCGGGCAGACCAACTACTCCGCGGCCAAGGCCGGCATCCACGGCTTCACCAAGGCGCTGGCCCTGGAAGTGGCGAGAAAGGGCGTGACCGTGAACACCATCTCGCCGGGCTACATCGGCACCAAGATGGTGACCGCGATCCCCAAGGAGATCCTCGACTCGAAAATCCTGCCGCAGATCCCGCTCGGGCGCCTGGGCAAGCCCGACGAGATCGCCGGCCTGATCATCTATCTTTGTTCCGAAGAAGCCGCGTTCGTGACCGGGGCCAACATCTCGATCAACGGCGGCCAGCACATGTACTGAGGAGCCAACCGCGATGGCAGCCAGCCCCGAGGAGAAGGCGGAGCATCCCGTCCGCCTGATCAAGAAGTACCCGAACCGCCGGCTCTACGACACCAAGACGTCGAGCTACATCACGCTCGCCGACGTCAAGCAGATGGTG
>JADLES010000073.1 GCA_020845995.1 Burkholderiales bacterium | reverse complement strand
CTGGCGCTGTTCCAGCAGGCCGTGGACGACATCATGCTGGAAGGGGATCGAGTCGCCGGAGTCGCCACCCAGGTCGGCGTGAGATTCCGGAGTCGCTGCGTGGTGCTGACCACCGGCACCTTCCTCGGGGGCAGGATCCATGTCGGCCTGGAGAACTATCAGGCAGGCCGCGCCGGCGACCCTGCCGCCGTGACGCTTGCGGCCCGGCTGCGCGAGATGAAGCTGCCGGTGGCGCGCCTGAAGACCGGTACGCCGCCGCGCCTGGACGGGGGCACCATCGACTTCTCGGTCATGCAGTCGCAACCCGGAGATACGCCCGAACCGGTGTTTTCGTTCCTTGGCAACCGGGCGATGCATCCGCGCCAACTGTCCTGCTGGATAACGCATACCAACGAACGCACCCACGACATCGTTCGCGCGGGACTCGATCGATCCCCCCTGTTCACGGGTGTGATCCAGGGCGTCGGGCCGCGCTATTGTCCTTCGATCGAGGACAAGATCCACCGATTCGCCGGCAAGGCGGAGCACCAGATCTTCCTCGAACCGGAGGGTCTGGCGACGAGCGAGATCTACCCCAACGGCATCTCGACCAGCCTGCCTTTCGATGTGCAACTCGCGCTCGTGCGCTCGATCCGGGGCCTGGAAAACGCGCACATCCTGCGGCCCGGATATGCGATCGAGTACGATTATTTCGATCCGCGCGGTCTGAAATCCTCCCTCGAGACGAAATCCATCGCGGGGCTGTACTTCGCGGGGCAGATCAACGGCACCACGGGCTACGAGGAAGCAGCTGCGCAGGGCCTGCTCGCGGGATTGAACGCGGGCCGCTTGGCGCTGGGCAACGAAGCCTGGTGCCCGCGCCGCGACGAGGCCTACCTAGGAGTCCTCGTCGACGATCTGATCGCGCGCGGCGTGAGCGAGCCGTATCGGATGTTCACCAGCCGCGCCGAGTACCGCCTCCAGCTTCGGGAGGACAACGCTGACCTGCGCTTGACCGAGATCGGACGCAGGCTGGGCCTGGTGGATGACGCGCGCTGGGACGCGTTCAGCCGCAAGCGCGATGCCATCGAGCGCGCGACCGAACGCCTGAAACATACCTGGGTCAATCCCCGCACACTACCGCCCGAGCGTGCCGCAGCCGCGCTCGGCCAGCCGATCGAACGCGAATACTCGCTCTTCGAGTTGCTGCGCCGTCCAAATGTGAGTTATGACTCACTGTCCTTAATATCGCCTTATACAGATGATATACAGGATAGTAGTGCAAGAGAACAAGTCGAAATTCAGGCGAAGTACGAAGGCTATATCTCGCGTCAACGAAATGAGGTCGAGCGCCAGGGCACGCAGGAGAGGGCGAAGCTCCCGGAGGACCTGGACTATGCGCAGGTGCGCGGGCTGTCGATCGAGGCGCGCCAGATCCTCGCCCGGCAGCGCCCGGAGACCATCGGGCAGGCGGCACGCATTTCCGGAATTACGCCCTCGGCGATTTCGCTGTTGCTCGTGCATCTGCGCCGACGCAAGTTGCAAGCCGACGCGAAGAAGCGCGCATGACGCCGCAGGTTGCGCTGCAACTCGGCTTGAGCGAGCTTGCGCTCGCGCTGCCCGCGGGTGCGAGCGATAAGCTCCTCGCCTACCTGGAGCTGCTTGCCAAGTGGAATCGAACCTACAACCTGACGGCCGTGCGCAACCCGCTGCAGGCGGTGAGCCTGCACCTCCTTGATTCGCTCGCGGTGCTGCGCGAGTTGCGCGACCGCAGCGGCGCCCTTGCCGACGTGGGCTCGGGCGGGGGTCTGCCGGGAATCCCGCTGGCGATCGCGGAGCCCGAGCGGCGCGTCACCCTCAACGACGCGAACCAGAAGAAAGGCGCGTTCCTGCGCCAGGCGGTGATCGAGCTGGGCCTTGCCAACGCCGAGGTGCACGTCGGCCGCGCCGAGCAATGGCGCCCGGCGCAGCGTTTCGCCGTCGTCATCACGCGCGGCTTCGCGAGTCTCGTGGATTTTCTTGCCGTCTGCCGTCACCTCGCCGCGCCCGGCGGCGTGCTCGCGGCGATGAAGGGCGCCTATCCGGTCGCGGAACTCGCGCAGGTTCCCGCGGAGTGCGACTGCGGCGACGTGCGCCGCCTCAAGGTTCCGCTGCTCGATGCCGAGCGCCATCTCGTGTTGTGCCGGGCCTGAGCGTGGCGCGCATCCTCGCGGTCGCGAACCAGAAAGGCGGCGTCGGCAAGACGACCACCAGCGTCAACCTTGCCGCGGGCCTCGCGCAATCGGGCAAGCGCGTGCTGCTCGTGGACCTTGACCCGCAGGGCAACGCCACCATGGGCAGCGGCGTGAACAAGTCGAAGCTCGAGCGCACGGTCTATCACGTGCTCCTCGGCCTGGGCGATGCGGCGAACATCCGCACGCGCGTGGCAAGCGGCTACGACCTGATCCCCGCCAACCGCGATCTGGCGGGCGCGGAGATCGAGCTGGTCGACCTGCCGCACCGCGAAAGCCGCCTGCGCGCGGCGCTGGAGCGCCTCGCCGCCGACTACGACTTCATCCTCATCGATTGCCCGCCTTCGCTCAGCCTGCTGACGGTCAACGCGTTCGCCGCCGCCGAGCAGGTGCTGATTCCGATGCAATGCGAGTACTACGCGCTGGAGGGGCTCTCGGACCTGGTCGGCACCATCAAGCGCGTGCGCTCGCACCTCAATCCGCGCCTGGAGATCGCCGGGCTGCTGCGCACGATGTTCGACCCGCGCAACACGCTCGCCCGCCAGGTCTCGCAGCAGCTCGAGCAGCACTTCGGCGACAAGGTGTACCGGACGCTCGTGCCGCGCAATGTGCGCCTTGCCGAGGCGCCGAGCTACGGCGCTCCCGCGGTCACCTGGGACCAGGCTTCCAAGGGCGCGCAGGCCTACGTCGCGCTCACCGAGGAAATCCTGAAAGCGCAGCCATGAACAAACCCAAGGGACTGGGCCGGGGTCTGGACGCGCTGCTTGGCGGCGGCGAGGAGAGCGCGCGCAAGGACGCCGCCGCGACGCTGCCGGTGGGCGCCATCCAGCCGGGCCGGTACCAGCCACGCACGCGGATGGATGAGCAGGCGCTGCAGGAGCTCGCCGCCTCGATCCGCGCCCAGGGCCTGATGCAGCCCCTGCTCGTGCGGCCAATGGGCGCGGACCGCTACGAACTGATCGCCGGCGAACGGCGCTGGCGCGCGGCGCAGCTCGCGGGGCTGGCCGAGGTCCCGGTGCTGGTGCGCGAGGTGCCGGACAACGCCGCGCTCGCCATGGCGCTGATCGAGAATATCCAGCGCGAGGACCTGAACCCGATCGAGGAAGCCGGCGGACTGCAGCGGCTGATCGAGGAATTCCGCATGACCCACGAGCAGGCGGCCGACGCGGTCGGCCGCTCGCGCAGCGCCACCACCAACCTGTTACGGCTCCTGAAGCTGGCCAAGCCCGTCCAGGCGATGCTCATGGAAGGCGGTCTGGAAATGGGGCACGCACGCGCGCTGCTCGGTCTCGATGGCGCGCGCCAGGTCGAGGCCGCCAAGCGCGTCGCCGCGCGCGGCCTGTCGGTGCGCGAGGCCGAGGCGCTCGCGGCACGCCTGCAGCGCGGCCCGGCGGCGCGTCGCAAGCCGCGCAGCGACCGCGATCTCGCGCGCCTGGAGGAGGAAGTCTCGGAGCGCCTGGGCACGACCGTGCAGATCCGCCCGGGGCGCAAGGGCAGTGGGACCATCCTCGTGCGCTACTCCGGCCTGGATCATTTGGAGCAGCTCCTGAAGAAGCTTCGTTGAGCCGCCGAGGCGGGATTTTGCGCCGCAACACGTTGACCCATGGTGTCGCGAACCCTATAATTTCCGCGCTTTGCGGCGTGCGGAGGGGCAGGCAGCGGTGCTCCGCGCGTTGAGCAAGCCGATTCGCACTGTTTTCCGGTGGCAAATTCTCGCCACCGGCGTCCTGGCGGTTCTGGGCGCGGTGCTCGCCGGCGCGCATGGCGCTTTCTCCGCCACACTGGGCGGTCTGGTAAGCGTCTGTGCCGGGCTGGCGTCGGCAATGGTCGCAACGCGCAAGGCGGACTCCGCAGGGGGGGTTCTGGTTGTCGCGCTCAAGGCCGAGGCGGTCAAGCTCGGCGTGATCGCCGTCCTCCTCGGCGTGGTGCTGGCGTCTTACGCGGAAGTCGTGATGACGGTGTTCCTGGGATCGTTTCTTGCGACGGTCCTGATTTTTTCGATGGCGTTTTTCGTGCGCGAACACGAGCGGCACAGATCCTGATGGCGGCGGGCAAAGAACTGAATCCTACGGAGTACATCGGTCACCACCTGACCCATGACGCGCAACCGCTGTTCGGCGAGGGCGGGTTCTGGACGCTGAACGTGGATTCGCTGTCGGTCTCGATCCTGCTCGGCTTCATCGGCCTGGGTTTCCTGTGGTGGATCGTGCGCGGCGCGACCTCGGGGGTGCCGAACCGCCGCCAGGCGTTCGTGGAGCTGCTGTTCGGCTTCGTCGACGACCAGGCGAAGGGCATCTTCAAGCACGGCGACCGCAGCAAGTTCGTCGCGCCGGCCGCCCTCACCGTGTTCGTCTGGGTGCTGTTGATGAACGCCATGGACTTCCTGCCCGTGGATATCATCGCCATGGGCACGCAGCACGTTTCGGAGCACGGCTTTCGCATCGTGCCCACCGCGGACGTGAACACCACCTTCGCGCTCGCCCTCTCGGTCTGGGTGCTGATGATCGTGTTCTCGATCCAGGCGAAGGGTCTCGGCGGCTGGTTGCACGAACTGTTCTTCTCGCCGTTCGGCAAATGGCTGCTGCCGGCGAACTTCCTGTTCAACCTCATCGAGTACGTGTCCAAGCCGCTGTCGCATTCGCTGCGGCTGTACGGCAACATGTACGCGGGCGAGCTGATCTTCCTGCTGCTGTGGATGCTCGCCGCGGCCGGCATCGGCTGGGCGGGCCTCGCCTTCCTGCTTGGCTGGGGCTGGGCGATCTTCCACATCCTGATCGTCGTGCTGCAGGCCTACATCTTCATGATGCTCACCATCGTCTACTTCGCGATGGCCTACGAGCATCATTGACCGCGCCGTCTTCTCGAAAAGAAAGGAAGTCACCAATGGAAAAACTGCAACTCATCGCCATGATCCAGGCCTACACCGGGGTCGGCATCGGCCTGATGATCGGCCTGGGGGCGCTGGGCGCCTGCGTCGGCGTGGGCATCATGTGCAGCCGTTTTCTGGAAGCCGCCGCGCGCCAGCCCGAGCTCACCGATTCGCTGCAGGGCAAGGTGTTCCTGCTGCTGGGCCTGATCGATGCCTCGTTCATCATCGGCGTGGGCCTCGCCCTGTGGTTCGCCACGGGCAACCCTCTGCTCGCGAGGCTGGGCTGAGCGTTCCGCTTCGCGCCGGAGGACAGGCATGAACATCAACATCTCGCTTTTCGCCCAGGCCGCGGTCTTCGCCGCGTTCATCTGGTTCACGGTCCGCTTCGTCTGGCCGCCGCTCCTGCGCGCGATCGAGGCGCGCCAGAAGCAGATCGCCGACGGACTCGCCGCCGCGGAGAAGGGCAAGCAGTCGCTCGAGGCCTCCGGCAAGCAGGCGGAAAAGGTGATCCAGGAAGCGCGCGCGCGCGCCTCCGAGATCATCGGCCAGGCCGAGAAGCGCGACGCGCAGATGATCGAGGAGGCGAAGTCCGCGGCCAAGGCCGAGGGCGAGCGCGAGAAGGCCGCCGCCAAGGCCGACATCCAGCAGGAGGTGGCGCGCGCGCGCGAGCAGCTGCGCGGGCAGGTGGCCGCGCTGGCGGTGGCCGGCGCGGAGAAGATCCTGCGGCGCGAGGTGGACGCGAAGGCGCACGCCGAGCTGCTCGACGGCATCAAGAAGCAGCTGTAGCGGGAGAACCGTGGCAGAACCCAGCACCATCGCGCGGCCCTACGCCGAGGCCGCCTTCCGGCTCGCCGACGCCAGGGGCGCCCTCGCCGACTGGTCGGCGGCGCTCGCCAACCTCGCCGCCGTGGCGGGCGACGAGCGGGTGCGCGCGACCATCGGCGATCCGAACGTCCCGGCCGCCAGGGTCGCGGGCCTGTTCCTCTCGATCCTCGCGGGCAAGTTGAGCGGAGAGCTGGAGAATTTCGTGCGCGTGCTGGCCGAGAACGGCCGGCTGGAGGTGCTCGCCGAGATCCGCTCGCAGTTCGATGCGCTCAAGAACGATCGCGAGGGCGTGGTCGAGGCCGAGATCCACACCGCCTTCGAGCTGGAGCCGGCGCAGACCGCGGACCTCGTCGCGCGCCTGGAGAAGAAGACCGGCCGCAAGGTGCAGGCAAGGGTCAGCGTCGACCGGTCGCTGATCGGCGGCGTCAAGCTGGTGATCGGCGACAAGGTGATCGATGGCTCCGCGCGCGCGCAGCTCGCGGCGCTCGGCAACGCATTGAAGGCATAGCAAGGATGCTCAAGGAGTCGTCATGCAACTGAACCCCTCCGAGATCTCGGAACTCATCAAGAGCCGCATCCAGAACCTGGATGCCGCGGTGCAGATGCGCACCCAGGGCATCGTCGTGTCGGTGACCGACGGCATCTGCCGCATCCACGGCCTGTCGGACGTCATGCAGGGCGAGATGCTGGAATTCCCGGACAACACCTTCGGCCTGGCGCTGAACCTGGAGCGCGACTCGGTGGGCGCGGTGATCCTGGGCGCCTACGAGCACATCACCGAGGGCGACGTCGTCAAGTGCACCGGCAAGATCCTCTCGGTGCCGATCGGCCCCGAGCTGCTCGGGCGCGTGGTGAACTCGCTCGGCGCGCCGATCGACGGCAAGGGCCCGATCAACGCCAGGCTCACCGACGTCATCGAGAAGGTCGCGCCGGGCGTGATCGCGCGCCAGTCCGTGTCGCAGCCGGTGCAGACCGGCCTCAAGGCGATCGATTCGATGGTGCCGATCGGCCGCGGCCAGCGCGAGTTGATCATCGGCGACCGCCAGACCGGCAAGACCGCGCTGGCGATCGACACCATCATCAACCAGAAGGGTCAGGACATGACCTGCGTCTACGTCGCCATCGGACAGAAGGCGTCGTCGGTGAAAAACGTGGTGCGCGCGCTCGAGCGCGCCGGTGCGATGGACTACACCATCGTGGTGGCCGCCTCGGCCTCCGAGTCGGCCGCCATGCAGTACGTGGCGGCCTATTCCGGCTGCACCATGGGCGAGTATTTCCGCGACCGCGGCCAGGATGCGCTGATCATCTACGACGACCTGTCCAAGCAGGCCGTGGCGTATCGCCAGGTGTCGCTGCTGCTGCGCCGCCCGCCCGGCCGCGAGGCCTATCCCGGCGACGTGTTCTATCTGCACAGCCGCCTGCTCGAGCGCGCCGCGCGCGTCAACGCCGACTACGTCGAGAAGTTCACCAAGGGCGCCGTCAAGGGCAAGACGGGATCGCTGACGGCGCTGCCGGTCATCGAGACGCAGGCCGGCGACGTGTCGGCGTTCGTGCCGACCAACGTGATCTCGATCACCGACGGTCAGATCTTCCTCGAGACGTCGCTGTTCAACAGCGGCATCCGCCCCGCGATCAACGCCGGCATCTCGGTGTCGCGCGTCGGCAGCTCCGCGCAGACCAAGCTGATCAAGGGCCTGTCGGGCGGCATCCGCACCGACCTCGCGCAGTACCGCGAGCTGGCCGCGTTCGCGCAGTTCGCCTCCGACCTCGACGAGGCCACCCGCAAGCAGCTCGACCGCGGTGCCCGCGTGACCGAGCTGCTGAAGCAGAACCAGTACGCGCCGCAGCCGATCTCGCTGATGGCGTCGTCGATCTTCGCGGTCAACAAGGGCTACCTCGACGACGTCGACGTCAAGAAGGTGGTGGCGTTCGAGCACGGCATGCACCAGCACCTGAAGTCCAGCCACGCCGCGCTGCTGGCCAAGCTGGAGAACGACAAGGCGATGGACAAGGCGGCCGAGGAAGAGCTCGGCAACGCGATCGCCGCGTTCAAGAAGTCCTTCGCCTGATCGACCATGCGTACCTTGCGTCGCCGCTGTATTGCCAAGCAGCCGCCGTGGATCTGGCTTTGCCAGGCCGCTGGCGGCGCCCCCCTGGGGGGCGAGACCGGACGAGAGCCGGCACCTGCGTGCCGGCGAACGCCTGTCGAGCCGGCTGCGCATGCGGGCGCGGCCGCGGACAGGCGGCCGAAGGCCGCAACGGGGGGGGATTGATATGGCTGCTGGCAAAGAAATCCGCGCCAAGATCAAGAGCTTCGAGAACACGAAGAAGATCACCAAGGCCATGGAAATGGTCTCGGCGTCGAAGATGCGCAAGGCGCAGGAGCGCATGCGCGCGGCGCGCCCGTACGCCGACAAGATCCGCAACATCACGGCGCACCTGGCGCAGGCCAACCCCGAGTACCGGTCGCCCTACATGCGCAAGGTCGACGGCGCGGCCAAGGCGGTGGGCTTCATCGTCATCACCACCGACAAGGGCCTGTGCGGCGGCCTGAACACCAACGTGCTGCGTGCCGTCACGCAGAAGATGAAAGAGGTGCAGGGCGCCGGCGCACAGGTGCAGGCGGTGGCCATCGGCAACAAGGGCCTGGGCTTCCTGAACCGCATCGGCGCCAAGGTGGTGAGCCAGGCCACGCAGCTCGGCGACCGGCCGCAGATCGACAAGCTGATCGGGCCGGTGAAGACCATGCTCGACCTGTTCGTCGCCTGCCAGCTCGACGCGGTGTACCTGTGCTTCACCCGCTTCATCAACACGATGAACCAGGAGCCGCAGGTCGAGCAGCTGCTGCCGCTGACCGCGGCACACCTGGCGACCAGCGCGGAGTCGAAGTCGCAGTACGGCTGGGATTACATCTACGAGCCCGATGCGCCGGCGGTGATCGACGAGCTGATGCACCGCTACATCGAGGGTCTGGTGTATCAGGGCGTGGCCGAGAACATGGCCAGCGAACAGTCGGCGCGCATGGTGGCGATGAAGGCCGCCACCGACAACGCCGGCAACCTGATCGCCGAGTTCAAGCTGATCTACAACAAGCAGCGCCAGGCCGCGATCACCAAGGAACTCTCCGAAATCGTGGGCGGCGCGGCAGCCATTTCGGGCTGACGCGGCGACTGCACCGAAACCCGTTCGAAGGATCCAATAAATGGCACAAGGCAAGATCGTTCAGTGCATCGGCGCCGTGGTCGACGTGGAGTTCCCGCGCGACAAGATGCCCCGCGTCTACGACGCGCTCAAGCTCGAAGGCACGGCGCTCACGCTCGAGGTGCAGCAGCAGCTCGGCGACGGCGTGGTGCGCACCATCGCGCTCGGTTCGTCCGACGGCCTGCGCCGCGGCGTCACGGTGACCAACACCGGCAACCCGATCACCGTTCCGGTGGGCAAGGCCACGCTCGGCCGCATCATGGACGTGCTCGGCAACCCGATCGACGAGCGCGGCCCGGTCGACCAGACGCTCACGGCATCGATCCACCGCAAGGCGCCGGCCTACGACGAGCTGAGCCCGTCGACCGAGCTGCTCGAGACCGGCATCAAGGTGATCGACCTGATCTGCCCGTTCGCCAAGGGCGGCAAGGTGGGCCTGTTCGGCGGCGCCGGCGTCGGCAAGACCGTGAACATGATGGAGCTGATCAACAACATCGCCAAGGCGCACTCGGGCCTGTCGGTGTTCGCGG
>JADLES010000072.1 GCA_020845995.1 Burkholderiales bacterium | reverse complement strand
TCGCGCGAGACGTTGAGCGGCAGGTCGGCCGAGTCGACCACGCCGCGCACGAAGCGCAGGTAGGCCGGCAGCAGCTGCTCGGCGTCGTCCATGATGAACACGCGCCTTACGTAGAGTTTGAGGCCGTGGCGGTGGTGGCGGTCCCACAGGTCGAAGGGCGCCTGCGCCGGCAGGTAGAGCAGCTGCGTGTATTCCTGGCGGCCTTCGACGCGGTTGTGCGTCCAGGCGAGCGGCGCCTGGAAATCGTGCGCCACGTGCTTGTAGAACTCGGCGTATTGCTCGTCCGTGACCTCCGCCTTCGGCCGCGACCACAGCGCGCTCGCCTGGTTGACGGTTTCGTCCTCGATGGCGGGATTGTTCGAGCCGTCCTTCTTCATGATGACCGGCACGGCGATGTGGTCCGAGTACTTGCGCACCATGGCCTTCAGCTTCCACTCGCCCAGCAGCTCGTCCTCCGCCTCGCGCAGGTGCAGGATCACGTCGGTGCCGCGCTCCTGCTTCACCGCCGGCTCGATGCTGTAGGCGCCCGCCTCCGCCGCCATGTCGCATTCCCAGCGCACGGCCTCCGCCGCGGTCAGCCCGGCGCGGCGCGTCACCAGCGTCACCCGGTCGGCGACGATGAACGAGGAGTAGAAGCCCACGCCGAACTGGCCGATCAGCCTCGCGTCCTTCGCCTGGTCGCCGGACAGGGACTGGAAGAACTCGCGCGTGCCCGAGCGCGCGATGGTGCCGATGTTCGCGATCACCTCGTCGCGCGACATGCCGATGCCGTTGTCCGAGATCGTGATCGTCCTGGCCGTCTTGTCGAAATGAATCCGAATCCGCAGCTCCGCGTCTGCTTCCATCAACTCCGGCCTGGCGAGCGCCTCGAAGCGCAGCTTGTCGGCGGCGTCGGCGGCGTTGGAAATCAGCTCGCGCAGGAAAATCTCCTTGTTCGAGTACAGGGAGTGAATCATCAGGTTGAGCAGCTGCCTGACTTCGGCCTGGAAGCCGAGCGTTTCTTTGGTGGCGGTAGCGGACATGGACGGAAGCCTCGTTGCGGCGGGAACCGGGCGGTATTTTGGGGTCGCGCAGCGGGATTGCAAGGTGGCAGCGCCCGCGCGGATGCTGGGAATATGGTTTTATGGTAAAGTGGCTTGATGAAAACCACCCTGGAGCTGCCCGACGACCTGCTGCGCCGGATCAAGCTGCGGGCCGTGCATCGCAACCGCAGGCTGAAGGACGAGATCGCCCAGCTCCTCGAGGCGGGCATGGCCGAGGCGCCGGCGCCCGAGGCGCCGCGCAAGCCCCCCAGGCCGGTCCGCCTGCGCGGACGGCGCCCTCCCGGCACGCGCGAAATCGAAGAGGCGATCGCCTCCGGCCGCGAGTAGCCGGGCGCGGCGATGGTCGTCGTCGACACCAACGTCGTCGCCTACCTCCTGATCGAAGGCGAGCGCACAGCAGATGCGCAGACCCTCTACCTGCAGGACCCGGACTGGCGCAGCGAAGGCTTCCTTCTCGTGGAGTTCTCCAACTTGCTCGCGACCTACGTCCGCAACGGCAGGCTGGACGCCAGCGCTGCCGCCGACCTGCTTGCAAACGCCGAGAGTTCTCTGACGGGGATCGTCAACCTGCCGCACTCGCGGGCGCTGACGCTTGCGCTCGAACTCGGCGTATCCGCCTATGACGCGCGCTTCGTCGCCGTCGCCCGAGGCCTGGGGACCAGGCTCGTAACGGAGGATGCCAGGCTGCGGCAGGCTGCGCCTGCCTTCACCCAAACGCTTGCCCAGGCAGTCCGCGGCAGCGATGCGGATTGAGAAGAGAGGGAATCGAATCGTGAATCAGAGGAAGAAACCCGCAATCCGCAGCCGCTTCCCCGTCCTCACCCCCGCCCGCCTCAGCGCGGCGCAGCGCCGGCTTGCGCGCTCGCTCCTCGCGGGGCCGCGCGGCGAAGGCAAAGCCAGCCGCGAGGCGGTGCGCTGGCTGCTCGACCGCGGGCCGTTCAACGCCTGGATGCGCAGCCCGGAGCTGGGCGAGCACCTGCAGAAGGCGGGCGAATACATCCGCTTCCGCACCTCGCTGCCCAAGCGCCTCAACGAGTTCGCGATCCTCATCACCGCGCGCCACTGGACCTCGCAGTTCGAGTGGTACGCGCATCGGCTCATGGCGGTGAAGGCGGGGCTGCGCGCTTCGCTCATCGACCAGCTCGCGCTCGGGCGCCGGCCGCGCGGCATGAAGCGGGACGAGGCGGTCGTTTACGAATTCTGCACCGAGCTGCACCGCGCGCGGCGGGTAAGCGACACCCGCTACCGGCGCGCGGTGGCGCTCCTTGGCGAGCAGGGAGTGATGGACCTGATCGGCGCGAGCGGCTACTACACGCTGGTGTCGATGACCCTCAACGTCGCGCAGGTGCCGGTGCCCGCGGGCGAGAAGGTCCCGCTGCGGCGGCTGCGCCGCTAGCGCCTTCGCGCCAGCACGGACCAGGCCGCAAGCGCGATGAAAGTCGCGATCGCCGCGGCGTTGCCGATCGAGCCCGCGGCGCGCAGGCCGTGCACGCCCGCAAGGTCGCCGGCCACGCGCAGCGCGAGCGACAGGTGCAGCAGGCCAAGCGCGAAGTAGAAGCGCGGCGTGTAGCCGAGCGCCACGCGCAGCACCGCGGGCAGGATCACCGGGGCGTGGCCGAACACCATGCAGAACACGAAGCCCACGAAGAAGGCGTGCAGCGCCGCATCGTAGAGCGGTCCGGCGCGCTGCGCGCCCAGCGCCGCGAGCAGCACGCCGCCGATCGCGAGCCAGGCGTAGCCGCCGAGCAGGCAGGCCGCGATGTAGCGAGGCAGCCCGATCCCCCGAATGGTCTTGCGCGCGATGTCGAACGCGAACAGCCAGGCCGCCAGCGCCCCCAGCACGGCGCCCTGCAGCGCGAGCGATATCGGCGCGCCCGCCGCCAGCGCGATGGCGATCGCCAGGAACGCCGCGTGCGCGGCGCCCGATTTCGGCATGTAGCGGGAGAGTTCCAGGCGCTCGGCGCCGATGGTGAGCGCGAAGAACGCGATCCACCAGGGCACGGCCGCGGGCACCGCGGCGCCCGCCGCGAGCACGCCGTTACCCGCGCTCCAGCAGACGGCGGCGCCGGCGAGCGTCCAGGATTCGAGCGAGCTCTGGCGGCGAACGAACACCGCGCTCATCGCCACGAGAAGAACCGCGCCCGCCAGCAACAGCACGCTGCCCGTTCGCGGCGCGCCCCCGGCGAGCGCGAGGCCGCCCAGGCCGCAGGCGAGCGGCGAGGCATAGCCCCAGAGGCGATCGAGCGCCGCGGCGCGCTCCAGCGCAATCAGCGTGCCGAAGAACCCCGAGGCGAGCAACGCGCCGTGCAGGAGCACGCCATCGTCGCTCACCGGCATCGGCTCGAAGCCCAGGCGCGCGAGTCCGCCGGCGATGCCCGCCAGCAGGCTCAGGAATCCGAGGAAGAGCAGCGGAAGGCGCGCCCGAGGCGGCAATGCGGGCGGCAACCCGCCCATCAATCCGTCCAGCCGAAGCGCTCGCGCGCCGCCGGACTCATGCGCTCCGGCGTCCAGGGCGGGTCCCAGACCAGGCTCACCTCGGCCTCGAATCCCTCGGGCAGCACGCCGCGCACCGCGGCCGTCGCCTCGTCGACGATGTAGGGCGCCATCGGGCAGGAGGGCGAGGTCATGGTCATCGCCACGCGCACGCGCTCGGCGTCGACCGACACGTCGTAGACGAGGCCGAGGTCGACCACGTTCATGCCGGCCTCGGGGTCCTCGACCGTGCGCAGCGCCTGCATCACGCTTTCGGAGAGCATGCTCCAAGTCTCGCATCCCGCCCTGCGCGCGGCATGATGCAAATCAAGGTTCAGCGCACCACCTGCGGCAGCTCGCCCTGGCTCACGCACTGGAAGTTGGTGAAGCACCGGGTCATCTCGCAGACGTCGCTCACCTGGATCGCCACCCGGTTGCGCCTGCGGCACAGTTCGTCGGCGTCCTTGCGCACCTGGGCCGCGGCCGCGTCGGTGAACGGGCGCTCGTAGGTGTAGTAATTTTCCTGGTTGGTGATGAGGTATTGGCCCGAGCAGCTCCCGCCGCCGGCCGCGAGCGCCACCATCACCACCAGGAACAGGCGACGCGCGTGCCTGCTCATGCAGCCATGCGCGCCGCCGCCGCCAGCGCCTCGCGGCATTCGCGCACCATGCGCTCGATCAGTTCCCTGCAGCTGGGCACGTCCTTGATCAGGCCCACCACCATGCCGGCGCTGACGATGCCGGCGTCCACCTCGCCCGTCTTCATCGCATTGCGCCCGCGCGCGCCCGCGACCAGGTGCTTCACCTCCTCGAAGGCCGCGCCCTTCCTTTCCATCGCCACCACCTCGTCGGACACCGCGTTCTTCAGCACGCGCGAGGTATTGCGCATCGTGCGGAAAATGAGATTGGTGTCGCGCTCGCCCGCATTGACGAGGGCCTGCTTGACCTTGTCGTGGATCGGCGCTTCCTTCGTGCACATGAAGCGCGTGCCCATGTTGACGCCCTGCGCGCCCATGGCGAGGCAGGCCGCCATCTGGGCGCCGTCGGCGATCCCGCCCGAGGCGATCACGGGGATCCCGCAGGCGCGCACCGCCGCCGGGACCAGGATCAGGTTCGGCACGTCGTCCTCGCCCGGGTGGCCGGCGCACTCGAAGCCGTCGATCGAGATCACGTCGACGCCGTGCTTCTCGGCCGAGAGCGCATGCCGGACCGAGGTGCACTTGTGCAGGATCGTGATGCCGTGCTCCTTGAACTTTGGCGCGAAGTCACGCGGGTTGTTCCCCGCGGTCTCGACGATCTTGATGCCCGATTCGAAGATCGCCTGCATGTACTCCGCGTAGGGCGGCGGCTTGATGGTCGGCAGGATGGTCATGTTGACGCCGAACGGCTTGTCGGTCATCTCGCGGCAGCGCGCGATCTCCTTGCGGAGGTCCTCCGGCGTGGGCTGCGTGAGGGCGGTGAGGATGCCGAGACCTCCCGCGTTCGACACCGCCGAGGCGAGCTCGGCGTACCCCACCCACTGCATGCCGCCCTGGATGATCGGATACTGGATGCCGAGCATTTCTGTGATTCTGGTCTTCATGTGCTTCTCCCTGAACCTTGCCCGAATCTATTCGCCCGCGAGAGCGGCGTCCGACACGAACGGGTTGCTTTCGCGCTCCTCGCCGAAGGTGGACACCGGCCCGTGGCCCGGCACGAAGGCGACGTCCCCGCCCAGCGGCCAGAGCTTTTGCGTGATCGAGCGCAGCAGCGCCGCGTGATCGCCGCGCGGGAAATCGGTGCGCCCGATGGATCCCGCGAAGAGAACGTCGCCGACGATCGCCACGCGCTCCTGCGGGCTGAAGAAGACCACGTGCCCCGGCGTGTGGCCCGGGCAGTGCCGCACTTGCAGCTCGGCGCCGCCCACCGTCACCGTGTCGCCCTCCTCCAGCCAGCGGTCCGGCTCGAAGGCTTCGGCCGGGGGGAAGCCATGCTGCGCGGCCGCGCGCGGCAGCTGTTCGATCCAGAACCGGTCTTCGCGCTGCGGTCCCTCGATCGGCGCGCCCGTGCGCCGGCGCAATTCCGCCGCGCCCGCGCAGTGATCGAGGTGCCCGTGCGTGAGGAGGATCTTCTCCAGGCTCGCGCCCGTCCGGCCAAGCGCCTCCAGCACGCGTTCGAGGTCGCCGCCCGGATCCACCACCGCGGCCTTGCCGCTCGCCTCGTCGACGAGGATCGAGCAGTTCTGCTGGAAGGGCGTCACCGGGACGATGGCGAACTTCATCGCCCGCCCCGCCGCGCTGCGCGCCGAACCCGCGCGCTGCCGCGCGCCACGATCCCCATCAGCTTGTAGGCGAGCAGCGCCGCGGTGAAATCGTAGGCGTGGAAGCCCTTGATGGGCGCGAACTCCATGATGTCGAAGCCGATGATGCGCCGCTGGCCCGCCACCGATGCGAACAGTCCCAGCGTCTGGTACCAGCCCAGCCCCCCGGGCACCGGCGTGCCGGTGGCGGGCAGCACGGAGGGGTCCATGCCGTCGACATCGAGCGTGAAAAAAATCCTGGAAGGAAAGGTTTTCGGCAGTTTGATCCTGTCGATGCCGGGAGGGACAAGATCAACCCCGTCGAACGACAAGACCTTGTATTTCTTGCGCGCCTCCCGTTCCTCCTCGCAGTAGGCGCGGCAGCCGAGCTGCACCAGCGGCACGCCCGCCTCCACCACGCGGCGCATCACGCACGCGTGGCTGTACCGGTCGCCCTCGTAGGCATCGCGCAGGTCCGCGTGCGCATCGATCTGCACCACGCCGAAGTCCTTCACGCCGGCATCGAGGTAACCCTTGATCACGCCCCAGGTGACCGTATGCTCGCCGCCGAGGACGACCGGGATTTTTTTCATTCTCAGGATCCGTTCGACCGAAAAAGCGATCCTGTCGATCACCTTCCCGGCCTTCCCCGAGCAGTCGAGCACGGGCCAGGTGTAGATGCCCTCGGCGCCGGGGTCGCTGGTGCCGTCGAAACGTTCCAGCTGCGAGGAGGCCGCGATGATCGCCGCCGGGCCCCTGGCGGTGCCGTTGCCGTACGAGACCGTCTTCTCGTAGGGCACGGGAAGCACGTGGAACAGGGCCCGCTCCGGCTTCAGCGCCGGGATCGCCGATGCGAAGAACCTCACGACAGCCTGCCCTTGAAATCCTCGTAGCCGAAGTTTCGCACCACCCGGATCGAATCGCTCTCGGAGTTCCAGATCGCGATCGAGGGCAGGCGCACGCCGTTGAAGGTGGTGGTCTTGACCATCGTGTAGTAGGCCATGTCCTCGAACACCAGGCGCTCGCCCACCGCGAGCGGCCGGTCGAAGGAGTAGTCGCCGATCACGTCGCCCGCGAGGCAGGACTGCCCGCCCAGGCGGTAGGTGCGCTTCTTTGCGCCGGCCTCGGCCGCGCCGATGATCTGCGCGCGGTACGGCATCTCCAGCGTGTCGGGCATGTGGCAGGTGGCCGATGTGTCCAGGATCGCGATCGGCATGCCGTTGTCCATGATGTCGAGAACCTCGGCGACCAGCACGCCCGAGTGGTAGGCGACTGCTTCCCCGGGTTCCAGATACACCTGGACTTTGTATTTTTCCGAGAATTTCTTTACCAGGCCGATCAAAGCATCAACCTGGTATCCCGGGCGCGTGATGTGGTGGCCGCCGCCGAAGTTCGCCCACTGCATCCCCTTCATCAGCGGCCCGAACTTCTCCTCGAACGCCTGCAGCGTGCGCTCGAGCGGCGGGAAATCCTGCTCGCAGAGCGTGTGGAAGTGCAGCCCGGTGAGGCCGTCGAGATCTCCCGGCTGAATGGCGGCGCGCGGCGTGCCGAGGCGCGAGAACGGTGCACAGGGGTCATACAAGGCGGTATGACCTTCAGAATGTTCAGGGTTTACTCTCAATCCATATTTTTTCCCTGCAGCGCAAATAGAACGAAACCGCTTCCATTGAGCCGGGGTATTGAAAACGACATGATCCGACAGCTTGAGGACCTCCTTCAGGTCCTTTTCCGTGTACGCCGCCGAATAGGTGTGCACCTCGCCGCCGAAATGCTCGCGCCCGAGCCGCGCCTCGTGCACGCCGCTCGCGCAGGTGCCCGAGAGGTGCTTCGCCACCAGCGGCCCCAGGCTCCACATCGAGAACGCCTTGAGCGCGAGCAGGATTTTCGCCCCGCTTTGCCGTTGAACCTGACTCAAAAGTTCTAGATTTTCCTCGACCGCGACCTCGTCCACCACGAAGCACGGCGAAGGCAGCCGGCGGGTATCCAGCCGGCTGAATCGCACGGCGTGAGCGCCGTTCTTGCTACTCCATGGGTGCATCGAGCGGGACCACTTTCCAGGGCAGGCCGCGCGGGCCGATCACCTCGAGGAAAGGGTCGGGGTCGAACTGCTCCATGTTGAACACGCCCTTGCCGCGCCACTTGCCGGTGAGCATCATTTCCGCGCCCACCGCCGCGGGCACGCCGGTGGTGTAGGAGATCGCCTGCGACTTGACCTCGCGGTAGGCGGCCTCGTGGTCGCAGATGTTGTAGATGAAGGCGGTCTTGCGCTTGCCGCCCCTCGTGCCCGTCGCCACCACGCCGATGCAGGTGCGGCCCTTGGTGAGCGGCCCCAGGCTCGCCGGATCCGGCAGCAGCGCCTTGAGGAACTGGATCGGCACGATGTCCACGCCCTGGAAGCGCACCGGCTCGATCCGCGTCATGCCCACGTTCTGCAGCACGCGCAGGTGGTTGAGGTAGTTCTCCGAAAAGGTCATCCAGAAGCGCGCGCGCTTCAATTTCGGGTAGTGCCTGGCGATCGATTCCAGCTCCTCGTGGTAGAGGAGGTAGATGTTCATCGGCCCGATGCCTTCCGGGAAATCGAAGGTACGCTTTACGGAAAGCGGATCCGTTTCCTGCCAGGCATTCTTCTCCCAGAAACGGCCCCGTTGCGTGATTTCGCGGATATTGATCTCGGGATTGAAATTGGTCGCGAAAGGCTGGCCGTGGCTGCCGGCGTTGGCATCGACGATGTCGAGATACTCGATTTCGTCGAATTCGTGCTTGTGCAGGTGCGCGGTGTAGACGTTGGTGACGCCCGGGTCGAAGCCGGACCCCAGCAGCGCCATGATGCCCTTCTCCTTGAAGCGATCGTGGTAGGCCCACTGCCACTTGTACTCGAACTTGGCCTCGTCCAGCGGTTCGTAATTGGCGGTATCCAGGTAGTCCACGCCCGTGGCGAGGCAGGCGTCCATGATGTGCAGGTCCTGGTAGGGCAGCGCGACGTTGATGACGATCTTCGGCTGCACGCGCTCGATCAGCCGGATCATCTGCGGCACGTCGTCCGCGTCCACCTGCGCGGTGCGGATCGGCCGCTCGATCTGGGCGGCGATCTTCCTGCACTTCGCCTCGGTGCGGCTGGCGAGCGTAATGTCGGAGAACACTTCCGGCAACTGCGCGCACTTGTGCGCCACCACCTGGCCGACGCCGCCCGCGCCGACGATCAGGACCTTCGCCATGTCGCCGCTCTCCGTCTAGTCTTCGTAGTAGGTGTAGCCGCGCAGGCTGGCGGCGAACGACTCGAGGATCTCCTGGCGCTGCGCGAGCGAGATGCGTTCCCTGCGCACCGCCAGCTCGGCGGTCTTGCGCAGGCGCTCGAGCAGCTGCTGCGGCTGGTACTCGACGTAGGAAAGCACGTCCGAGATCGAATCCCCGGACATCTCGCGCACGAATTCGAACGAGCCGTCGCCGTGCACGCGCACGCTGGCGACGTTGGTGTCGCCCATCAGGTTGTGCAGGTCCCCCAGCGTCTCCTGGTAGGCGCCCACCAGGAACACGCCGAAGTAGTAGGGCTTGCCCTCCTGCCAGGTGTGCACCGGCAGCGTGTGCTTCATGCCGCCCGACTCGATGAAGCGGTCGATCTTGCCGTCGGAGTCGCAGGTGATGTCGGCGAGCACCGCGCGGCGCGTTGGCGCCTCGTCGTGCCGATGCACCGGGATCACCGGGAACACCTGCTCGATCGCCCAGACGTCGGGCAGCGACTGGAACACGGAGAAGTTGCCGTAGTAGATGTCGGCGAGCGACTCTTCCAGCCCCTCGAAGCCGGCCGGCGGGCGTTTCACCTTTTGCAGCACGGCGATGATCGCCCAGACGATGTGCAGGTAGATGTTCTCCGCCAGCGACAGCGAGCGCAGCCGGATCTGCCCGCGGCGAAAGAGCTCCCTGATCTCCTCGCGGTAAAAGTTGGCGTCGTTGTAGCACTCCTTGGCGGTCTTGGCGGTGACCCCGTTCAGCACCTCGCGCAGGTTCTTCACCAGCTCGTGCTCGTCCTCGGCGACCGCCGGCGGCGCGTCCGCCGGCTCGTAGCTGGTGACATCGAGGATATTGAACAGCAGGATCGACGAATAGGCGACCGTCGCCCGGCCCGACTCGGTGACGATCACCGGGTGCGGCACGCCCGCGGGCCCGAGCGTGCTCATGATGGTCTCGATCACGTCGGTGCAGTACTCGTCGAGCGAATAATTCTTGCTGTGGTGCGAGTTGGTCTGCGAACCGTCGTAATCCACGCCCAGGCCCCCGCCCAGATCCAGGTAGCCCAGCGCCGCGCCCTCCTGGCGCAGCGCCGCGTAGTAGCGGCAGGCCTCCTGCACGCCGGCGCGGATGTCGCGGATGTTGGGGATCTGCGAGCCCAGGTGGTAGTGCAGCAGCTGCAGGCAGTCGAGCAGGCCCGCCTCGCGCAGCGCGTCGATCAGCTCCACGCACTGCGCGGTGGTGAGGCCGAACAGGCTGCGGTCGCCCGAGGACTCGTTCCAGTGCCCCTCTACCTTGGCGGCGAGCTTGACGCGCACCCCCAGCATCGGCCGCACGCCCAGGCGCCTGGATGCTTCCAGGATGATCGGCAGCTCGGTGGGCGTTTCCAGCACGATATGGCACCGAAAGCCCAGGCGCAGCGCCTGCAGGGCGAGGTCGACGAACTCCTCGTCCTTGTAGCCGTTGCAGATGATGTAGCCCTTCTCCGGGTCGAGGTGCGCGAGCGCGATGAGCAGCTCGGCCTTCGAGCCCGCCTCCAGGCCATGGCCGTACCGCAGGCCGACGCGCGCCATCTCCTCGATCACGGCGCACTGCTGGTTGACCTTGATCGGGTACACGCCCCGGTACTCGGCCTGGTAGCCGGCGGTCTGGATGGCCTTGTTGAAGCTGTCGTTGAGCAGCGCGATCTGCGCTTCCAGCAGGTTGTCCAGGCGCAGCAGCACCGGCATCTGCAGCCCGCGCTGCTTCATGCCCTCGATGATCTCCATCAGGCTCACCGTGGCCAGCTTGCCCTCGGCGGGCACGCTGACGGTCACCTCGCCCGCCTCGTTGATGTCGAAGTAGCCGGCGCCCCAGTTGCGGATGCCGTAGAGCTCCGCGGACTCGGCCGGACTCCACTCGCCCGGATCGGCCACGGCCCTCAACTTGCGGACGGCTTTCTGCATGGTTCACATGTCCTTTGCGTTCAGGGGCGCAGTGTAGCGAACACTGGCCGGTCCTACATGCATAATGTGCGCCTTTTCAGACTCCGGAGCTCCCGCATGACCGCAACCGTCGTCCGCCGCGCCGCCCTCGCGCTCGCCCTTGCCTGCGCCGTGCCCCCCGCGCTGGCGCAGAAAGCCGCCACCTTCGAGCCCACCTCCGGCCAGGCGGGCAAGGACGTGGTCTGGGTGCCGACCCCGCAGGTTCTCGTGGACAGGATGCTGGACCTGGCCAAGGTCACCCCGTCCGATTTCGTCATGGACCTGGGCTCCGGCGACGGGCGCACCGTCATCACCGCCGCCAAGCGCGGCGCACGCGCCATGGGCGTGGAGTACAACCCGGACATGGTCGAGCTCTCCCGGCGCAACGCCGCCCGGGAGAACGTCCAGGCCAAGGCGACGTTCGTCAAGGCCGATCTCTTCGCCACCGACTTCTCCAAAGCCACCGTGATCACCATGTTCCTGTTGCCGGACATCAACCTGAAGCTGCGGCCGAAAATCCTCGCGCTCAAGCCCGGCACCCGCGTGGTCTCCAACAGCTTCACCATGGACGACTGGAAAACCGACCAGACCGTTACGCTGGAAGAGAAGGACGGCTGCACCGCCTCCTGGTGCACGGCGCACCTGTGGATCGTCCCGGCGCACGTCGAGGGCAGCTACAAGCTCAAGCAGGGCGACCTGGTGCTCAAGCAGCAGTTCCAGATGCTCACGGGCACCCTGACCGCGGATGGCCGCACTTACGCGCTGGAGGGCAAGGTGAAAGGCGAGGACGTCAGCTTCACCGCCGGCGGCAAGACCTACCAGGGGCGGATGAACGGCAAGAGCCTGGAACTGCGCTAGTCAGCGCCGCGTCATTTCATCCCGGCGCGCACGTTGACCAGCAACTCGTCGATCGCGTCCAGGCGCACCAGCCCCATGCGCGGGTATTCGATGTCCAGGATCACGTAGACCGTGAGCGAGACGATCGCGGCGAAGCTCATCTGGTGCATCCAGTCGATGACTTTCTCGCCCGCCGACTGGTAGCCCGCGAGCAGCGCCGCGGCGAGCGCAAGGCCGACCAGCATCCAGTAGACGACCGCCGGCGGATGAATCTGCGTGGCGGCTACCCGCGTGGTCGTGATGTCGAACATCTGATTGAGCGCATCAAGCACCAGCCCCTCCGTGCCGGGGCGCACCGCCGGCCGGGTGGCGCCCGCCACCGCCATTTTCCAGATCTCCGACTGCAGCACCTGCGAGCGCGCGACCTCGGCCTGCGCCGCCGCGACGTCGGGCAGCTTGTCATAGGTGGCGATGCGCGAGTCCACATAGGCGCGGAACACCTCGCGCAGCTTCGGCTGGTCCTCGGCGGGCAGCAGATCGAGGCGCAGCCAGGCAGTGCCGATCGCGTTCGCCTCCGTGACCACCTGGGCGCGGCGCAGGTCGAAGCGCTCCAGCGCGCCCGAGAACGTGAAGGCAATCAGCAGTCCCATCAGCGCGAACACCGCGGTTTCCAGCGAGCCGATGGGCTGCGACCCGGTGCCGCCATAGCTGGTGAGCGCGCGTTTGCCGATCCAGCGCCCTACCGCCAGGCACAGCAGGATGCCGAAAAAAAGGGCGGCGGCAATGCCAATGCCGAACTTCGCTGGATCGGAGATGTACAACATAAGATCACGCACTGCGCCAATTGTACCTAGGCGCGAACCATCGACGGCCGTCGCGGTCCAACCCGGGTCATCACCAGCCCGGACGACGATTGCCATGACCCTGGCCCTGATGTCCCCCGTTCCGCTGGCGGCGATCGCGCTCATCGCCGCGGGCGCCGCGCACGGCGCCGGCAAGGCCGATCCCGCCATCACCGCCGCGTTCCAGCGCGAGCTTGCCGCCTGCCAGAAGATCGCCGACGCCGATGCGCACCGCAACTGCCGGCGCGAAGCCTACGCCGCGCGCGACCAGGCGCGGCGCGGCGAGCTCGCCGCCGGCGCCGACTTCGAGCGCAACAAGTTCGCCCGCTGCGAGGCGCACAAGGACCCCGCCGAGCGCGGCTACTGCGAGCGGCGCATGCGCGGCGAAGGCAAGGTCAGCGGCAGCGTCGAGGGCGGCGGCATCCTGCGCGAGCTGACGGTCACCGTCCCGGCGCAGTAACGAGCCTTCGCAGGGCGTAACCAGATGTAAAAGTCCGCCCGCGGCGCGGCGGCGGGACTATGCTCGCCGCATGGAAACGCGCCCCCTCCTGATCGCCACGCTCCTGCTTGGCGCCGCCCTCCCGGTGCAGGCGGAGGTCTATCGGCTGGTGGACGAGAACGGCAGAATCACCTACACCAACGTGCCCCCGCCGGATGCGGCCGGCAGGTCCGAGGCGGTGGAGGAAAAGATCTCCGTGATGGGCATGGACCCCGCCATCCGCGCCGCTGCCGAGCGCCGCTTCGCCCAGCAGGCGCTCGAAGAGGAGCGCGACTGGCAGCGCCGCCAGCAGGTCATGCTCGCCCAGCAGGCCGCGCAGGATGCCCAGGCTGCCCAAGCCGCCGCACAGGCCGCGTACGCGGCCAACAGCACCTACGCGTACTCCTACTACCCCTACGCCTACTCTTACGCGCCTTACGCGTATCGCGCGTCCTACTTCCCGGCCTATTACCGCCCCGCGGTCCGCGCCCGGCTGAAACACCGCGACCAGCACCACGCGCCGCGCGCGACGCACCACGTCCGCACTGCGGCCTCGACCCGCTCCGGCCCCGCCCCGCGCAGCAGCGGGTCGCACGGCGGCGGACCCCGCCCCCGCTAGCCCCGACGCTTCAGCCAGGCGCAAGGCGGAACGGGTACCATCCCGCTCCGCCATGTTCCATTGTCGGCGCCAGTTGCGCGCGCTCGGCATCGAGTACAACCCGGACATGGCCGCGCTCTCGCGCCGCAATGCCGAACGCGCCGGGACGGCATGGAGCTCGTGCCGCTTCCCTGACCGCCTTGTGCAGGCGGGCTTGACATATTCATCCTTTTGGGTGAATATTCGCGCCATGGATCTCGACGACACTTTCGTCGCCCTCGCCGACGGC
>JADLES010000071.1 GCA_020845995.1 Burkholderiales bacterium | reverse complement strand
CCGTAGCCGACCACCAGCCGCGCCGCCTCGCGCAGGAACTCGCGCCAGCGCGCCAGGCCCTGCGGCGTGCGCAGCTCGAAATTGATGCGCGCGTGGATGCAGCCGTCGCCGAAATGGCCGTAGAGCGAGGTGCGGTAGCCGTAGCGGTCCACCAGCTTCTGGAATTCGCGCAGGTAGTCGCCCAGGCGCAGCGGGTCCACCGCCGCGTCCTCCCAGCCCACGATCGGGTCCGGGCCGTCCTCGCTCTTGAGTCTCAGCGCGGTCGCCGAGGAGCCCGTCTCGCGGATTGCCCAGAGACGATTGATCAGCGACTTTTCCTCCAGGAGATCCCCTCCCAGGGATTTCTGCAGAGCCGCTGCTTGGCTGACCGCTTCGTCCCTCGTGTCGGCCCCGAATTCGATCATCAGCCAGGCGTTGCCGGCGGGCAGCAGCGCGATGTCGTCCAGCTTGAGGCCGCGCTCGCGCAGGCCGCCGATGATGCCGGTGTCGAGCCCCTCGCAGGCGATCGGCTTCGCCGCCAGCACCCGCGGCACGGCGTCCCCCGCGCGGTAGATGTCCTCGAAGCCGGCGACCAACAGCACGCGCTCGCGCGGACTGGCGACCAGGCGCGTCTGCGCCTGCAGCGTCAGCGCGCAAGTGCCTTCCGAGCCGACCAGCGCGCGCGCGACGTGAAAGCCATTCTCGGGCAGCAACTGGTCGAGGTTGTAGCCGGAAACGCGTCTCCTTATCTTCGGAAATCCTTCTCGAATCAAGTCACCGTACTTGGCGGCGAGGTTTCGCAGGCCCGAATAAATCTCCGCCCGCCGCCCACCCGCCGAAACGATACGCGTGAACTCCTCGTCGCTCGTCGGCCCGCACCAGAAGCGCGCGCCGTCGTAGGTCAGCACTTCCAGCGCCTCGATGTTCTCGGCGGTCTTGCCCGCCATGACCGAGTGCGCGCCGCAGGAGTTGTTGCCGATCATGCCGCCCAGCGTGCAGCGCGAGTGCGTCGCGGGGTCCGGCCCGAAGGTGAGGCCGTGCCGCTCGGCCGCCGCGCGCAGCGTGTCGCAAACGACGCCCGGCTCCACGCGCGCCGTGCGCGCCGCCGGATCGAGCGCCAGCACCCGGTCGAGGTACTTGGAGGCATCGACCACCACCGCCACGTTCACCGTCTGGCCGCACAGCGAAGTGCCGCCGCCGCGCGCGAGCACCGGCGCGCCGTGCGCGCGGCAGGCGGCGACCGCGGCGACGAGGTCATCGATCGTCCTCGGCAGCACCACGCCGATCGGCACCTGGCGGTAGTTGGAAGCGTCGGAAGCGTAGATCGCGCGCGCGCCCGCGTCGAAGCGGACTTCGCCGCACCCCTTCCCGGCGAGCGCCTCGCGCAGCGCCGACTCGAGTGCCGCGTGGCTCGTCACGCGGCGAGCGTCGCGGGATCGACCGATTCGAGCAAGGGCGGCAGCGGGCAGTCGAGCACCGCGCCCACCAGGCGCATCAACTCGGCTTCCACCACGCGGATCGTGCCATCGAAGCTGACCGTGGCGAACAGCCCCTTCACCAGCACCGCTTTCTGCATCGGCGCGAGCTGCTTGAGCGATTCCAGCGCGCCGGCGGCGCGCTGCAGGGTCAGGCTCGCCGAGGGCGGCACTTCAGCCAGGCCCATTTCCTTGGTGCCAGCGCGCATCGCCGCCTGCAGTGCGTCGGCGCGCGCGCCGGTCGCGTCCTGGCGGGTGCCGGCGTGCGCGACCAGCGACAGCAGGGTGATCGCGTCGAACTGCAGGTCGACGATTTTCCGGCTGCCCGCGGCCTTGCCGCCGGGCGCGAGCTGGTTGCGCAGCATGGTGAGCACCACGAACTCGTGCAGCGACACGCGCCGGTCGGCCTGGATGACGGCCTCCAGCGCGGCGAGCAGTTCCTTGCGCGTGCCCTCCGGCGCGGCCTTGATCGCGGGCAGCGCCAGGTCGATCACCGGCATGTGAAACGCCGCCCCCAGGCGCCGGGTGAGCGCGGCGGCGCGGCGCGCGCTCTCCGCGAGCGTGCCCAGGCCTTTCGCGGCGAGCGCTTCCAGCTGGACTTTCATCACTTCTTCCTTGGGCGCAAGCAGTAGCGCCACCATGGCCGCGCTCGCGCCCCGCGCTTCGCGCAAACCCTCGCGCAGCTCGCGCGGCAGCGCCGCGAGCAGGCGCGCCGCGTAGTCGACCTTGGCGCCGTCCATCGAGCCGACGAGTTCCGCGCTCTCGCCCGCCGAGCGGCCCCACTGGGCGCCCGCGTCGGCGCCGCGCCGGCCGGACGATGCGGTGGCGGCGCTGATGAGGACGGCGGCCGCAGCGTCTTTCCGGGAAATGCCCTTCTCAATCTGTTCAGGAGCCGAAGACGCTTCCGTGCCCGCTCTCGCCCTGCTCCTGCGATAGCCCTCGCGGTCGAAGCGCGAATGCACGCGCTGGATGCGCTCCTCCACCGGCGGGTGCGTGTCAAAGAGGCCCGACAGGCGCACCGCGATGCCCTGGCCGAAGTACATGTGCGACAGGTCCTCGGCGT